>NZ_CAJTYX010000022.1 GCF_910583865.1 uncultured Muribaculum sp.
CGACCTTTGGGTTATGAGCCCAACGAGCTACCACTGCTCCATCCCGCGATGTTTCTGTTTTGCGAGTGCAAAGTTAGTGCATGTTTTATTAAGATGCAAATAATATATGTGAAATAAGGTTAAAATGGTCTATGCGCTTGGACTTGTTATTGATAATCAGTTGGATATGTTGCCATCCG
This sequence comes from uncultured Muribaculum sp., assembly GCF_910583865.1. Taxonomy (GTDB): domain Bacteria; phylum Bacteroidota; class Bacteroidia; order Bacteroidales; family Muribaculaceae; genus Muribaculum. Next base: position 180 of record NZ_CAJTYX010000022.1, read on the forward strand.
GTTTCGCGCTAATGACATGTGCGTCTTAATTTCCTCGTAATGTGAACAATACTGTATTTAGAATTGTCGTTTATATCAATAGGCCTTGAGGCGTGCTTATTCATTGGTCGCTTAAGGGCGTTGTACATAATATTGTCTATTATGAAAAAGTTATTATTGACTGCGATGCTTGCAGGAGCGGCATTCGTCGGTGTGGAGGCACAGAACACGATCTTCAACAATCCCGACAACGAGCCTTACGTTGGAGTACGTGCCATGTATAATCTGAAATGTCCGGGCGATCTGAAGATTGACGACGCCGGAAAGATGGGGTTGCTCGGCAAAGGATCAGGATTCGGTGTCGGTGTGATATACAATGTGCCCTTGTTCGCCAATCTTTACATTGAGCCGGGTGTTACGCTGTATTACAACACAGAGTCGATAAAGGCCGGTGCGATGGACGAGATGGTAGATACGGAAGGCGTGCCCTTTGATTTGAAGCATGCATCGATGCGAAAGTTCGGACTGCGGATACCTGTCATGTTCGGCTATCATTTCGATTTCACCCCGGATATAAAGGTGAGCGTGTATACCGGCCCGGAGCTTGATCTCGGCCTTTCCAATGACCAGTATATGACCATCGACGTTGTTGGCGAGCGCTTTCATGCGGCTCCTTCGGCCTATGGAGAGAATGCCATCATAGGCATGCATAGGTGTAATTGCAACTGGAAGTTTGGCGCGGGGGTGTCGTATGACCACTATTATCTCGGCATCGGTGGCGGCATTGGCATTCTCAACATGAGCGACATCAATTATACCACTCTATACGAGAATTATTTCGAAGTTTCCCTCGGCTATAACTTCTGACGCACCTCTTATAACCATTATTCAAGTACATACGACCATGTGCGATGCCGGACCTGTAGGTTGCGGCATCGCACATGGTCGTATATAGGCGTAAGTTTTTTCATATTATGTCAAGTCCGGAGAGGAATACAAGGAGGATAGCGGCCGGAGCCACATAGCGCAGGCAGAACGTGATGGTGCGGAGCAGTGGCGTGGAGATGCGCCCGGTGCCGGCAAGCTGTGAACGGAGTATGCGTCGGTCGACTATCCAGCCTGCGAAGATGGATATGAGCATGCCGCCGAGCGGAAGCATTATGTTGCTCGACAGATAGTCGAAAAGATTGAAGATGGTGAGCCCGCAGACGGTGAATCCAGAAAAGGCACCGAACGATAGTGCGCACAGAGTGCCGAGACTCATCGCTATGACGGTGTTGAGAAGTGTGGCGCGCCGGCGCGACATGCCAAGCTGTTCGCAGAAGAAAGCTATGCATATCTCGCTCATGGAGATGGTCGAGGTGAGTGATGCGAGGAACAGCAGGAAGAAGAACAGTATGGCCCATATGGGGCCTCCGGGCATCTGGTGGAATATGGATGGCAACACTTCGAACACGAGCTTGGGGCCTGCGGCCGGCTCGCATCCGTAGGTGAACACTGCGGGGAAGATTATAATGCCGGCAAGAATGGCCACGAGGGTGTCGAGCGAGGCCGTGGTGACGGCGCTTTTCACCAACGGTGTAGAATCGGAGAAGTAGCTCGAATAGGTCATGAGTGTGCCCAGTCCGAGGGAGAGAGAGAAGAACGCTTGTCCGAGCGCACCGATCAGCATTGATGAATCGACCTTGGTGAAGTCCGGACGGAATAGGAATCTCAATCCTTCGGCTGCCTCCGGCATGGTCAGGGAGTTGATGCAGAATATTATCAGGATGATGAACAGTACCGGCATGAGCACGTTGGATGCGCGCTCGATTCCTCCGCGCACTCCACGGAAGAGTATCACTGCGTTTATGGCGAGAAATATGAGCGTCCACATCACGGAGCGTGGGCCTGCTGCAAAGTTGTCGAAGGCGTCGTGCAGTTCACCGCCGGCAGATGCAGCGTCAAGAGTGCCCGTGAGCGCTTCCGCGAGGTATTCCATGGTCCATCCGGCCACCACCGAGTAGAACGACAGGATAAGGATGCTCGCGAGGATTCCCATGTAGCCTGTCCAGGCCCAGTAGCGTGACGAGTGGAGGGCGCGGAAGGCTCCGAATATGTTGCGGCGTGTGCCGCGTCCCATGATGAATTCGGCGCATATCACGGGGACGCCTATCAGGAATATGAATCCGATGTATATGAGCAGGAATGCTCCTCCACCGTGTGCTCCGGCCTCGTAGGGGAAGCGCCATATGTTGCCGAGTCCGACGGCCGATCCTACTGTTGTGGCTATCACGCCGAGACGTGTGCCGAACTGTGCACGCTGGTCTGTCATGTGTGTGTTGCTGGGTTCAGAGGAATGAGGCGATTAATATCAGTGCTATTATTGCCGGAGCCACGTAGCGTACGATGGCCTGTACGACGGGGTAGGCGCGTGAGGCTATGGCACCGTGGTTTGTAAGTTCGTTGCGCAGGTAACCTTTCGGTGCGAACCATCCTATGTAGACACAGGTGATTATGCTTGCTACTGGTAGCATGATGTTGGTGGCTACGGTGTCGAGCAGGCTGAAGATGTTGAGTCCTGCCACCTTTATCCATGACAGTGAGCCTTGCGACAGGGAGCAGATGGTGCTGAGCAGGAACAACGGGAGTATCACTGCGAGACAGGCCGTGGTGCGGCGCAGTCCGAAGCGGTCCTGCATGAAGGCTATCGATACCTCTGCGAGTGATATTGTCGACGTTAGTGCGGCCACCATCAGCAGCAGGAAGAAGAGCGACGACCATAGCTCGGTCAGCGGCATCTGGGCGAACACCTCCGGAAGGGTGACGAATACGAGCGTCGCTCCTTCGAGTCCTTCGCTGTCGAGTCCGAACGATTTTACCGCCGGGAAGATGATGAAGCCCATCATCACTGCCACAAGCATGTCGAGCAGAGAGACGGTGACAGCTGTGCGCGTCAGGCGCGTGTCTTTCGGGAAATAGCTTGAGTAGGTGATAAGAATGCCCATGCCGAGCGAGAGGGAGAAGAATGCTTGTCCGAGCGCGTTGACAACCACCGAGGCGTCGATCTTGCTGAAGTCGGGATGGAGGAAGAAGCGCAGCCCTTCAGCGGCCTCGGGGAATGTCATGGCCACGCAGGCGAAGGCGAGCAGCAGGGCGAAGAGCACAGGCATAAGCACGTTTGACATCTTCTCTATACCTTTCTGCACGCCCATAAGTAGTATGCCGAGGTTGATGGCGAGCATTATGTAGGTCATCACCAACGGACGCACGTCCTGAAGGATGTATTCTTCCATGCGTGTCTTGAACTGCACGTCGAGGGCCTCTATGCCGGTGTGTGCGGTAGCTTCGGTTACAGGGGCGTAGAGCGCTCCGGTGATTGACTGCCACATGTATTCGAGCGTCCATCCTGCCACCACCATATAGAACGATAGGATGAGGTAGCTCGCCAGTATGGCTATCGCTCCTCCTATCCACCACGATGAGCGTGGAGCGAGGCGCTTGAACACGCCCACGGCATCGGAGCGCTGTCCGCGTCCGAGCGAGAACTCGGCGAGCATCACGGGTATGCCGAGAAGGAACACGCATGCCATGTAAAGCAGCAGGAACGCGGCTCCTCCATTGGCTTGCGCTTCGGCTGGAAAGCGCCAAACGTTACCCAGCCCGACCGCGGAGCCTACGGTGGCTGCTATTAGTCCTATCTTGCTTCCGAATTGTGCCTTTGCGGCCATAAGGATTGAATTTTGTGGATAGATTGATAAAATCGGCTGCAAAGATAGGGATTATGCTATGAATTTTAATATTCGAGGGTGTTAAATAGTGTGATTTGTATCTATATGTGGCATATAAACAGAGGAGGTATGCCGTACACGGCATACCTCCTCTTATGATATGTTTAATGGGGTGGGAAATCAGATGTGATATTCGCGGAAAGCCTCCATGGCCTCATACGATGCAAGGCCGAGTGAGTCGTAGAGCTGCGCGGTGCCACGGTTGCGATCCTCCGCACGCTGCCAGAAAAGGCGCGAATCGTTGCCGAGGTAGGGTGCGCTCTCCATCTGTGAGGAGTGTTTGAGGATGGCGTTACGTTTCTGGAGCAGTTCTTCGGGGCTCATGGGCACGCACATCTCGATATCCTCGATTGGCCATTCTGCCCATGCTCCGCGATACATCCATACACGGCAATCGTTGAGCCAGCTTTCGCCGCGCTCTTTGGCCTGCGCGAGGGCTGCAAGGACAGCCTCCGTGCATTTGCGGTGTGTGCCGTGGGGATCGGCAAGATCTGCTGCCACGAAAATCTGGTGGGGTTTCACTTCGTCGATCAGTTTGGCTACAATGTCGACATCGGCCTGTGTCATCGGGAGCTTCTCTACACGACCGCTTTCATAGAATGGAAGGTCGAGGAAATGCACGCGCGACAGTGGGATGTTATTGAATGCTGAAGCCAGTCGTGCCTCGCCACGGCGTATCAGGCCCTTGATGGTGAGGACATCGCGGTTGTCCATCTCATTGGCTTTCTTTTCCTTGAGAAATTTCTTGATTTCCTGATATTTCGCAGGAATGACCCCGCCCATGGCATTGTTGTTTCCGAAGAGCTGGTTGAAACCGTTGATGAAGTGCATGAAGCGGGTCACCTCCTCGTCGTTTACGGCGATGTTGCCGGAGGTTTCGTACGCGATGTGCACTTCGTGGCCCTGACGCACGAGGCGGTTGATGGTGCCACCCATTGATATGACGTCGTCATCGGGATGGGGGGAGAACACAATCACGCGTTTGGGGAACGGAATGGCACGTTCGGGACGATGGGTGTCGTCGGCGTTGGGCTTTCCGCCGGGCCATCCGGTGATGGTGTGCTGGAGGTGATTGAACAGACGGATGTTGAGATCATAGGCCGAGCCGTATATGTCGGTCAGGACTTTAAGACCGGCTTCTTCATAGTCGGCATTGGTTATCTTTAGGATAGGTTTGTTGAGCTTCTGGCTGAGCCATACTGCTGCTGAGAATGCCAGACCGAGAGTCCATTGGTCTGGTGAGGTCGGACGGTTTTCCGGATTGAACCGTTCGGCCGATGTTATTTTTGAGGTCAGATTAAATTGCATGGTCTTTATAATGTTGTATATTATGCATTTTCTATTTGTTGGAAATATCTGTAGGTGCTTACCTTGAGTTCGTAGGTGGCCGCTTCGTCACATACGATGATAGCATGCGGGTGCATCTGAAGGGCGCTCACAGTCCATGCCTGCGTGACAGGCCCTTCGATAGCGGCCTGGAGCGCGCGTGCTTTTCCGTGTCCGTTGCAGAGGATCAATACCTCGCTGGCGTCCATCACAGTGCCGACACCGACGGTGAGGGCATGGAGGGGAACGTTCTCTGGATTGCCGCCGAAGAAGCGTGCGTTGGCGATGCGTGTATCATTGGTCAGGGTCTTTACCCGGGTGCGTGATGTGAGCGATGAGAATGGCTCGTTGAATGCGAGATGGCCGTCAGGACCTATGCCGCCGAGAAACAGGTCGATTCCGCCGAAGTTCTTTATGGCTGCTTCATATGCTGCGCATTCGGCCTCGAGATCGGGCGCGTTGCCATTGAGTATATGGATGTTTCCGGCCGGGATGTCAATGTGGTCGAAAAGGTTGCGGTGCATGAAAGAATGATAGCTTTCGGGATGGTCCTCAGGCAGCCCGACATATTCGTCCATATTGAAGGTGACGACATTCTTGAATGACACTCGTCCTTCTTTTACGGCTTTTACGAGCTGTTCGTACATGCCTATGGGCGAGCTTCCTGTAGGCAGACCGAGGACGAATGGATGCTCCGGGGTGGGGCACGCCTCGTTTATACGCTTGATTACATGCTCGGCTGCCGCACGCGACAGTTCGTCGTAGTTTTCTTTTATGATTACTCGCATAATGAATTTGAGATATGTGGTTAAGTTTGTTTTGTTGTCTGTTTAGTTTACTCCTATCTCGTCGATGAATACGAGTGGACGGGCTGTAGCGCTATAGTCGTAGTGCCATGTCGGAAGAAGTGGCGACGATGTGATTGTCAAGCGCACTTTCTCTGCCGTTACAGGCTCGAATGATGCATGATGCTTCACTACGTCGACATACGGCTGGCTGGAGGAACGGTCGGGAATCTTTTCTGAGGCCACTTCTTTCCATGCCGTCTTGCCATTGGCACCGACAGCGAGAACCTCCACTTTGAAAGCGGTGCCGTCGGTTATCCAGGAGTACTGGTCTATGCAGGAGTTGAAAGAAAGTCCACTGATTTTTGTTGGAGCGGGCAGTGTAACCGTGATTTTAGGATCGCAGTTGGCAAATCCTACCCAATGTCCGGTCTGGAAGGACTTTCCACCGATCTGGCCGTCGGTCAGTGTCGCCGGTCCGGCTGGAGCGTGATGCTTCTGGTAGGGATTTGATAGCTCTACTGTTCCGAAAGTGGCTGGATTGATGTTGACGGAATCGGAACGCAATCTTCCCGGTTTGCCCTTGAATATGGTGTTCGACTTTATGACAGATGTCTTGTCGAGTTTTATCGGGGCGGTGTAGGGCTTGGCTGTGGCTGAGGGTTTGCCGTCGGATGTCAGTGGATCGGTGCCGTCGGTGGTGTAGTAAATGTCTGCTCCGCCTATCGACGACAGGGTAGCTGTGATGCTCTTGGTCGCCGGATCTGATACGAGGGTCGCGTCGACGTCCGCCATGTGGCGTGCGTAATTGTAGCCGCGTGTGTCATAGAGACGCCACAGGGCGGGCATACGGTCGGAGAAACCGGCATAATCACGCATGTCTTGCGGTGTCCATCCTACTTCGGCAAGGGCTGCCATACGCGGAAGCTCCATGTACTCTACCTTGGGATAATTGTCTATATATTCTGTCCAGAGGTTTACCTGCGGGCCGACCACGAGTTTGCTCTGTTCCGGTGTGAGATCGGCAGTTGGGTCGAGGCTGTAGGTTTTCTTGACAGGCACATAACCTCCTATGGCTTCCGGCTCAATGTCTATGTCGGTCGACTGGTAATAGTCGAGGTAGCAGAAGTTGTTGGGCGTGAGGATTACGTTGTGGCCTTTCTGTGCACCTTCGATGGCGCCGTCACGGCCTCTCCACGACATTATTATGGCGTCCTGTGGAATGTCGCCTTCGAGTATCTCGTCCCATCCGATGGCACGTCGTCCGCGTGCTGCCAGGGTCTCGAATGCGTGGGTGGTGATCATGCCTTGCAGGCGATCCTCTGCCGAGAAGCGTCCCTTGGGCTTTATGCCGAGCTCGGCAATACGTTTCTGGCATTTGGGGCACTCTTTCCAGCGTACCTTGGGGCATTCGTCACCTCCGATATGGATGTATTTCGAGGGGAAGATGTCCATCACCTCGTTGAGCACGTCATCAAGGAATATCAAGGTCGAGTCGTTGCCGGCGCACAGCACTTCCGGCGATACTCCCCATTGTCCCCATACGGCATACGGGCCTCCGGTGCAACCAAGATTAGGATAAGCCGTGAGGGCGGCCAGCATGTGTCCGGGGAGATCGATCTCGGGAATCACATTTATGTGGCGCTTGGCCGCGTATTCCACGATATCTTGTGCCTGTTCCTTGGTGAAGTAACCGTCGACAGGCTTGTTGTCGTATTTCCCGGAATTATGGCCTATGACGGTCGAGTCGCGGTGTGAGCCGACTTTTGTCAATAGTGGATATTTCTCAATCTCCAGGCGCCATCCCTGGTCGTCGGTGATATGCCAGTGGAAGGTGTTAAGGTTGTGGAGTGCCATCATGTCGAGGAAGCTCTTCACGTTATCTTCGGTGAAAGGATGGCGTGACACGTCAAAATGTGCTCCTCGATATGCAAAACGTGGAGCGTCGGTAACCGTGACGGTCGGGAGAACGGGGCTCTCGCCTTCCGGAGCGGTATAGGCAGCCTTTCTCAGCGTCTGCACGCCGTAGAACACGCCGGCAGGGGATGCACCGTCTATGACGATACGCTCGGGCTGCACGTCGATGCTGTAAGCCTCGGGATTGTCTGATTTAAGTGTGCACTGCAGCACGATTTCTCCGGGATTCATCCATGCCTTCTTTATCCCCGGAATCTCGGACAGATATTCGCGAAGCATATCCATCTCGTTGGCGAGAGAGTCGGGAGCGACGATTTTTGCGTTGGAATACAATGAAAACCCGTCGGATGTCGCCGGAGTGGAGATGGACGAGGGAAGAGGTATGACATCGAAGCTGCCGTTGGGCACGCCTGAACCGGTACATGACGTTCCTATATATAATAAGGAAGCATGTAGAATTTTGGAAAGTTTGTTCATGGCTACGAATTGGGATTTGGTAGTCTTTGAAATTTGTTTGTTGATTGGTATGCGCAAATGTACGCTAATTTTTTTAATCATTCAATAGAAAAGCATGCGATAATTCGGTATTTTAAAAATTTTTAAAAATCTATAGGTCGCTTTGTGAAATTAACCGCTTTAACATAATTTTGCTCGTAGGATGGCGTTTTTTTAGTAACTTGCGCCGCTGAAACCGAGGAGCGCACTTGCGTTCCTGATGTGGGTATATGATTTTCCCATGAAAAAACTGCAACATAGTTAATTATATGAATTCGAAGAAGTCTCCTATCACTTGGATTCCTACGGCATATTTCGCCATGGGCCTTCCATTTGTCGTTTTGAACATGGTCGCTGTGCTGATGTACACCGACCTCGGGGTTGACACTGAAACCATCACATTTTGGACCTCACTCATCCTTATGCCCTGGACGTTCAAGTTCCTGTGGAGTCCTTTCATGGAAATCTTCGGCACCAAGAAAGTCTATGTGGTAACCACTCAGATTGTATCCGGAGCGGCTTTCGGATGTGTGGCGCTTGCGCTCGGTTTCTCCAATTTCTTTGCTGTCACCATCGCGCTTCTTGCCGTTGTGGCATTTTCCGGTGCGACACATGATGTGGCCTGCGACGGTGTATATATGGGTGAACTTTCTTCATCGCAGCAGTCGAAATACATAGGATGGCAAGGCGCGTTCTATAATATTGCAAAGATCGTAGGTACCGGCCTGCTCGTGTATCTTGCCGGCGCGCTGTTCAAGTCGTTCGGTGGCTCCGGCTCCGAGGCGACAGCTGTCAATCATGCCGCCAACCAGAAGTCATGGATGATAGTGATGCTTATAATAAGCGCTACGATGATACTGATAGGCATCTACCACATATTCTTCCTGCCTTCCTCTGCCAAGTCGGCAAAAAACGTGAAGCGTAGCGGCTCCGAGGTGATGCATGAGCTTGGAAGCGTGCTGATGCAGTTCTTCGGCAAGCGTCATATATGGTATTATATAGCGTTCATTATCCTCTATCGTTTTGCGGAAGGGTTTGTGGTGAAAATAGTGCCCATATTCCTTAAGGATGGCGTGGATGTCGGCGGCCTCGGCCTCAGCAACGAGCAGATAGGTCTTTACTACGGAACATGCGGTGCTGCGACTTTCGTGCTCGGCTCGCTTCTTGCCGGATACTATATCTCCGCACGCGGTCTTAAAAAGACGCTTTTCTCACTGGCGCTCATTTTCAATCTTCCGTTTGTCGTCTACACGCTGTTTGCGATATTCCAGCCCTCCAACGGCTTGCTGATCGCTACCGGCATAGGCCTGGAGTATTTCGGCTACGGGTTCGGCTTTGTCGGCCTTACGCTATTCATGATGCAGCAGGTCGCTCCCGGCAAGCACCAGATGGCCCACTATGCATTCGCTTCAGGTATAATGAATTTCGGCGTGATGCTTCCGGGAATGCTTAGCGGCTTCGTGCTCAACAAGCTCGGCGGCTATGAGAATTTCTTCATTTTTGTGCTGGTGGCAACTATAGTCCCTCTGCTCATCACATGGTTTGTGCCGTTTAAGTACAACGACGACGGGACTCCCATAGCCGGTGCTGTCGAGGAGTCCTTGACGGATGAAGAGGGGACTCTCCCGCCGTCGGTATGATTCTATGAACCTAATTTACTGCTACATATCTTACATTAGTATTTATTGAAATCCTATTTACAGTGAAACAGAACAATCTTTTCCCTTGGCAGGACCGTCCTGCCGGCTGCAACGAAGTCATGTGGCGCAAGAGCGACAATCCTGTCATCGACCGCTATTCCATACCTACCTCCAACAGTATATTTAACAGTGCCGTCGTGCCTTTCGGTGAAGGTTATGCCGGGGTGTTCCGTTGCGACAACCGTGCGGTGCAGATGAATATATTTGCCGGACGTAGCGCGGACGGGGTGCACTGGGACATCGAGCATGAGCCTATTCATTTCGAAGGAAACAAAGAGAGTGACTATAAATATGATCCACGCGTGACCCGTATCGGCGACCGTTTCTGGATCACATGGTGTAACGGATATCACGGCCCCACGATCGGCATAGGATACACTGACGACTTCAAGACATTCGTACAGTGTGAGAACGCTTTCCTGCCGTTCAACCGCAACGGTGTGCTCTTCCCCGAAAAGATCAACGGCAAATATGCCATGCTCAGCCGTCCGAGCGACAACGGCCACACTCCTTTCGGCGACATATGGCTTAGCTATAGCCCCGACATGGTTTACTGGGGCGAGCATCGCCACGTCATGTCGCCTTCGCGTTTCGAGGACAGCGCATGGCAGTGCACCAAGGTCGGTGCGGGAGCCGTGCCTATCCGTACGTCTGAGGGATGGCTTGTGTTCTACCATGGAGTGATCACCACCTGCAACGGCTTCCGTTACTCCATGGGTGCTGCATTGCTCGACCTTGAGGATCCTTCCAAGGTGATAGCGCGCACTCAACCCTATCTGTTGGCTCCCGCAGCCCTCTACGAAATGACCGGCGATGTGCCTAATGTGGTATTCCCCTGCTCGGCGCTTACCGACGGCGACCGTGTGGCCGTGTACTACGGCGCTGCCGACACTTCGGTATGCCTTGCTTTCGGCTACATTTCCGAGATTATCGAATTCATCAAACGCAATTCTTTATGATAGGCCGTTTCCGTGCTCCGGTTATTGCCGGGGTGCTTATTGTCTCAGGAACGCTTGCGTCCGGGGCAGCCAAGAAGTCGCAGGAGCCTGCGGGCGATCCGGTTGATTTTGTCAATCCGTTTATAGGCACTACCAATTTCGGCACCACCAATCCTGGTGCCGGGGTGCCAAATGGATTGATGCGCGTGACCCCTTTCAATGTCATGGGTTCGGACAATAACCGCTACGACAAGGATGCACGCTGGTGGTCGACTCCCTATGATAATACCAACTCATTCTTCACCGGATTTGCCCATGGTGCATTGAGCGGGGTAGGGTGTCCTGATCTGGGCGCGCTCCTGCTCACCGCTACCGCAGGCAAGCTCGATGTCGACTACCACAACTACGGTACTGCTTATTCCGATGAACAGGCTTCGCCGGGTTGGTATTCTGTGAATCTCGATGCTTACGGAATCACTGCGGAGACTACAGCTACCACGCGCACGGCACGCACGCGCTTCACTTTCCCGGCCGGCGAGGGCAATATCCTTTTGAATCTCGGTGAAGGTCTTACCAACGAGTCGGGTGCTACGGTGCGCCGTGTCAGCCCTACGGAGATTCGTGGCTCGAAGCTTCTCGGCACATTCTGTTATGTCGCCGACCAGGCTGTCTATCCTGTCTATTTTGTGATGCGCGTAAACCGCGTTCCCTCGAAGCAGGGTATGTGGAAGAAGCAGCGTCCCGGCGCCGAATGGGAGGCAGAGTGGAACAAGGACCAAGGGAAGTATAAGCTATATCCCGGCTATTCCAAGGTAATGTCGGGCGATGACATAGGTGTATGGTACAGCTACGACTCCCTAGCCGCCGGCGAGACCGTTGAGGTCTCGATGGCCATCTCCTACGTCAGCGAGGAGGGTGCGTTGCGAAATCTTGAAGCCGAGCAGCCCGAAGGTACTACCTTCGACTCCATCAAAGCCTCGGCGCGCAGTATGTGGAACGATGATCTTTCGCGCATATCTGTTGAAGGGGGCTCGCTGCGCGATAAGGTTGTTTTCTATACGGGTCTCTATCATGCGCTCATACACCCCAACATCCTTCAGGATGTCGACGGTGCGTACCCCGTGATGGAGAGCGACAGCATAGCCTATATGCCGGAGGGTCGCAACCGCTATACCGTGTTCTCACTATGGGACACTTACCGCAACCTGCATCAGCTGATGACTCTCGTCTATCCGGAACGGCAGGTCGACATGATCAACACCATGCTCGACATGTACCGTGAGCACGGATGGCTGCCGAAATGGGAACTGTATGGCCGCGAGACGCTTACCATGGAGGGAGATCCTTCCATACCTGTGGTCGCCGACTCGTATCTGCGCGGTCTGCGTGGATTCGATGCCGACCTTGCGTGGGAGGCCATGCTCAAAGGGGCCACTACCAAAGGCTCCGACAACCTTATGCGCCCGGATGCCGACGACTACTTCAGCCTCGGCTATGTACCTCTGCGTGAGCAATACGATAACTCCGTAAGCCATGCGCTTGAGTACTATACCGCCGACTATGCCCTCAGCCGCTTTGCTGCAGCTACAGGCAGGCCCGATTCTACGTTGTTTGCCGACCGTGCCCGTGGATGGACCCACTATTTCGACCCGGAGCTTGGAGTGCTCCGTCCGCGTCTGCCGGACGGTTCATTCCTCACCCCCTTCAATCCGCGTCAGGGCGAGAACTTCGAGCCTTCGCCCGGATTCCATGAAGGCAACTCTTGGAACTATTCCTTTGCCATGCCACACGATGTGGAAGGCATGATTAAGGCACATGGAGGGAAGAAGAAATTTGTAGAGAGGCTTCAGGCTGTGTTCGACAACGGTCTGTATGACCCCGCCAACGAACCTGACATAATTTATCCGTTCCTGTTCTCCCGAGTGAAGGGCGAGGAATGGCGCACGCATAAGCTCGTAGGCGAACTGCTTGACAAGTACTTCACCACTGCCCCCGATGGAATTCCCGGTAATGAGGACTGTGGTACCATGTCTGCCTGGGCCATATGGTCGATGATGGGCATGTACCCCGATACCCCCGGAGATCCGGCGTTCACTCTCACCGTCCCGCGTTTCGAAAAGATCACGGTGAAACTCGATCCGGAAGTATGGGGCAAGGAATCGCTTGAGATAAAACGTTCCAGAAGTGCCAAGGCCCATTCCGGCCGTATCTCCCACGACGAAATGCTACGTCGCTACGGACGATGACCTTTTGATTAAAGTATTTTCCGGAGAATGCCATGAGCATCTCTCCAACGGCCGACTGATGCCGACCGGGCGATGTGTCGATTTCGACGCATCGCCCTTTTTCATTCCGGGAACATGATTCACGAAAGTATGTAGGCAATCTCTAAGTCAAATCCCCTCGATTGTCAAGTGGATAGATTGTATAGTCTGATTTTTCGGATGATGAGTCGGCAGGTTATTAACCATCCCCGTTAACGTATTTTAACCATAAAAACTTTATTGGCATTACGCTAATTGCTAATTTTGCATTATAAAAATGTAAGTCAGTAAATACATAAGTCATTAACCGCTATTCTCTTTCAAGATATATTCTACCGGTATCGATAGGGATATAGGCGGTTTTTGAAGTGGTCAAGTATAGTTATTATTCATGAATTAATGTTTAACCTTAATATCTCCTCTCTAACCGCTATGCCGATTTGATGGCCGGTTGGCCTCGATTGGCGGTCTGTTCTCACGTCTCCCTCCCCTGTTTGTCTCCGGAATTCTTTTTTTGGAAGGTTCCGGGAGTCTATTGATGTTGATAATGTACCGTTGTGGCGGATTTGATAGCTTCCCGGTCGGGAATGGTGCTCATATCCGGAGCAATGGATATTATAAATGTAGTAGTTATTATTTATTTAATTCATCGTTAACCAGTGCCATGAATCTATGAATGTAGATTATGTAAAAGCAAGTTTATTGGCAGCTTCCGTCATAGCATGCGGACAGTTGCTGAGTGCCGCACCCTCCAACGCCCCCGAGCCTCAGGCCGCCACGGCTTCCGCCTCCGACGGAACTGCCACGGGCGTGGTTCTCGACGAGTCGGGAGAGCCGCTCATCGGCGTTTCTGTCTCGATAGAAGGAAAAGGTGCAGTCGGCGTTACCGACATGGACGGTCGCTTCTCAGTGAAGGCCAAGCCCGGTCAGACGCTAAAGTTCACTTACGTGGGCCTTTCGCCCGAAACAATCAAGGTGCCTGCCGGCGGACAGCCGGTCACCGTCACCATGAAAGAGGACTCCAAGCAGCTCTCCGAGGTAGTAGTGACCGCCCTCGGCATAAAACGCGCCACCAAGTCGCTTACCTACAATGTCCAGGAAGTGAAGGCTGATGAACTTACTACCGTAAAGGATGCAAACTTCATCAACTCCCTTAGTGGTAAAGTGGCGGGTCTTAACATCAACGCCTCTTCGGCAGGCCCCGGTGCCTCGGCCAAGGTGGTGCTTCGTGGTTCAAAATCACTTTCAGGCAACAACAATGCCCTCTACGTGATTGATGGTATACCCATGCCGTCCCTCGGAAGTCTTGAGCAGCCGAATGACACCTTTACCGGTATGGGGCAGTCAGGTGACGGGGCTTCGATGCTCAACCCCGAGGATATCGAGTCGATGTCGGTGCTTTCAGGTGCTGCAGCATCTGCTCTATACGGTAGCCAGGCCTCCAATGGTGTCATCCTTATCACAACAAAGAAAGGTTCTGACAAGGGCCTGCGTGTCACCTACAGCAACTCGACACAGTTCTACCGAGCATTGGCTACTCCCGAGTTTCAGAACACTTACGGCGCCGCTACGGGTGAGTTCGCAAGCTGGGGCGAGAAGCTCAACACTCCTTCCGACTATGATCCGGTCGATTTCTTCCAGACCGGCTACAACGAAACCAACGCTATCACGGTTTCGACCGGCAATGAAAAGAGCCAGACATTCCTTTCGCTTGCCGCTACCAACGCCGAGGGCATCATCAAGAATAACACTCTCGACCGTTACAACTTCACCGTACGCAACTCGACCTATCTGATTCAGGACAAACTGCGCCTTGATGTAAACGCATCGTACATGAATGTACGCGAGCAGAACATGACAGCTCAGGGACAGTATTTCAACCCGCTGGTGGCTACTTACCTTATGTCGCCCGGTTATGGTCTCGATCCCTACAAGAACTACGAGCGCTACGATGCATCACGCGGATTCAAGGTTCAGTATTGGCCTTGGGGCAACCAAGGTCTCGGTATGCAGAACCCTTACTGGATCACAAACCGCGACAAATTCATCAACCACAAGAACCGCTACATGATCACAGCAGGTCTTTACTGGGACAATGTGCTCAATGTAAAAGGTCTGAATATCTCCGGACGAGCCAAGGTCGACGGTACCGATGCAATCTACGAAAAGAAGTATGCCGCCACTACCGACGCCATCTTCGCAAATGAGTTCGGTGGTTACTATAAGAGCGATGGAAATTTGCGCCAGATTTACGCTGACATCATGGCCAAGTATGACCGCTCGTTCGATTTTCTCAACCTGACTGCCGTTGTGGGCGCGTCGATTGAGGATACGCGTTACCGCATGTCGGGAATCGGTGGCTCGCTCAATTCTGTAGCCAACAAGTTCACTCTCCTTAATCTTGACTACACCACAGCTAAGCCGGAGCAGGAAACAAAGCGCATGCAGAACCAGGCCGTGTTCGGCACACTGTCGCTCGGATTCTGGAACAAGGTTTACCTTGACGTTACTGAGCGTATAGAATGGGACTCCAATCTCGGTGGCGCCAATACCGACCACTATAGCTATCCATCTGTTGGTTTGACCGGTATTCTTACCGACATATTCCCCGTTATCAAGAACGATGTGCTCTCCTTCCTCAAGATTCGCGGTGCATATTCCGAGGTTGGTAACACTATCAATGCGTTCATCGCCAACCAGACCTATCCGTTTGAACTCGGTTCACCCACACCGTCAACTACAATGCCCAACAGCGACCTTGAGCCGGAACGTACAAAAGCTTGGGAGGTCGGCCTTGAAGCTCGTCTGTGGATGGATAAGATCCGGTTCAACATGTCGCTCTACAAGACCTCTACATTCAATCAGGTATTCAAGGTGCCCCTCTCGTCGGGATCGGGCTATAGTGCTGTTTATGCCAACGGGGGTCAGGTCGACAATAAGGGAATAGAGCTTTCGCTCGGCATCAACCAGCCTCTCGGCCCTGTGGAGTGGACATCCACATTCACCTACTCGCTCAACCGCAACAAAGTCAAGAAACTGCTTCGCCCAACCACTCTCGCCAATGGCCTCTCCATCTCGCAGGACGTGTATGATGTGCTCGGACTCGGCAATGTGAAGAGCCGTCTGATGGAGGGTGGCTCTGTGGGTGACCTTTATGTGACTGTCCTGAAGCGTGATGTACATGGCAATGTTATTGTCGACTATATGGACAATACCGTTTATAAGGACGAAACTGCCGGTCCTAAAGGCGACGGTTGGGTATATGCCGGTAATGCCGAGCCTAAATATACAATGGGCTGGCGCAATGATTTCCATTGGAAAGGTTTCAGTCTAGGATTCCTTATCAATGCCCGTATTGGAGGCCGTTGCGTGTCGATGACTCAGGCTTATATGGATGCCTACGGTACTTCCAAGACTTCCGCTGTCGCACGCGACAACAATGGCGTGATGATAAACGGCAACAAGATGCCGAATGTAAAGAAGTACATTCAGTTTGTAGGTAACAACATCGGTGAGAATTACGTTTATTCTGCTACCAATGTTCGTCTCGGTGAACTTAACTTCGGCTATGACATCCCCGTCAACAAGTGGGTCAATTGGATTCAAGGTGTCAACGTGTCGTTCATCGGCCGTAATCTTTTCTTCTTCTACAAGAAGGCGCCCTTCGATCCCGAGTCGACCGGTTCTACAGCCATGGGTATGAACGGCATGGACTACTTTATGATTCCCTCCATGCGTCAGCTCGGTTTCTCAGTTAAAGTTTCCTTCTAATCCCTTCACACAGCAATTTATAATATGAAAAATAAAGTTTTTTCCGCAGTCCTTTGCAGTGTGTTGGCCGGAGGCGTTTTCAGCTCCTGCACCGACTCATTCGAGTCATGGAACACTAATCCCAATGAGGTGACTCCCGAGGAGATGATGTATGACAACCTCGCTACCGGCTCAAATTATGCCACCATGCAGCGCGGTGTCTACACCGTCGGCAAGGACAACGGCGGTACATATCAGATAACCCAGATGCTTACCGGCGATATTTTTGCTGGTTACTTCGCAGACCTGAAGGGTACATACAATATCGGTAACCTTCACCTCGACCACTATGTGATGCAGGACCACTGGTACAACATGCCTTTCAACCTGGCCTACACCCGTATCATGGAGCCTTACCGTCAGCTCTGTACCTATGCCGACGAAAACTCCGTCGACCGTGCGATGGCTACCGTAGTGCGCGTATTCGGCATGCATCGTATAACCGACAAGTACGGCCCGATCATTTACTCGAAGTATGGTAACGACATGCAGACAGGTTACGACTCGCAGAAGGATATCTACACCTCCTTCTTCTCCGAACTCGACCATGCCATCGATGTGCTCGGTACATATGTCGATCAGAATCCCGGCAAAACATATATGGCCCGCTATGACAACATATATTCAGGTGATGTAAGCCGTTGGGTCAAGTTCGCCAACACCCTGCGTCTGCGTCTCGCAATGCGTGTAAGCTATGTCGACAAGGCTCTCGCCACCAGCGAGGCAACTGCTGCTATCGATGAGCCTCACGGACTTATGAGTTCGGTCGCCGACGATGCCACTTTGCATCAAGGTAATGGCCTGTCTTTCTCTAACTCGCTTTGGGAGGTTACTCAGTCATGGGCCGATCTTGGTATGAGCGCTACAGCCGATTGTTACCTTAACGGCTACAATGATCCCCGTCTCGAAAAGTACTATACCAAAAACGGCGACGGTGTCTATCGCGGCGCTCGCAACGGTGTGGTGAATCCCCAGTCTGCACTCCTTAAGACTAAGGTTTCTGCCGCTAATTTCGCTCAAGGCAGCGACCAGCCCTGGATGAAGCATGCTGAGGCTTACTTCCTTCAGGCCGAGGCCAAGCTTCGTCTTGGTGTAGGCAGCGGTGATGTAAAGTCTCTCTACGAGCAGGGAGTACGTGCCTCGTTCTCAAGCGCAGGCCTTTCCGACGCCGATTCCTATCTCAATAGCGATGCTCTTCCGTTGGAGTCGTGGGTGAATCCTCAAGGTGACCGCAGCGTCAACGTTTCTTCGATGCTCTCCCAGGTATCGCCTAAATTCGATGATACCGCTTCCGACGAAAAGAAGCTCGAACAGATTATCACACAGAAGTGGATTGCGCTTTATCCCGACGGGATGGAGGCTTGGAGTGAGATCCGTCGTACCGGTTATCCCGGCTGGGTGCGGATCGACAGCTACTCCAACACCAATGAGGTCAGCAATAACGACATAATTCGTCGTCTGCGCTTCCCCTCTACCGAGTATTCCAACAATGGTGCCAATGTCAACGAGGCCATACGCATGCTCGGTGGTTCCGATATCGCCGGTACTCGCCTTTGGTGGGATGCTAAATAATTATTCAGTAAACATATTCTGAAAATACAATGAAATCATATAAATTCATTATTCCCGTTCTTGCTCTCGGTGCTTTTGTCGCATCTTGTGATACCGATATCGAGACAATACATGAGCAAGGGGATTATGTGGTGGATCCGACTCAGGTTTCTGAGCTCTACTACCAGAATCTCCGAGAATATAAGGCTACCGACCATGAGATTGCTTTCGGATGGTTCTCCAAATATGGCGGTGCATCTTCGATGGCTCTCCGTTTTGCCGGACTGCCCGACTCAATCGACCTTGTGTCGCTGTGGGGCGGCATTCCCACTGATCCTATTGATATGGCCGAGATGCGCATGTGCCAGCAGAAGAAGGGCATAAAGTTCATGCCGGTGTCAATCTGCCGTATCAACAAGATTGACAACCAGACACCGTTCAAGCAGCATTGGCTTGAGATTTTGGCCCAGAACGAGGCCGGCACTCTTACCGGTGACGCATTTGAGGAGGCCAAGCATGAGGTGATGCGTGAGTTCGGACTTCACAATGTCGATGAGGTGTTCCTCAACGATCTTGACGGCTATGATATAGACTTCGAGCCGGAAGGCGACCCTGTGCGGGGCGAACTGTTCTACACCATGCTTGACGAAATGGCCAAATATCTCGGACCGAATCCCAACATCACAAAGGAAGAGCGTTATGCCCTTATCGAGGAGCGCTACGGTACTGCTGTGGCTCAGAAGCCGGGGAGCTGCGATAAGTTCCTCTGTATCGATGCATATGGTCAGGATCCGGGCGCGGCACATTGTGCGCCATTGATCAACTACTTCCTCTCGCAGTCATACCATGGTATGATTTCCCGAAATGGATATCCTCAGGAGAAAGTCGTACATTGCGTATCTATCGGAGAGGGATGGAATGTTGATCCGGCTACCGGCTCCACTCCTCAGGTGGGTGATTTCAACACCAAGACCGGCCTTATGTATGACTATGCCCGTTGGAAACCTGCAGGTGGCAAGAAAGGCGGATTCGGTGGATTCATCATGAATGATGATTACAACGTATGCAACCTTAATCCCTATCCTTACGCCCGTTTCCGCGACTGCATACAGATTTGTAATCCTGCAATATATTAATTGAACCAAGAATATGAAACCATATAAATTCTTTTCAATAATCGGCGCTCTCGCTCTCACCGCAGGATTCACATCCTGTAGCGATGATGACGAAGTGTATACTCCCGGTTTCGAGGGAATCGAGGGGCAGGTCGTTCTTGCTCCAACGGTAAATGAGTCTTACAAGTTTATAAAGATTCCTACCGGCGATGTCAAGACCCCAAATCTTGTATGGAGTGTTGCTCCACGTTCACGTGTTCGTGCCGGCGAGGAACTTAAGATGAAGTTTTTGATTGACAATTCTTTGATTGATGAATACAATAGTCTGAATTCTACAGACTATGTTGCCCTGCCTGACGGTATTGCGACTCTCGTCAATGATGAGCCGAGCATTGCTGTTGGAAACACTTCCTCTGAGGTACCTGTTACAATCCAGCTGACTGATGACAAACAGCTGCTTTCCGGTCTCAGTACCGACAAGACTTATCTCCTTCCGGTACGTCTTGCCGGTGTTATTCAAGGCTCTGCGCGTATTGCTGTAAGTTCATCCAACATATCTTACGTCACATTTAATGTGTCTGAAGAGATGCTCAACGCGAATGGCAATCCAACCGGAACTATCGTGCCGGTAGCTGATCGTGCCGGTTGGTCAGGTACTCCCGGTGATGGTGCTGAAGAATGGAAGGGAGATAATGCGTGGAATAATCCTATTATGGAAACTGGAAGTTACAATTTTGGCAACTATCCGACTGGTTCAACCGTTACAATCAATCTTGGCAAAGAGTATTCTTTTGATGGAATTTATTCCTATCCGTACTACGGACAGTCTGTTTATGCCATATTCCGTCCTGATACGGAAATCCTTATCGGTTCAGACGGTGAGTCTTGGACATCTCTTGGCAAGATGAGCCGTTACCAGACTACGATAGCGTTTTATGCACCTGTGACCGCCCAGTATATAAAGTTCATTCTTGGCCCCGGCGAACAGACCGCTACTACTGCTTTCTCGATATATGCTCTTTAATGCCGGAATAAGTCTACCGACCTTAAAAATCATCAAAAATGAAATTTAAATATATATCATATCTCGCGATAGGGGCAATGGCTGCTCTTACCGCATGCACCCACGAGGGCGACGATTTTGGCGACCGTGTATTGTTTACGGGCACCGAGACATCACCTGTGGTGAAGTTTCTCTGCGACGGACTGTCAAGCACCGCTCTGACTGTGACCTCGACAGCAAAGGCTACTACCGATGTGCATATCACTGTAAAAGCAGCACCCGAATTGCTCGATGCTTACAATAAGAAGTACAATCGTGCGTTCGTGGCTCCTGCCTCCAACATGTATCAGCTTGATAATACCGATCTTGTTATAAAGGCCGGTTCCAATATGTCATCGCAGGTGAAGATAACATCAAACAGTGAGGATCTTGAGGAGGGTGTAGGTTACATGCTTCCTATTACGATTACTTCCGTCAGCGGTGACGGACTTGGTGTTATCGAGGATTCGCGAACAGCTTATGTGCAGTTCACCAAGGTCATCACTATCAAGGCCGGATTCTTGAATGGCGGCTCTTCTTATGAGATTCCCGGATTCAAATGCACTGATGCCAGCGATCCTCTCAGCAGCCCTGTCGCCGCACTCGGTCAGATGACTATAGAGATGAAGGTGCTCCCGCTGAGGTTCGGAACCAATCCTAATCAGGCAAGCGGTATCTCTACTCTTTGCGGTAATGAAGAGAATTTCTTATTCCGATTTGGTGACGGTGGCGGTCAGCCCACCAACCAGCTGGAACTTGTGAAAGGTTGCATCGGCACTGACCCGAACCCTGACAAGAAAGAGCACTATGCCGACCCCAACATCCACATGGGTACGTTCGACACAGGCCATTGGATTCATTTCGCAGCTGTATATGATGGTACTATGCTTCGTGTTTACCGCGACTGTGAGCAGATTGCCGCCATCGAGACAGCCGGCGGACAGATTAACCTTTCCACCGCCTACAACGGTTCATCCGGCTGGTATGACACATTCACTATCGGTTCTTCGTGCCATAGCCGATTCTTCAACGGTTATGTGAGCGAGTGCCGTGTATGGAGTGTGCCCCGTTCGGTAGCGGAATTGGAGAATGGTCTCTGCTATGTGGATCCCACTTCGGAAGGACTTATCGCATGCTGGCGTTTCGACGGCGAGACCAATGCCGATGGCTCTATACGTGACGTGACCGGTCATGGCTATGATGCCACGATGCTTACCGGTAGCGCTACTTGGGCCGAAGGCCAGAAGTGCCCCTATTGATCCCATGATAGTACATCTGTTAAATGAATGAAGAGTTCTCCTCTGCTCCTTTATTGTTTCAGGTCGGCGCCAAATATGCCGGCTTGTCATTGTCGACAATAATTCTCCCTCTCCAATCTATTTGATCAAACGTCGGGGCATGGAACTTCCCTCACTTCCGGGAGGCCCGTGTCCCGCTTTTTTCCTGATTGCTTCGTTATCCAACAATCCATAATCTCTTTCTCCTACAATTAACATGAAATTTCTTATCCCCGCCATATCATCGATTCTCATTCCTTGCGCCATGTCGGCCGCCACGTATCATCATGAGTTCGGAACCATCGCTGAGGATGGCGGTGTGGTATCGCATACTTTCACTCTTTCCTCCGGCGATAAGCCGATATCCGTGGTCAATGCCTTCCCCGGCTGTCCGTGCGTTACCGTCGATTACCCCCGACGTCTGGTCAAGGGGGGTGAACCGTTGAAAATCCTTCTCAAATACGACCCGGAGCGACAGAAAGGGCATTTCACCAAATCGGTGTATCTAAGGCTCAGTGGCGGACGGCGCGACACTCTTGTTGTTACCGGCACTGTAAAGAGGTTGCGCCCGCGTGTTGATCCGTCCCGATATCCTAATGAGTTCGGGTTAGGGCTGTGTCTCGACCGGGAATTCATTGACTTCGGTACAATGCGTAGGGGCACTGCCAAGACATTGACCATTCCGATGGCCAATTCATATCAGATAGGCATGGCGCTCGACCTTCGTCCCCAGGGACGCGACTCCTCGATGCTATCCATACCTTTTGGCCTGAAAATCGGGCCTGAATCATTGTCGCAGTTCAAGGTGTCGCTATCCATTCCGGGCGATGCGCCGGAAGGTACTCCCCGTTGCCATATCCGACCGGTAATACATGGCGTCGAGGTCGATTCGATTCCTGTAAGGGTGAGGATCATACGCTGATTTTATGCTAATTTCACATCCGGAATCATTATTTGCCTTGAATGATTTAATTATTTGACGGAAACTTGCTAAATTTGTGCTGACTTAGGAAAGTATTCCTTTCAGTCTTGTACCAAACATATAATCAGACCTTATTGCATGAAAAAAATAATTTTGGCCTTGACGCTCGCCGCCGCCGTGGGCATGCCTTCTATCCATGCCCGCACGGAAAAAGGCGCGTATCTCGATCCGAAGCTCCCGGTGGAGCAGCGTGTCGACGATTTGCTTTCACGTATGACTGTCGAGGAAAAGGTCGGACAGCTTCTTTGTCCACTCGGTTGGGAAATGTATGAAATCACCGGCCCGGAGTCGGTCGAGGTCTCGCAGAAATTCCGTGATCTGGTCAAAGAGACAGGCGCAGGCATGCTGTGGGCCACATACCGTGCCGATCCATGGACCCGCAAGACACTTGATAACGGTCTGACACCCGAACAGGCTGCCCGTGCAGGGAATGCCATTCAGAAATATGTCATTGAAAACACCCGTTTCGGAATCCCCGTATTTCTTGCCGAGGAAGCCCCCCACGGCCATATGGCCATAGGCACTACGGTGTTCCCTACAGGACTCGGCATGGCTGCTACGTGGAATCCGCAGCTCATACGTTCCGTAGGCGAGGTGATTGGCCGCGAAGTGCGCAGCCAGGGCGGCCATATCAGCTACGGTCCTGTGCTCGACCTCACGCGTGACCCCCGGTGGAGTCGTGTCGAGGAGACTTTCGGCGAGGATCCGCTTCTTGCCGGACGCATAGGTGGCGGAATGATTGCCGGCCTCGGTGGTGGAGACTTGTCGAAGCCAAACTCCACCATCGCCACTCTTAAGCATTTCCTCGCCTATGCGGTGCCCGAAGGTGGGCAAAACGGAAACTATTCCGTTGTCGGCAAGCGTGACCTTCTCCAGAACTTCCTACCCCCGTTTAAAGAGGCCGTTGATTCCGGTGCATTGTCGATAATGAGTTCATATAACTCCATCGACGGCATCCCGTGTACGTCCAATAAAGAGATTCTTTACGACATTACCACCGACTGGGGATTCAATGGCTTCGTGGTGTCGGATCTTTACTCAATAGAGGGTATCCATGAGACCCACCATGTGGCTCCTACCATGGAGGATGCCGCTGTCATGGCGTTGAATGCCGGTCTTGACGTGGATCTCGGCGGTGACGCTTTCCGCAACCTTGTGTCGGCAGCGCGTTCCGGCAAGCTCGATGAAGGTGCTCTCGATCGTGCTGTAGGACGCGTGCTTAAACTGAAGTTCGATATGGGGCTTTTCGAGAATCCATACGTCGATCCCAAGAAGGCACGCCGTGTCGGTGATTTCCGCTCGGGCGAGGTGGCACGGGATGTCGCCCGCCAGTCAATCACGCTTCTTAAGAATGACGGAGGAGTGCTCCCTCTCAAAGTTACACCTCGATTGAAGATCGCACTTGTCGGGCCTAATGCCGACAACGCCTACAATATGCTCGGCGACTATACGGCTCCGCAACCGGAAGGTCGCGTGGTGACCGTGCTCGACGGATTGCGACGCATGAATCCCGGCGTGGAGATAGAATATGTGAAGGGGTGCGCCGTGCGCGATACCCTCACTGCCGACATAGATGCGGCCGTCAATGCCGCCCGGCAGGCCGATGTGGTGATAGCCGTGGTCGGAGGTAGCTCGGCACGCGACTTCAAGACTTCCTACAAGGAGACCGGGGCTGCCGTGGTGGATGCCGCTACAGTGAGCGACATGGAGAGCGGTGAGGGTTTCGACCGCGAATCTCTTTCCCTCCTCGGGCGGCAGCTTGATCTGCTTAAGGCTGTCAAGGCCACAGGCAAGCCACTTGTGGTGGTATATATCGAAGGTCGTCCGCTCGACAAGGAGTGGGCCGCTGAAAATGCCGATGCCCTACTGACCGCATATTATCCCGGACAACAGGGCGGCAATGCCATCGCGGAAGTGATTTACGGAATGTATAATCCCGCAGGTCGGCTTCCGGTCACCACTCCGCGTTCCGTAGGTCAGATTCCGTTATACTACAACCGTAAGGCTCCTAAGCTTCATGACTATGTAGACGGTTCTGCCACTCCACGTTATCCTTTCGGCCACGGATTGAGCTATACTTCGTTCGGGTACTCCGGACTTTCCGTCACCTCTGCGTCCGACGGTTCGGTTGATGTCGGGCTTACTGTCACCAACACCGGCGACAGTGACGGAGAGGAGGTCGTGCAGCTGTATTTACATCCTGAGTATGCCTCTACTGTACAGCCCATGATGCGTCTTGCCGATTTTCGCCGTGTCGCGATTCCCAAAGGTGAATCACGTGAGGTGCATTTCACCCTGCCGCAGTCGGCTTTCGAGATTATCGGTCCGGACTATAGGCCGATGCTCCAGAAGGGTAATTGGGACGTGATGGTGGGCGCATCATCCGCCGACATCCGCCTGAGCGCCACGCATGCTCTCTGATGTGGATCAATAATCAGGGCATGCTTGCGTACACGTATTGATAAGAAAATCTTTAATCTGTTTTATTTTCAATAGTTAGTCTGAATGTCACAAACCAGGGGGCGCGTCATCGTGATTGATGGTGCGTCTCCGCCTTTTTTTGCAATTAGCCCAATTAGTCCCATTGGTTCAATTAGACTAATTAGTCGAATTGGAGGTTGTTTAAAAACAAAAGTGAAATACCGGGTTCGCAGATTTGCGATGGATTTCGCCTTGCGGATTCAGGAGCATAGTGGGCTATGCGACTGAATCAAAAGGTGAAAGGCATCCAAAGATGCGAAACCAAGGGTATTCTAATTTCACCATGGATAGACTATATTTTAACATCCTGAAATAATCGGAAACGGAAATTACCTTTCTACTGCCGGATTTTTGTGAAATCGCATTCGCGTCTCAGTCACATAGCCCACTATGCTCCTTCGTCTTAAATCCGATTTCACTAAAAATCCGACAGCCCGGTATTTCACTTTTGTTTTTAAACAACCTCTTGTCCAATAACTCTCCTCATGACTTAGGAGACAAAAAAACGAAAGGCCCTCGACACACGTCGCAGACCTTCCTTATGCCAAAAAGTAGATAGATAATTGGCATGTGCGAATTATTTTAGGCTAATTATAGATTAGTTTTGTTTTATGTCGGAAAATCATGCCGGAATAATTCCGGAGGATGATTTGTAAAATATATTAGTCGATTAAACTATGTGCAAATTTAAAAATAAGATTGATAAAATGCAAATATTTGTGTAAATTATCTCAAAAAACTTAATCCTGTTCAAAAGTGTTTCAGTTGGGATTATGCACTTGAACATCAATGTATGATCTTCAAAAGCTTGCGGCACAGGATGATAAGTTCTTCGTCGGGAATCACGTATGGCGGCATTATATAGACGTTGCGTCCGAACGGACGTATCCACACACCCTCTTCAACACAATGTTTCTGGAAAGCGCCTACATCGACTGGCTCTTTCATTTCGACCACTCCGATCGATCCAAGCACTCTCGTCTCTGCTACGTTGGCGTAGGTGGATGCGGGTGCCAGTTCTCGTCTCATTATTTCTTCGATGTGTGCCAAATGTCCCTCCATGTCCTTCTCTTCAAGCATACGTAGCGATTCGATTGCTATGGCGCATGCAAGAGGATTGGCCATGAATGTCGGTCCGTGCATCATCACTCCCGCCTCGCCGCGTGAGATCGTGTCGGCTATGTCGGTGGTGGTAAGCACGGCGCTCATGGTAAGATATCCTGCCGTAAGACCTTTGCCTATGCACATTATGTCGGGCTCGACTCCGGCCCATTCCCATGCGAAGAATTTCCCCGTACGCCAGAATCCGGTGGCTATTTCATCGAAGATGAGGTAGATGCCGTATCTGTCGCATAGCCTGCGTGCCTCTACGAGGAACTGCGGATGGTAGAAATACATTCCACCGGCACCCTGCACCACGGGTTCGAGTATCAGGGCCGCTATCTCGTCGGCATGTTCCTCAAGTACCTTTTCAAGTGGGGCTATGTCGACTGGATTCCATTCTTCTCCGAATTTCGATGAAGGGTGGGGGATGAAGTAGCGTATCGGAAGGGCCGTACCGAATGCTCCATGCATTCCTGTCACGGGATCGCATACACTCATGGCGTTCCATGTGTCGCCGTGATATCCCGAGCATATCGTCACGAAGTTGGTCTTGTCGTGACTTCCCGACCGTGATATCGCTGCCTGTATGGCCATTTTCATGGCCACTTCCACAGCTACGGAGCCGGAGTCGGCATAGAATATATTGTGCATTGACGGTGGTGTCACCTCCAGCAGCATTTTACCGAGGGTTATTGCCGGATCGTGGGTAAGTCCCCCGAACATCACGTGCGACATTCGGTCAATCTGTTGCTTGGCGGCCTCGTTGATGCGAGGATTA
Organism: uncultured Muribaculum sp.; assembly: GCF_910583865.1. Lineage (GTDB taxonomy): Bacteria > Bacteroidota > Bacteroidia > Bacteroidales > Muribaculaceae > Muribaculum. Next base: position 27,494 of record NZ_CAJTYX010000022.1, read on the forward strand.
TTGTATCCATGAATCACACACCACCAAGATGACATTCCGTCGATAAGCTCACGTCCGTCCGCGAGGCGTAGCCTGGCGTCATGCGCCGATTCTACTTTGTATGTCGGGAGAGGGTCGATAGTCGATGTATAGGGATGCCACAGATGTTCGCGGTCCCAGGAATCATGCAATATTGATTGGTCGGGCATAGATAATGTACACGTATTGGTTATGCGTTATACAGATAGCGCTTTATTGAGCGCTTGGGAGTCTTTTCAAATTCGTTGGCTATAAGTTGTATCTTTGACACTCGCTCGTAGGGCGCTACGAGTTTGTTGAGGTCGGTAAGCACGTTTTCCATTTCCGTGGCCAGGTCTTTGTTGGATATTCCGAACCTGTCCATGGCTTCGTAGTCCGGATATACGAGGGCCACAAGCTGGTTGTTGCGCTCTATCACAAGGCTTTCGGCCACAAGTGGCATGTTGTTGAGTTTGGCCTCGATCTCTTCGGGATATATGTTCTGCCCGTTGGATGAAAGAATCATGGTCTTGTAGCGTCCGCGGATGAAAATCGTGGCATCCGGCGAGCGTGTGCCCATGTCCCCCGTGTGGAGCCATCCTTCGTTGTCAAGCACCGCTTCGGTGGCTTCAGGATTCTTGTAATATCCTTTCATCACGTTCACGCCGCGCACACATATTTCCCCGGGGATATTTTCAGGATCCGTACTGTCTATACGGCTCTCCATGAATCCCGCGAGCGTGCGCCCCGACGATCCTACGATAAACTGTCGCCATGGCGTATAACTGATAAGCGGGCCGCATTCGGTCATACCGTAGCCTACGGTGAACGGGAACTTGATGCGATGCAGGAATTCTTCCACCTCATGGTTGAGCGGTGCGCCACCTACGATCACTTCCTCAAATTCCCCTCCGAATGCCTCGACGAGCTTGCGGCGTATCATCACATAGAGTGCCTTGTCAAGTCCGGGAATGGCGAGAACCCATCGCATCGGTTTGCTCGTGATCATAGGCAGAATCTGTTTGCGGTAGATTTTCTCGAGTATGAGTGGCACGCATATGACCAGATTGGGACGTACTTCGGAAAGGGCTTTCAGAAGCACGTTTGGTGCCGGCAGCTTGCCGAACACGTTGATGTGGGTGCCCGTGGCAAGAGGCACAAGCATGTCGAACGCACATCCATAGGCATGGGCGAGAGGCAGGAACGCCAGACAGCGCGAGCCTTGGAAATGCAGCCGCGACTGCACGCCGAATGTCACGTTTCCCCAAAGATTGCGGTAGGTCAGCATCACGCCCTTTGAGAACCCCGTAGTGCCTGAGGTGTAGTTGAGCACGGCGATATCATCGGCAGAGGTCTCGGCATATTTTATGTCGGCGGGGCCAAAGCCGTTCTTGTAACGTCGGCGGAACTTGCGGTTGATGTTCTTCAGCTCATAGGCCATTTTCCCCTTGTTGAGCGGATGTTCTGCCAGAAGCTTGCCTGTGTTGAGTGAGATTACGCCCTTTACATTCGGCATACGGTCGAATTCGAGGTTTTCCCAGATATGGTCATCCACGAACAGCAGCACCGACTCCGAGTGGTTGAGGATATGTGTGGCATCCGTAGGGTTGAAATCCTGCAATATGGGCACTATCGTGGCTCCATATGTGATTGTTGCCATGAAAGCCACTATCCAGGCCGGTGAATTACGTCCGATTACAGCTATCTTGTCTCCTTTCCTGATACCGGTAAGTTCATAGGCGAGATGCGTGCGCGCTATCTCCAGGGCCAGGTCGGCATAATTCATTGTCGAGGGTTTGCCGTACTCTGTAAGCGCCGGGAGCGCCCAGTTGTCACGAAAGCTTTGTTCGTATATCGGATTGAGCAGTTGGGTATCCATATGCGGTATGGTTGTTTTGAGGGCAGGTAGTCCCGGCCTCGTTTACAGTATGCAAAAATAGCATAAAATATTAAGGTGGGAGTGTTATTCTGTATGAAAAACACAAAAAGAGGTGTGTTGAGTCATGAGTAATGAGTCAAAAAATGTAAATTTGCGGTTATGATTGATGAATCGGTGTTTACGGGCCGAAAGGCTTTGTTCCATACTTTCGGCTGCAAACTTAATTTTGCGGAGACTTCGACCGTGGCGCGGTTGTTTGCCGAGAAAGGCATAAGGCGCGTACAGACAGGCGAAGTGCCTGATTTCGTCGTGGTCAACACATGCAGTGTCACGGAAGTGGCCGACAAGAAATGCCGTCAGGCCATACGTGGATTCGCCCGGCGTTATCCCGATGCCGCCATAGTGGTGACAGGCTGTTATGCGCAGCTCAAGAGCGACGAGATTGCATCGTTGCCGGGAGTTGCCGTTGTTGCCGGGAGCGACCGGAAAGATATGCTGTCGGTATATCTTGACCGGTGGATGTCGGAGCACGCCGTTGTAAGGGAGGTGACTCCGACGAAGGACATACGCGTGTTCACTCCGTCATGTTCCGCCGAAGATCGTACACGCCATTTTCTCAAAGTCCAGGACGGGTGTGACTATTGGTGCACCTACTGTACCATACCGATGGCCAGAGGACGTAGCCGTTCGGGGACTATACCCGACATAGTGGCACAGGCCGAGAAAGTGGCCCGGGAGGGCGGACGAGAGATTGTGCTGACAGGTGTGAACATAGGCGATTTCGGCAAAGGGCGCGAAGATACATTCTTCGATCTCATAAAGGAGCTCGACAGGGTGGAGGGGATAGAGCGTTACCGAATATCATCAATTGAACCGAATCTGCTTACCGACGAGATTATCGACTGGGTGGCAGGCTCGCGTGCATTCATGCCCCATTTCCATGTGCCCCTCCAGGCAGGAAGCGACGAGGTGCTGCGGCTCATGCGCCGCCACTATGACACGGCCCTGTTCCGTCATCGAATGGAGCGAATACGAGCCGAGATGCCGCATGCTTTCATCGGGGTAGACCTTATAGTGGGAGCGCGCGGAGAGACCGACGAACTTTTCGCCCGTAGCCGTGATTTCGTAGAGAGCCTCGACATAAGCCGCCTGCATGTGTTTCCATATTCCGAACGACCCGGCACGCGTGCTCTCGACATTGAAGGTGTAGTCCCGCAACAGGAGAAGCATCGGCGCACCAATGTCATGCTCGGCATATCCGAGCGGAAGCTTTCCGACTTTATGGCGCGCTTTGTCGGAACGGTACGTCCGGTTCTTGCCGAGCATCCGCGTAAGGGAAGGCCTATGATGGGATTTACCGACAATTATCTGCGTGTGCGCATGCGCCCGATGCCTGAACTTGACGGACGCGTGATCGACGTTCGTCTCGGTGTCCCGCTCGATTCCGGTGAGGAGATTGATGGAGAAATCATAATGCCGTGTGTATGAAGGATAAGTGGTATTACAGGTTGCTCGGAGGAGCGTTGGACGCCATGGCACGTCTGCCGTTCCGTGTGCTTTATGTGTTGAGCGATCTGATTTTCGTTATACTCTATTATGTGGTACATTACCGCCGCCGTGTCGCTTATGAAAATATACGGGCTTCATTCCCTGAAAAGTCAGATGAGGAGTGCCATCGCATCTGCCGGCGCTTTTTTCGCAATTTCGCGGACTACGTCGTTGAGACCATAAAACTTGCCCACATCAGCGACGAGCAGATAAAGAGCCGTTTTGAGATAGTGGGCATAGAGCATGTCGACAGGCTTTTTGCCGAGGGACGCAGCATAGCCATGTACTTCGGGCATTGCGGCAATTGGGAGTGGGGCACTTCGATAACCCTTTGGTCGCGCTTCAAGCCATCCGACAGGATTGTCTACGCCCAGGTCTACCGCCCGCTCACCAACGAATGGTTCAACCGCTATTTCCTGAAGCTGCGCAGCCGTTTCGGGTCTGTGAGCTATGAGAAGAAGCTTGTGTTCCGCGATCTCCTCATGCTCAGGCGCGACGGCAAGCAGGCCATTGTAGGATTCATGAGCGACCAGAAGCCGAGCGCCGGCGATGTGGCACACATAGTGAAATTCCTTAATCACCCTACGGCCATGATCACCGGTACGGAGACGATAGTGCGTCGTCTCGACATGGCCGCCCTTTACTGGGATGTCGAGAAACCTTCACGCGGGCATTACCGCATGACGGTGCGCCCTCTCACTGAAGATGTTTCTTCGCTTCCGCAATTCGGTCTTACCGATATGTATGCGCGCCTTCTTGAACAGACCATCCGTCGCTCTCCCGATATATGGCTGTGGACTCACAAGCGGTGGAAATACGCCGTCGATTATCCCGAAGGCTTTGTTGACACGATACATACTGAATCATCATACCACGGATCATGAATACCGATTCACGACATGCGCCTGTGTCAGTGATAATACTGAACTGGAACGGCGCTTCCATGCTGCGCCGCTATCTGCCTCACGTGCTCGCCAACACCGACCCGGCGCTCGGCGAGGTGATTGTGGCCGACAACGGTTCGACCGACGGTTCTATCGATCTGCTTGCCTGTGAATTTCCCGAAGTACGTGTGCTCAGGCTCGACAGGAACTATGGCTTTGCCGAAGGCTACAACCGCGCCATAGCTATGGTAGACACGGAATTCGTGGTGCTGCTCAACAGCGATGTGCGCCCCTCTCCGGGATGGCTCGCGCCATTGTTGGAGCATATGCGCGGCAATCCATCGACGGGAGCATGCCAGCCCAAGATACTGAGCGATCTGGATACCGACAGTTTCGAATATGCCGGCGCGTGTGGCGGTTTCCTCGACTGTAATGGATATCCCTATTGCCGGGGGCGTATTTTCGATACAATAGAGTATGATCGTGGACAGTATGACACTGTAATGTCTGTCGATTGGGCTTCCGGAGCGGCTTTGATGGTGCGTCGTGAGGTCTATGAGAATGCAGGAGGGTTGGATGCCGCATTTTTCGCCCATATGGAGGAAATAGATCTGTGCTGGCGCATACGTCTTGCCGGAATGGATGTATGCGTTGTGCCGCAGAGTATTGTCTATCATCTTGGTGGTGGTACGCTTCCGCAAGGCAATCCGCGAAAGGTATATCTGAACTTCCGCAACAATCTGCTCCTCCTTCATAAGAATCTCCCTGTAAAGGTGCGTGGGCGCAGGCTGCTTATACGCCGGCTTTATGATACACTTGCATGGGGTATGTTCCTGTTGAAATTTGATTGGAAGAGTGCCGGTGCGGTGCTTAGGGCGCATCGTGATTTCCGCAGGATGCGTAGTGGTTATTACACGTATCCGGCAGGTGATCTTCTTTCCGGACACCGTAACATCATTCTCGACTATTATCTCAAAGGCAAGAAGAAATACTCTGATTTGTGACATAATTTGATTTCCATATGAAACATTACTCTCTCCTGCGGGTGGTCGCGATGCTTTTCATCACGGCTGCCGTGACACCGGTCTCATCCGGTGTCGTTGATGATTACGCCGTTGGACGCGAAGGTGCGTCATTGAAGCGGACTTTGCGTAACCACTGCGCGCCATCTGCGATGATTGATGTCGTTTCGATGCCATGGGAAACCTATTTTGAGATTCTGGCCGCCATGCAGACCGATGATGCTGCGATGGTGGTCGATGGCGTGACAGCACGTGCCTGCACCATGGCCGATGCCCGCATGTCGCTTACCACCTGCAATGTCATTGACAAGAGCTGGTTCGGTTTTCCGGCCGATTATAAAAATAAGTCTGTTTGTGACCTATACAATGGACTTCTGACATGTGCCGATGTGGTGCAGGCGCGTTCTTCCGGAGAAGGCTTCGCTTCCGTGGCAGGTGCGTCAGAGGTGGTGCCGGCTTCCGGATGGAGCAGAGGCGTCATAGACCTTGATGGTTGGTCGATGCCGGTGGTTGAGCCTGCCGATGCCATGAAAGGGATGATAGCGCGCCGCATGTTTTACATGGGAACCATCTACCCGTGCTCGATCTGGTGTGCCGACGGCGAGAAGTTTTTCGGCGGAGCGGAATATCCCGGACTTTCGGACTTCTCGATCGGCACATATCTCGTCTGGCACAGGTCGTGGCCGGTGGCTGATAGCGAACGCCGTTGCAACGATGAGGTGGAGCGGCGTCAAGGCAATCGCAATCCTTTTGTTGATTATCCCGATCTTGCGGAATATCTGTGGGGAGAGCATGCCGGTAAACCATATCCGGGTGCGGATGCTCCCGGAGGTGACGATGACGATCCATCTGCCGGTGTACGGATTCCTCTGAGAGGCGTATATTCCATTTCCGACAAGTGGATAGATTTTTATTCGCCATATGTACCGGAAAATGCTTCGTGGAGCATCGACGGGCGCGGTGTGACGGACTCTCGTGTGAGTCCGGCCGACTTAGGCCCGGGTGCGCATGAATTGAAATATCGGAGTGGCGTATCTTCAGGAAAACTTATAATCAAGATAGTGCCATGAAAACACCTTTTTTGTTTGCCATAGTAGTGGCCATGTTCTGTGGCTCATGCCATAAGACAGATATCCCAACCAATCACGGACTTATAGGAGATGATGGCATCGTTGACCCGGCAGAGACATATGATTTCTCACCGGAACTTGCCGATGGATCGACGCGTTACATATCCTCCGATGTCGTGTTGCGGTATGATGAAGGAGGAGTGCTTGCGCAATATGATATCGTCTCCGGACGCTCGGTTTACCGGTTTGTGGAGCTGTCGACAGGATGTGTGGTGGAATTCTCATGCCGCACTGTCGCCGGCGAAGGGGAACTGACAGACGCGCATCTTTACGTAGAGGGATCGGAAATCGGGATAGCACGCGCGTACATGCACCGTGTAAACAGCACGGGCGCATGGATCGAAATCCTTGCGCCCGGCGACAAGCATTATGTGCTCGTTATGACAGGTATGTGATGCCCCCGTTCGTAAGTCAGCGGCGTTTCTTCGCTTTCGTTGGCTCTTTCTCGTCGGCAAACCGGTTGGGGAATGTCAGATGGACTCTCGGACGCATCATCGCGTACATCACCAGACCTATTCCTAACAATATGAACGGTATGCTCAGCTGTTGGCCGAGATTTAGCGTCATGGTGGCCTCACGGGCTACCTGGTCGTTCTTTATGAACTCGATAAGGAAGCGCGGGAGGAAAATGCCTATGAAGAACACCCCGAGAATCAGTCCCGGACGTTCCTCGGCATTTTTCTTCCAATACATCCACATGAGCAGCCCGAACAAGGCGAAATAGCATAGTGCCTCATAGATTTGTGTGGGATGCACCGCCTGCCCTTCGTAGAGCATATGCCATTCGCGCGAACGCACGAACATGAACCCCCACGGCAGTGTGGTAGCTGTGCCGAAAATCTCGGAGTTGAAAAGGTTTCCGAGCCTGATCAGACCTCCGACAAGCGCTATTGCTATCACCAGACGGTCGAATGTCCATAGAGGGCTGCGTTTAGTCACGAAGATGGAATAGAGTATCACGGCGAGTATGATGGCTATGGTGCCTCCATGACTGGCCAGACCTCCCTCCCAGATGTATAATATGCGTATCGGGTCCTGGCTGTAGACATCCCACTCGTAGAAAAAAACGTGTCCGAGTCGTGCGCCTATTATCGTGGCTACCACCACGTAGATTAGCAGTATGCCGAGCCAGCGCTCAGGTGCCCCTTCATGACGGAACATTCTGGCTACGATTTCATATCCGATGATAAAGCCTATGGCGAACATCAGTCCATACCATCTTATTGTGATAGGACTCGAGATTATGTCGGGGTTGGCGGCCCAGGTGATGTAATCGAGCATGCCGGTTTTACTGTTGATTGATTAGGTGAAGTGAGTTTTGTCTTATACAAGATGGCGGATAAGCTCCTCGCGATCGCCGTAGAGCATGTCGATTACAGGTATCTCGATCATGGTGTATGCTCCGGGGCGCTCCACCATAGTGGCGCGTGCTACCCCTACGAGTATCTGTGCGGTAAGGGCCGGGTTGTTGATCGACATGTTGAATTCGAAACGCTGGTTCTGCGTGGAGCCTGACACCCCCTTGCGCACCATGTTGACTCCATGGCCCATGTCGCGCACTTCGTCGACTGAGGATACGGCCATCACGTGGGTCTCGTCGGAAGCGAAGTAGGGGTCTGATTTCACCGCCTGCGCCACTTCGTCGAGTGTCTTTGTCCCGTCCAGTTCCACATAGACCATGCGGCGATGTATGCCCGTGCCGAGAGGTATGGTCATCGAGAGGGCGTTCTTCACGCCTGCCTTAGACTTGACGGCTACAGTGTGGCCCATGCTCATGCCGGGCCCGAAGTTGGTGTATGTGATTCCCTTGGGTGCGGCGGCCTGCATGAGGGCACGCACGATAGAGTCGCTGCCCGGATCCCAGCCGGCCGAGATTATGGCCACTGATCCGTGGGCCTTTGCTATGGGGTCGAGAGTGGCACGCAGATCCGCTATGCCGGTGTGGATGTCGAAACTGTCGACCGTGTTGATGCCTTCGGCAAGCAGTATGCGGGCATGGCTCTCCACCTCGCGGGTTGGTGTGCAGAGTATGGCCACTTCTACGTTGTCGAGTTGCATTGCGTCTGCTACTACGGGATAACCGCTGAGTTCTTCAGGTTGCGGTGCATCCGGATTGCGGCGTACTATGCCGGCAATCTCAAAGTCCGGCGCCTCCTTGAGCGCGTCAAGCACGTAGCGCCCGATGTTGCCATATCCTACGATGGCTGCTCTTATCTTTTTCATACGTATAATGTGTTAAACCGCACGGCATGTCATGGTTTCGACATGTCGTGCGGTGGTCTGGAATTATTTCTTGTTGACAATCTCTTCGGTGTCCTTGGCGATCATCATTTCCTCGTCGGTGGGGATGACTACGACCTTTACCTTGGAATCAGGAGTTGAGATGAGCTTCTCCTCGCCGCGCGAAGCCGCATTGACCTCAGCGTCGATTTTTACGCCGAGATATGCCAGGTGGTCGCATACGCGCTGACGCAGAGGTTGCTGGTTTTCACCCACGCCGCCGGTAAACACGATGACATCCACGCCGTCAAGCACAGCCGTATAAGCGCCGATATACTTGATGATGCGGTAGATATACATGTCGAGCGCCAGTTTGGCACGCTCGTTGCCCTGAGCTATGGCCGCATCTATGTCGCGCATGTCCGATGAGATGCCCGACACGCCGAGCACACCGCTTCGCTTGTTGATGAGGTTGGAGATTCCCTTGGTGTTGATGCGGTCCTTCTCCATGATGAAGGTGATGGCTCCGGGATCGATGTCGCCGACGCGTGTGCCCATCATCAGGCCTTCGGTAGGAGTGAGTCCCATAGAGGTGTCGATGCTCTTGCCGTCGAGTATGGCTGTGATGGAGCCTCCGTTGCCGATGTGGCAAGTGATAATGCGTTGCTTCTCGTAGGGAAGTCCGAGGAAATCGCATGCGCGACGCGACACGTAACGGTGGCTTGTGCCGTGGAATCCGTAGCGGCGTATGCCGTACTCTTCATATAGACGGTAGGGTAGGGCATACATGTATGCTTCCTTGGGCATCGTCTGGTGGAATGCCGTGTCGAACACCGCTACCTGCGGGATGCCGGGCATAAGTTCGGTCACGGCGTCGATGCCTGCCATGTTGACGGGATTGTGGAGGGGTGCCACATCGTAGCACTCCTTTATCTTCTCGATTACCTCTTCGTCGATGAGCACGCTCTGGTTGAATTTCTCACCTCCGTGCACCACGCGGTGGCCTACGGCATCTATGTCCTTGAGGCTGGTGATACATCCGTATTCCTTGCTCGTAAGAAGTTCAAGGATATCGTTGACGGCTGTGCGATGGTCGGGAATAGACTCTTCCTTCACTTTTTTGCTGCCGTCATCGAGGCGGAATTTTATGAACGAGTCGGGGAGTCCGATTTTCTCTACTCCTCCCTCGGCGAGCACATGCTTGTCGGCGGTGTCGATAAGTTTGTATTTTACGGAACTGCTTCCGCAGTTGAGCACTAATATGTTCATTGCTATACTGTGTTTATGCATGCTTGGCACCGATGGCCTGGTTGCATGTGATGATTATGGTCTTATAGATATCCTCGGGGAAGCATCCGCGCGACAAGTCGTTGACAGGTGCTGCAAGGCCTTGCAGGATCGGGCCTACCGCCTGCACGCCTGCCAGGCGCTGCACGAGTTTGTAGGCGATGTTGCCGGTCTCGAGCGAGGGGAAGATGAGAACGTTGGCATTACCTTTGAGAGGACTGTCGGGAGCCTTGCTCTTGGCTACGCCGGGCACGAGGGCGGCATCGGCCTGTAGCTCGCCGTCCGCGGTAAGTTCGGGATGCGCTTCGCGGAGCATTTTTGTGGCCTCGATGACCTTGTTTACGCGCTCATGCTTTGCCGAACCTTTTGTCGAGAAGCTGAGCAACGCTATGCGCGGAGTGATTCCGGCTATGTCGCGTGCCGTGTCGGCAGCGGAAAGCGCTATTTCAGCGAGCTGGTGTGCGTCGGGGTCGGGGATTACGGCACAGTCGGCGAATACGAGGATGCCATTGTCGCCGAAAGGTGAATTTTCCGGGAGGAGCATCACGAATGCGCCGCTCACGGAGTTGATACCCGGTTTGGTCTTTACCACCTGGAAAGCGGCGCGGAGCACGTTGCCCGTGGTGTTGAGTGCGCCGGCTACCTGGCCGTCTGCATCGCCGTTCTTTATCATGAGGCATCCGAGGTAGAGAGGATTGGCTACGGTAGCTCGTGCCTCTTCCATCGTTATGCCTTTCTTCTTGCGGAGTTCGAAGAAAATAGGGGCGTACTTGTCGATCACTTTCTCATCGGCGGGGTTGACAACACGAGCCTTGCATATGTTGGTCAGTGACAGTTCGGCTGCTGCTGCGGCAATTTCTTTGGGATCGCCGATCAGGATTACGTCGGCTATGCCTTCGACAATGATTCGGTCGGCTGCTGTGAGCGTGCGCGGTTCAGTTCCTTCGGGGAGCACTATGCGTTGGCGCTCCGCTTTGGCTTTGCTTGTAAGCTTTTCAAAAAGTCCCATGATATGTATGGTCTGTATTTGGTTATGGATATATGTAAATTAATTCATGATTAATATGCCGTTGCATCAAACGGCAATGCAAAGATACGGATAAGTCGAGTGCAAAGCCAAATTTATTTGGGCTTTGCCGAGCGTGAGTATCTAAGACCGTGGTCAAAGATACGGATAAGTCGAGTGCAAAGCCAAATTCTATTTGCTTTTGCCGAGCGTTTCAAGTATCTGCTCTGCCGCGCGTTTGGTGTCGACCTTGTTTATGATGTGGGTGATCCGGTGGTCGGCGTCGGTTATGAATGTCGTGCGCACCGTGCCCATGTATTCTCGCCCGGCCATCTTCTTTTTCTGCCATACTCCGAAAGCCTGGTTTACCTCCGTGTCCGGGTCGCTTAACAGCAGGAATGGCAGTGAATACTTGCCGGCAAACTTCTCGTGGCTCACGACGGAGTCCTTGCTTATGCCGATAATTTCGTATCCGGCATCGCGCAGGCTGTCATAGCCGTCGCGCAGCGAGCATGCTTCGGCAGTGCATCCGGGAGTGTTGTCTTTGGGATAAAAGTAGATTACCAACGGTTTGCCTGCGAATTGCGAGGCATCGACCGGTTGTCCGTCACGTCCGAGTCCGAGTCGGTCGGGGATTATGTCGCCTATGTTCATTTTTGTTGTTTTTAAATTGTATGTGAATGCATCCGTTGCATTTATGCAAATATACGGATAATACTTGATTTATATGGTGCGGTCATGCTGATTTGTGTTGCCTATGAATGCAGAAAGCATTAACTTTGCATGAAAGTCGGCATGGTGACATGGATAGCCGGCTTATTAGTAAAAACTTATCATAATATAGATGGGCTTTTTCAATTTCTTCTCAAAAGAGAAAAAAGAGACACTTGACAAAGGTCTGGAACGCACCAAGCAGGGCGTGTTCTCCAAGTTGGCACGAGCCATAGCCGGTAAATCGAAAATCGATGACGAGATTCTCGACAATCTTGAGGAGGTGTTCATAACCTCGGATGTCGGTGTGGAGACCACGCTTAAGATTATCGATAGGATTGAGAAGCGTGTGGCCCGTGACAAATATGTGAATTCAGCGGAGCTTAACACTCTACTGTGCGAGGAGATTACCGATTTGTTGGCTGAGAACGACAATGAATCGTCGTTGCCCGATTTCACGGTGCCCGAGGCCCATCATCCCCATGTTATAATGGTGGTGGGAGTGAACGGTGTGGGCAAGACCACCACCATAGGCAAGCTCGCCGCACAGTTCAAGAAAGCCGGCAACAAGGTGGTGCTCGGGGCTGCCGACACATTCCGTGCGGCTGCCATCGAGCAGCTTGACGTGTGGGGCGAACGTGCAGGAGTGCCTGTGGTAAAGCAGAAGCTCGGCAGTGATCCCGCATCGGTGGCCTATGATACGCTTCAGAGCGCCAAGGCCACAGGCGCAGACGTGGCCATCATAGACACTGCCGGACGCCTTCACAACAAGAAAGGGCTTATGGATGAGCTGACGAAGATACGCAACGTGATGCAGAAGGTCGTGCCCGACGCTCCACATGAGGTACTGCTTGTGCTCGACGGCTCAACCGGTCAGAACGCGTTTGAACAGGCCCGTCAGTTTGTTGCCGCCACTTCTGTCAACGAACTGGCAATCACCAAGCTTGACGGCACTGCAAAGGGTGGGGTGGTGATCGGCATTAGCGACCAGTTCCGCATACCTGTCAAGTATATAGGGTTGGGAGAGGGTATCGACGACCTGCAGGTGTTCCATAAGAAGGAGTTCGTCGAGTCGCTTTTCGGCAATGCCGGATAAGTGGCATCTTCCATTCGGAGAAGTCCGGTTACTTAGTATATAGGAAATGACATCATCGAGAAACAGAATTGACGTGGTGACTCTCGGATGCTCGAAGAATCTTGTCGATTCGGAGCGCCTTATGGCCATGCTGCGTCGCAACGGTTTCAATCCCAGGCATGACCCTCCCGAAGGGAGCGTACCGGCACCTGTCGTGGTGATAAATACCTGCGGATTCATAGGGGATGCTAAAGAGGAGTCTGTCAACACCATACTTGAATATGCTCAGGCCAGGACCTCGGGCCGCGTCAAGCACCTGTATGTGATGGGATGCCTGTCGGAACGCTACCGCGATGAACTTCGTGCGGAGATTCCTGAGGTAGACGAGTGGTACGGAAAGTTTGACTGGAACGCCGTGGTCGGAAAGCTGCATGGCGACAATCCTGCGGTCACTCCTTACGAACGCATCATCACTACGCCCTCACATCATGCCTATGTCAAGATTGCCGAGGGGTGTAACCGTTTCTGCGCTTTCTGTGCGATTCCGCTTATCACGGGACGCTTCAAGTCGCGTCCTGTCGAAGAGATACTCCGGGAGGTTGGTGAGCTTGCAGAACGGGGGGTGAAGGAATTCAATATCATAGCACAGGACCTCTCGAGCTATGGCACCGACATCTATGACGGGCGCATGGCGCTTCCGGAACTTATCGACCGCATGGCTGACCTTCCCGGAGTGGAGTGGATAAGGCTTCATTATGCCTATCCCGCTCAGTTTCCCATGGAGATTGCCGACGTTATGGCGCGCCGCAGCAATGTGTGCACATATCTTGACATAGCCCTGCAGCACATCAACGACAAGGTGCTCGCCAACATGCGCCGGCACATCGACGGGAAAGCAACACGCGCACTCCTTGCCGAGCTGCGTCGTCGAGTTCCGGGCATACACCTGCGCACTACCCTCATGGTCGGTTTCCCCGGCGAGGGAGAGGCCGAGTTCGAGGAACTTCTCGACTTTGTGAGGGAACAGCGCTTTGAGAGGATGGGGGCATTCGCATACTGCGAGGAAGATGACACCTATGCCGCGCTGCATTTCGAGGACTCTGTGCCGCAGCAGGTCAAGGAAGAGCGCCTTGCGCGACTTATGGCCGTGCAGGAGGAGATTGCATTGGAGAGCAACGCCTCCAAGGTGGGTCGCACGCTTCGCGTGGTTATTGACCGTGAGGATGCCGACTACTATGTGGGTCGCACTGAGTGGGATTCTCCCGAGGTCGACCCGGAGGTCCTTGTGAAAAAGACATGCCGGCTCAGCCCGGGCGAGTTTATAGAAGTTACTGTAGAGGAGGCTCTCCCGTTTGAACTTATTGCCGTTCCAAATGCCTGATAAGCTCATAGCATCTGTTGATGATGCCTTGCGCCGTAGGGTGGCTGCGGTGCTGTATGCTATGCCCGGCTGCGGCGAGCGCTATCGATTCTTCGAAGCGCGCGATGGCGGTCCGCTCAGGGATGAGGAGGCTGATTTCGGCTTTTTCTATGCGCCTTTCGCTGTCGGTCCGGACGCCGGATTCCCGCGTCTGTTGCAGCCTTGTACGGAAGGGGATGTGCTCTCTGCCGCGAAGGTGGCCGATATTGTACTGCCTGCTTCTACCTGTATGACCGAGTATCGTGAATGTGTGTCGATGATTGCGGAGCGGCATGCTTCATACGGGGGCGGAAAGACAGTATATTCTCGCCGCATATCCGACCAACACTCCGTTGTCGGTTGGGGTAGGACGGCTTTCGATTATTTCGGGCATTTCCCCGACACTTTCCGCTTTCTGTTTACCACTCCGGACTGCGGTTGCTGGCTCGGGGCCTCTCCTGAACTTCTTCTGCGACGCGATGCCGGAGATTCGATTCTGACAACTATGGCCCTTGCCGGCACCCTTCGTGATGACTCCGCCGGATGGGATGCAAAGAATATAGAGGAACATGACTATGTGACCCGCTTCATTGTTGATACTCTTGCCGATTTCAGCATAAAGGCCGAAGTCGCTCCTGCCGGGGAAGTGCGCTTCGGATCGATTCGTCATCTGTGCCATCGTATCACGGCACGGTATTCCGGCCCGATAGTGCCGTTGCTCAACGCCCTCAGTCCTACGCCGGCTCTTTCGGGTTTTCCGCGTGACGAGGCTTTGCGGCTTATAGGTGAGGTGGAAAGCCCTCGAGGACTTTACGGCGGTTATGTCGGAGTTAATTCTCCGGAGGGTATTCGGGCTTTTGTGAATCTGCGCAGCGTGTGCTTCAACCCCGGCGGAGGTTATTGTGCATATGCCGGCGGTGGTATCACGGCGCTTTCCGATGCGTCCGATGAGTGGCTTGAGACCGAGGCCAAGAGTGCCGTGCTCAGGCGCTGCATATCGGCAAATTGCTTATCAAAGACTTCCGACCTATGAAACTGCATGACGGCTCTGACAGGGCCTCTTATATATTGCTCGTGGCGCTCGCCATCATCTTCGTGATATCGCTTCTTCCGCTCAATCGTCTGACGGGAGGAGCATTGCGCGATTTCTCGCTTTTCGATGACATTGTTGCCGAACGTTATCGTGTACCGACAGAAGAGATAGAGACCGACGAGGCGCCTGTCGACAGCGCTCTGACGGCCATGCAGCGTGAACTTGAGGAGGAAGAGGCGACAGTACGCAGGAGTGTGGCGAATGATACCACGGCTCTTGTCTCTGCCTCCGCTGCATTTTCCGACAGTGCTGTCGCTGAAGAGGTGGCCTCACGCGAGATTCCCGCTCCGATCGATCCTATGCGCGACGGGTATGTGGCAATTGAGGATTATACTGCCGGCGGAAGCGGCATGGTGCGTTTGCGTGCGGCTTTCTCGCAAAGCCGGAGCAGATGTGTAAGGCTGGCTTTCGTGGGCGATTCCTATATCGAGGGTGACATATTCACGCAGGATGTGCGTTCGCTCCTTCAGACGAGTTTCGGCGGTAGCGGCGTGGGCTATGTCAACATGTACAGCGAGTTTCCCGGATTCCGCCGCTCCGTGCGGCAGAGCGGCGGAGGATGGTCGGTAAGCGTTGCCGGACACAAGGGGTTCAAGCGTTCATATGCGTGGCTCAGCGAGCAGTATTCCACACCGAAAAGCGGGGAGACGGCTACCGCCCGTTATGCCGGAACGGAAAAGGTAGCGCATGCCGCCACGTGGTCGCGCTCCGTTCTCGCTTTCTGGGCGCCTGAAGGGGGAAGCGTGAAAGTGCGTTCCAACGGTGGCCGGTGGGACGTGCACGACGTGGCGCCGGGCGAAGGTATTTCCACCGTCACCGTCGACAGCGCTTCGACCAAATCGTTCGAGGTGGGCATCCCCTCCGGCATGGGTATTACCGCCCTTGGTGTGTGGCTCGACGCTCATACCGGTGTTGCTGTCGACTGTATGTCGTCGCGCGGGTTCTCAGGTGTGACGCTTCGCGATGTGTCGCCACAGGTATGCCGTCAGCTGACCGATGCCGGACTCGGCTACGACCTTATCGTGCTTGAATTCGGCATCAATGCCATGTCGGCCTCACAGACCGATTATACCTCTTATGGCAAGCTGATGACCAAGGTCGTTGACCACATACACCAATGCTATCCGGATGCCGTCGTCATGCTGATGGGCATAGGCGACAGAGGGCAGAAACGCGGGGCCGACGTGAGGTCGATGCCTGCGGCCGTTGCGATGATTGCTGCCCAGCGCGATGTGGCCAGAAACACGGGATGTCTCTTCTGGGATACACGTCAGGCTATGGGTGGCGACGGGGCAATAGTGGCCTGGGCGAATGCTTCGCCTCCGCGTGCCAACAAGGACTACATACACCTCAACCATCACGGCGGTTCGGTACTTGCCGCAGAGTTTGTAAAATCGCTCAGACATGCACTTGAAGATTAAATATATAATAGCCTCCTTACTTATATGGACAGTGCCTTTGCAGGTACTGGCTGACCATGATACCGTCGTTTCCCCCGACGGGGAAGAGTCCGACATACGGATAAATCCTCAGGTTGACTACACCTCGGCCCCCGAACCGGAGGAACGGATAGAGATTCCGCGTTTTATAAACCGGAACGCTAATCATATACGCATGAACAGGGCCGACTGGGGTGGCTTGTCGGAAAATCTCGCGCATGCCGATTCGTCGCGTGTGAGCATCGTTCATGTAGGTGACTCGCATCTTCAGGCCGATATGGCTACGGCGGTTGCGCGCCGGCGGCTGCAGTCGGACTACGGCGACGCGGGGCGCGGACTCGTCGCTCCACTGAAGATGGCGGCCACGAACGAGCCTCGCGACTACGCTTTCAAAGGGGTGGACGGCGTGTGGGTGTCATCCAAGCTGATGAAACGTCCATGGACAGTAAAGATGGGATTTACCGGTGTGTCTACAGTTCCGATGTCGGGTAAAGGGACTCTGGAGGTGTCCACATTGTCGCGTACAGGCAACCCTCAGACGTTCGACATAGTGCGCATGTTCCATAGCGCGCAGCCCGAGGTGGCTGCTGCGGTTCCTTATGCAGTTTCCGGAGTGCGAAACGATTCGCTTGTATCGGTAATAACTTTGCCTGAACCGTTATCCACAATCGGACTTGACGTGTCGTTACCCTCCGACGAGGCTATCTACGGCATGTCGCTTGAACGCTCTCGTCCCGGTGGGTTGCTCTATCATGTGGTGGGCAATAACGGCGCCACCTACACGAGCTATAACGGCATAGATGGTTTCGCATCAGGCGTTGCATTGCTTAATCCCGATCTTATCATTCTTAGTCTTGGCGCGAACGAAGCGTTCAGCCGCATGACCTCCGACGAGATGTACAGCTCGATAGGGGTGATGGTTGACAGGCTTAGGAAGGAGTGTCCCGACGCCGGGATTCTGCTGACGACTCCTATGGAATGCCTGCGTTCCACAGTGACGCGTCGCCGCAAGGGGCGTCGCCGTCGTGTGCGTTCCTATGCTGTCAATCCGAGAGTGTCGGCCATGCGTGATGTAATTTTGCGCTACGGCCGCGACCACGGCATAGCCACCTATGATTTTTACGAGGTGGCCGGTGGGGCAGGTGCGTCCGCTAAATGGATTTCGGCAGGGATGATGGCCCGTGACAGGATACATAATTCTGCCAAAGGCTACGGCGTGCAGGGCGAACTGCTCTATGAGGCCTTGAAGGATGCTTTTTCAAATCATGATTTATCGGACAAGAAATGATGCCCATGCTTGAGATAGTGACCCCGTTTCACCGTCTATGGGAGACGGTCACGTCGTGGATTGATGCCGAACGGCTGCGTGCGGTGATGCTTTTTGATCCGACCAGTCCGTTGCTTTTCAATACCGGACTGTTTTTGCTGCTCATAGTGGCTTTCTTCATGTTCTATCGCCTGTTGAGCCGGTGGTCGGGAGCAAGGATGGTGTGCCTGATATTGTTCTCGTTGTATTTCTATTATAAGTCGAGTGCGGAATGCTGTTTCATATTGCTCGGGGTGTGCATCTCCGACTATTTGCTCGGGCTGTGGCTCGGAAATGTGCGTAACGACTTGTTGCGGCGCGGTATAGTGGCGTTGAATGTGGTGATGAATGTGGGCATGCTTGTCTATTTCAAGTATCTCAATCTTATTTTCGCCACATTTGCCTCGATAGGTAATACCGGGTTTGACGCTCTCGATATAATTCTTCCGGCGGGCATATCTTTCTTCACATTCCGGTCGATAAGCTATATCGTCGACATCTATCGCGGCACGTTGAGACCTGCTACAAATCTGCTCGACTATATATTCTTCCTTACGTTTTTTCCGCCGTTGCTGGCAGGGCCTGTGGTCAGGGCTGCCGACATGCTGCCGCAGATACGCCGTCGTCCGGTGGCTACCCATGCCATGGTCGGCGCCGGCTTGTTTCTTATCATGGCCGGTCTGATAAAGAAAGTGATTGTGGCTGATTATATTAGCGGTAATTTCGTGGATCGCGTGTTTGACAATCCGGCTATGTTCACCGGTCTGGAAAACCTTATGGCGGTCTACGGCTTCACGCTTCAGCTATATTGTGATTTTTCCGGATATTCCGACATGGCTATCGGGCTTGCCCTGCTGCTGGGATTTTCGTTCAAGGATAATTTCAATGCACCGTTCAAGTCGCAGAGCCCCACGGAATGGTGGCGGCGCTGGCATATATCCCTGTCGACATGGCTTCGTGACTATCTCTACATACCTATGGGCGGCAGCCGCTGCTCTACGCGCAGGGCTTATGCCAACCAGTTCAATACCATGTTGTTGGGTGGGCTGTGGCATGGTGCGTCGTGGATGTATATCATATGGGGTGCATGGAACGGTCTGCTCTTGGTGCTGCACAAAGCGTTGCGGAAGGCTTTTCCAGCCGCCCCGGGCGTGAGACGCGATCAATGGTGGCGACGTGTGGCCAACATATTCCTGACGTTCAATCTCATGGCCCTCGGGTTCATGTTTTTCAGAGCACGTTCCATGGAGCATGTCGGGCAGATGGTGGGTCAGATTTTCACCAATTTCCATGCGTCGGTGGCTCCTCAGCTTGTCGAGGGTTATTTGGCTGTGGTGCTGGTGATGGTCGCCGGCTATCTCATGCACTTCGCTCCGCGTAGCTGGTCCGACAAGCTGCGTGATCGCTACAGCGCCCTCACTCCGGTTTGGCAGGCTGTGATTCTTGCCCTCGTCGTTCTGGTCATCATACAGGTACGATCATCCCGCATAGTCCCGTTCATATACCTGCAATACTGATAATCTGCAATACTGATAATATTGTACATAGATGACCCCAAAGCCGCACCTCCTGTGGCTTCGTATTCAATTTTCTTGCAGTCTGTTGAGATACTTTTGCAAAAATGTTTAACTTTGTAGCCGGAACATAGAGTCGAAGAGTCGGCTTCTACATCTGAAAAGGTGTTATTTGAATTATCTTATTTTAGTAAATTCTCGCAAAATTCGCTAATAGACAGAAAGATAATGATAATAGCACCTACATCGTTTGCGTATACTTACCCCTTTTGGGTATCTATATAGCTTCTCGGTGTGGGTTTGCTGTATATCTTCTGTCTAAGGCAATGCGAGAAGCCTACTAAAAGAGATATGCAGAGTACAATCCCACACCTTTTCTGTATAACTTCGTAACGGTTTCATCGGGATTGTGAAACACATAAAGACTTGTTTTAATATATGAAACACAAACTTTTACATCTACAGTCGTTAGTTTCTGTAGCTCTGTGTGTCATCATGTCGATGGTTTTTGTCGGGTGTGGTGATGATGACGATGAACCAAATGGAACTGATTTGGCTGAAATCGTAGTAGGAACCTGGGCCCAGGATGGTGATAACGATATTCTTACCGTTAACGCCAATGGAAGCGGAGTGGGATATGATAATCCTACTGCTTATCAGAATAATCAGGTTGGCTACTCGTTCAATTGGTCTTATGGAGAGGGTTGGGTCAATATTACTTTTGATATTGACGGTGAATTGCAGCTTGAGAGAATGAGGGCAAAATCCGTATCTCAAAATATAATTGTATGGCAACGCTATGCAATCCCCACAGAGGACTACGATCCATCGGAGGATGAATGGGACGGTCACGATTCATTTGGGTACTATGACCTTTGGACCTGGGAGCGTTACAAATAACCTTTTCGAATAACATAATCAATAGGGGTGATGCGTCAGATTTTTGATACATCGCCCCTATTGTTTCACGGCTGACGCATCTTAATTTTATACAACATCAAAACTTTTTAAAGCATAGA
>NZ_CAJTYX010000023.1 GCF_910583865.1 uncultured Muribaculum sp.
AGCGCGCCACGTTCGGGACGTGGAGGTCGGAAGTTCGAGTCTTCTCACCCCGACTAAAGTAGGTTTTTCAGATTCGATAGTCTGTAAAACCTACTTTGATTTTTACCTGCAATTGAGTGTGTCTCAAATAGTTTCAATGGATTCTACACAAATTCGCTAATCCCATTTTTGAAACTGAAACACACATTACACTCAACAAACGCTCAACAATTCGTCCGAAATGTTGAGTAAAGATGTTGAGTAAAATCTTAGTCAAAGCGAATTGCCATAAAGACAAATAACAATGGCAAATTTCAAACTAAGATTAACCACCAACGGCCAAAATCGCAAAGGCCGTCTAATGGTAGAATGTACCCCGACCGATGGGGCAAACAAAGGCAAACGTGGCTATATCACCGTTGACGGCCTCACCAATCCAGCCTATGATAAATCAAGCTGGAATGAAAAACAAGGGCTGTTTATTGCAGGCGAGGACGCTCCGGCGAACAATCAGATAGTAAAATCTTTGCTGGAAACGCTCAACACAATCATTGAATCCTGCAATGTTGAAAGCGCAGCACAACTAAAAGAGCTATACACCAACGGGGTTCAGATTCAAGCAAAGAAACAAATCACACTGGGGGAATTTGTAGCTCATATAGTAATGGAAATGAAAGCGGCTGATGTTTCCTCTAATACTGAACTCTACAACACCCTCCACAACATATTGAAAGGCGAAAACCGAAAAGGCGCTTTCAAAAGCAAGATTGTGATGACATTTACCCCTGCTGTTTACAATGGTAAAACTCTGTATGACACTCCGCTCTCAGAGTTATCCAACGCTCATTTCGTAGCCTTTGGCCAATGGATTATTGCAGAGCATAAAGGATGTGGTTATAAAAACCTGATGACAACATTCAAAGCTGTTGTAAACAAAGCAAACGAACGTTTCGGGTATTCAATCAATCTAACATACAGATTCCGAAAATCAATGCCTAAGCCTATGGTCAAACCGACCTCAACAGCCAAAGAAAAGCTGTATGCGAAAGGCCAGCAAGTAACAATGCTGTCAAGCAGTGAACTTGAAGCTTTTGAGGATTTTGACGTATCAACGCTCATTACAAACGGCAATAAACGCAATATCCGGCTGGCACAACTCTACAAAGATTTAGTTCTACTCATGTACTATACTCTCGCACGGCCAGCCGATGTTATAAGTTGGAAAAATCGTGAACACTACGATGCCGAAACAAATCAGATAGTTTACAATCCTCACAAGCTACGCAATAGGCAATCCAACCGCTACGTCAACATTACCCTAAACAACAAGGCAAAAGCAATTGTAGACCGTTATAACGGCAAAAGTAAGGGTGGCTATATACTCCCTCTCCCGATGAATGAAACTTGTTGGGATATAACTAATCAGTTTCACGCTTGGGACACCAAAAAGAAAGGAACTGAAAGCCGCATAAATGCCTTTCTTAAAAAGGTTGCTGCTGTTTTAGGATTTACCGTAACCGACCTCTCGCTATATGATTTTCGCCATACGGCTATAACCCACGCTGTCAACGCAAAGGAATTGACTGCTTTTGAAATTGCGCAAAGGGCTGGAACGAGTGTTGAAATGATAGAAAAACATTATTATAACGGAATTGTAGCCTAAACACAATCCGCGAATTAATATTTGCTCTGGACTGCGAACGTCACATAGCCAATTATATACACCTCGGATATGGCTATGTGACGTTTTATTGCGTTGATTATGCCGGAGTTTCAACAAATTTCAGTAACTTTGCAGCGTCTTTCAAGAGTGAAAGGCAATTATAAATTGTAGGCGTTTAGCAATATCTTATTTCGGAAAACTGGACACTTTCACGACACTTGAAGATTTTGCGATATGCTTACGCTCTCGGTTGTATATTCCCAATATGCAATATCGGGGCGTGGGCTGTTGCTATCCGAAAGTGTCAGGCAGTCCAGAGCCTCCGAAATAGTTTAGCTAACAGTTTCCACGCCTTTTGTGCAACCATAACCGCCCGATTGGAAATTGTAAAGGCTAATGATATAATGGCTCTTATACAATGTTCCGAATGTAACAAAGAGATAAGCGATAAGGCTAAAAAATGTCCTTATTGTGGTTGTCCCAATCGTAAAAAGAAGCTATCACGAAAAGCCAAACGTATTATCATTATGATTCTTCTAATCATTTTGACAATCGCTGGTGTTTGGTATTATAATTATGAACAACGCCGAAGAGAGGAAGCTTTGAGGGAATTAGACGAATACATAGAAAGTTTGTCATATCCCCCTCGACCAGATAGTTATGAACAACTTAGTGCTATGATAATTGGCGACTCATTCTATAAACCAATATCACCTCAACATATGCAGGCATTGAGAATTGAATACACCAAATATCAAAGTATGGGTACGCCTTTCAAATCAACGCCTTTTTATTACGATTGGGATAGTTATAAAGGATTCTTCAGAAAATAGCAATAAACCCACAATGAATCAGCAAATCGTCATTGTGGGTTTGCTTTATCGGCGTATTAAAAACTTACTGCATATTTGAGGCTTTAACTATGCTTTTACCGACAATATAGGACAACACTTTCTCTGCCGATACATTCTGGCATACCTTATTTCTTCCGGTGCGCAGTAATATATCTTTCTTTTGGGCTTTCTTTAGTAGATTCTGATATTTGCTGGGGACAAAAGCATATGTAGAGCACTCTCCATATTTGTTTGAGATTTCTTTCAGCACACCTACTCCACATAGTTTGTCAATAGCCTTTACTACCGTGTTGGGCGAAAAATGGAATAGGCTGGCTATATAGTTCTGTTGAAGAGTAAACAACGGTTCTTCTTTTCTACTCTTATTTTTTAGTTTAACCCTAACGTCCATTGCCAACTTTAGTATAGTGTACTCTTGTGGTGTTAAAACTGAGCATAAAATATAATCGTTATCCATACCTGATCAATGTATGTGTTACTATTATATGATAGTAACCAATGACATAATGTTACTACTCTTTGATAGACTATATAATCCACCTAACAAAGTTAGGTGGTGTTGCTCAATCACCAAGCAACTTAGAGATTTTATACCGGTTAAACATATATCGTACACCGTGTTTCCGCGATGTCATTTCGCGGCTCAGATAGCCGTCAGTCACTAACAATGCCAAATAACGCCTTGCGGTCTGATACGATACTGACTGCAACTCTTTTGCGATTTCACGACTTGGGACCTGAAATGTGTAGCCAAAAGATTCAATCAGCATCTTGGCAAATATCTTTACTTTTTTATTTTCTGAAAATATCATTATTTCAATATAGGGGGCTATGTTTCCTTAACCCCTACGTCGAAGACTATGAAATGAAATCCTCAGAAGTTTGAATATATTGATAAAATATTTGGTCTTTATATGCGACAGCATGTTTTTGAGCTGTCCCAACTTCTGAACCAAATTTCAATACTACTTGCCAATAACAATATTTTGCCTTAAAAGTGAAACAACCACCGCATTTTGTTATCCGCGATACCAAAATTTCAGATTGATTTTGATTCATAAAAAAACAGATTGGGAAAAATTGGGCCGACTATACACACAGATAGCGAAACTATGATAACACCCACCCTGCCATTTTTATTTTTTAAAACATATTGCATTGTAAATGTGACGATTCTGCCGATGCGTACTCTTTTAATAATCACTAAATTCAACTTTCTTCACAGATTCTTTAGTTCAAAGAAAACACATAAATGTTGAGTATCTCTGTGTTAATCAATCTGTTTCACTTTCGTTAGAAATAAATTCAAAAAAATATTTACCTATCTCTCTAAAATTTTGCTTGATGACACTTGTATTTTTAGTTTCACTTTCTTACTTTTGCACCCACAAACAAGGCTCTTTGACTTGATTAAGATTCCTCAAATGTTGAGTGAAATTGTTGAGCAAAATTAAAGTGGCTCGCAAGATTATCTGAATCAAAGGAACTTACAAAGATATTTGTTCGGGGCTTCTCACCCCGACCCTTTGAGGGTTAAATCCCTGCAACTCTACAAGTTGCAGGGATTTTCCAGTTTTAGCCGGAACACAAACAGAACAGCGCCATAATTATTTATGTGCATTTAGATGATCGACCAAGGCTTGAAGTTTTGGCGCATCATAGGGGCTAAGTATTATCTCATCAAAATCTCCATAAATAGAGCGGGCTCCGAATACATACTTGAAAGCAATAGCTATTCTTTTGAAAATATTAGTCTCCCGTACAAGATGAACTTCCAGATAGGCCTCGTTGTCTCCGTTATTGTAGCCAATATAACATTGATGGGATACATCACCACATTTACATACCAACAAATCGGTATTGTCTTGGCGAATTGTAGATACATTTTCCATATTCACATCTGAATTTATAAAAGCCCACGGCATTACACCGTGGGCAGTGTCCGGCCTTGACGGACGTTGTCAAATTAAACAAGGCAATGTCAGAGACTGTCGGCAGCCCGACGGATGCGGTCTGACAAGTCACACAGAGCGCCCTTTAATTGAAGGGCTTCCTCCGTGGTAAAACCTCCGGAACCGCCATTACCATCTATACCGTCGAGTTTGTGGTACAGCCACGAACTCGACTTACCGAAATAAGTTCTTGCAATCTCGCGCCAGGAGATGGCTACGAGAATATCGGACATCTTTGCTTTTACGTCCGGAATGAGTGTTTTTGCTTGAATGACTGTTTCCATATCGTTTTATTTTTAGGCTTTCCCACTCATGGGAGAAATCGGTTTGTCAAGGGAGATCTGTCAGTTCGTCGACGAGTTGCTGAATGTAGTAGAGCAGCTGTGGATATCCGTTTGGGAAACTTTTTTGATAGTTACGGATGGCTCTTATCAGTTCCTCCTCTTTTTCTGTCAGTTTGATTGTTTCTTTCTCTCGTTGTCCCATTGTGATTACTTGTTTAATTTGACAACACAAAGCTACTACGAATTTTCGTATTAAACGAATATACAGACAAAAAAGATTACAAAAATTCGTATTTTTTGACTGAGAGTTAAAAGCGGCTCGACTAAGAAACTTTACCAAACTGCTATTTATTGGGGAATTAAAGTTAGGGGATGGATTGCGGAAACGTGTGAATTATCGTAACTTTGCGGAGGTGGAAATGCAGCTACATGCCCGGACCGGAATGCCGATGCCGAAGTATGCAGGTATCTTCAATGGCGCGGGCAAGCGTACACTCCACCATGCGACAAAGTGCATCACAAGGAATCTCTTTATATATGAAAAAGGTACTGCTATTAGGCTCGGGCGCCCTCAAGATAGGGCAGGCGGGCGAATTCGACTACTCCGGTTCCCAGGCCCTCAAGGCGCTGAGAGAAGAGGGTATTTCGAGCGTTCTCATCAATCCCAACATCGCAACGATCCAGACGTCAGAGGGCGTAGCCGACCAGGTGTATTTCCTGCCGATTACGCCCTATTTCGTAGAGGAAGTAATCAAGAAGGAGCGTCCGGACGGCATCCTCCTCGCCTTCGGAGGCCAGACGGCCCTCAACTGCGGCACGGAGCTGTATCTGAGCGGAGTGCTCGACAAGTACGGCGTGAAGGTGCTCGGCACATCTGTCGAGGCGATCATGATAACCGAGGACCGCGACCTTTTCGTGAAGAAACTCAAGGAGATTGACGTAAAGACGCCCGTCAGCGAGGCCGTGGAGAGCATCGATGATGCCAAGCGCGTGGCCCACGAAATAGGCTTCCCGGTGATGGTACGCTCGGGCTACGCCCTGGGCGGACTCGGCTCCGGCATCTGCACAAACGACGAGGAGTTTGCCCTCCACTGCGAGAGCGCGCTGGCCTACTCGCGCCAGATCCTTGTCGAGGAGTCGCTGAAGGGTTGGAAGGAGATCGAGTTTGAGGTGATACGCGACGCCAACGACCACTGCTTCACCGTAGTGCCGATGGAGAACTTCGATCCGCTGGGCATACACACCGGTGAGTCGATCGTGGTGGCCCCCATCGCGAGCCTCACCAAGGAGCAGATCAAGATGCTGGAGGATATCGCCATCCGCACGGTACGCCACATCGGCATCGTGGGTGAATGCAACATCCAGTATGCCTTCAACGCCGAGACCAACGACTACCGCATCATCGAGATCAACGCGCGCCTGTCGCGCTCGTCGGCCCTTGCCTCGAAGGCCTCGGGCTATCCGCTGGCATTCGTCGCCGCCAAGCTCGCGCTGGGCTACACGCTCGACCAGATCGGAGAGATGGGCACGCCCAACTCGGCCTACGTGGCCCCGAGCGTCGACTACATGATCGTGAAGATTCCGCGCTGGGACCTCACCAAATTTGTAGGCGTCGACCGCGAGATCGGCTCGTCGATGAAATCGGTGGGCGAGATCATGTCGATAGGCAAGTCATTCGAGGAGATCATCCAGAAAGGGCTGCGCATGATCGGCCAGGGTATGCACGGATTCGTGGGCAACAACGACATCCGCTTCGACGACCTGGAGAAGGCCCTCACCCACCCCACCGACATGCGTATCTTCGCCATCGCGCAGGCCCTCGAAGAGGGATGGACGGTGGAGCGCATAGCCGACCTGACGAAGATCGACCGGTGGTTCATCGACCGTCTGCACAACATCGTGAAATACAGCCACCTGCTGGCCAACTACAATAAGATCGAGGACCTCCCCAAGGATGTGCTCGCCGAAGCGAAGCGTCTCGGCTTCAGCGACTTCCAGATAGCGCGTCTCGTCGAGAACCCCGGCGGCACGATGGAGACCGAGGTGCTGCGCGTGCGCGCCCACCGCAAGAGCCTCGACGTGCTCCCCAAGGTGCGCCGCATCAACACCGTGGCATCGGAATATCCCGACCTCACCAACTACCTCTACGTGACATACGGGGCTGAGGAGCATGCCATACCCTACGACATGAACCCGGGCAACAACATAGTAGTGCTCGGCTCGGGAGCCTACCGCATAGGCAGCTCGGTGGAGTTCGACTGGTGCTCCGTTAATGCCGCCAACACGTGCCGCAAGCTCGGCTACCGCTCTATCATGATCAACTACAACCCCGAGACCGTGTCGACCGACTACGATATGTGCGACCGCCTCTACTTCGACGAGCTGTCGTTTGAGCGCGTGATGGACATCATCGACCTGGAGACACCGCGCGGAGTGATTGTGAGCGTAGGCGGCCAGATACCCAACAATCTGGCCATGAAGCTCTACCGCCGCCACGTGCCCATCCTCGGCACGTCGCCGGTGTCGATTGACCGCGCTGAAAACCGCCACAAGTTCTCGGCCATGCTCGACCAGCTCGGCATCGACCAGCCGCGATGGAAGGAGCTTACCACGCAGGACGACATCGACTCGTTTGTCGAGGAGGTGGGATTCCCCGTGCTCATCCGTCCGAGCTACGTTCTGTCGGGCGCCGCCATGAACGTATGCTACGACTACGAGCAGATGCACCGCTTCCTCGGACAGGCCGCCAAGGTGTCGAAGGAGTTCCCGGTGGTCATCTCGCAGTTCCTCCAGAACGCCAAGGAGATCGAATTCGACGCCGTGGCGCGCAACGGCGAGATCGTGGAGTATGCTATCTCGGAGCATATCGAGTTTGCCGGCGTGCATTCGGGCGATGCCACCCTCGTGTTCCCCGCGCAGAAGATCTACATGGCCACGGCGCGCCGCATCAAGCGCATCTCGGCCAAGATCGCCAAGGAGCTTAACATCTCCGGGCCCTTCAACATACAGTATCTGGCCAAGGACAACGACGTGAAGGTGATAGAATGCAACCTCCGCGCATCGCGCTCGTTCCCGTTCGTCAGCAAGGTGCTCAAA
The DNA here is from genome assembly GCF_910583865.1 of uncultured Muribaculum sp. Lineage (GTDB taxonomy): Bacteria > Bacteroidota > Bacteroidia > Bacteroidales > Muribaculaceae > Muribaculum. Next base: position 7,829 of record NZ_CAJTYX010000023.1, read on the forward strand.
AAGAACTTCATCGAGACCGCCACGCGCATCATGCTCGGCGAGAAGGTGGAGAAGCAGGATTCGTCTACCTTCGACATCGACTACATCGGCGTGAAGGCCTCGCAGTTCTCCTTCGCACGCCTCCACAAGGCCGACCCCGTGCTCGGCGTCGACATGTCGTCGACCGGCGAGGTGGGATGCCTCGGCAAGGACTTCGACGAGGCGCTGCTCAACGCCATGCTCTCCGTGGGCCATCACGTTCCCAAGGGCGGAGTGCTCGTAAGCTCGGGCGACGTGCGCGGCAAGGTCGACATGCTCGATGCATGCCGTGCCCTGTTCGACAGCGGCTACAAGATCTACGCCACCGAAGGCACGGCGCGCTTCCTCAACAACAACGGCATAGCCACCCAGGCCGTGGGATGGCCCGACGAGAAGGCCACCAATTCCACCGAGAACGTGCTCGATCTCATTGCCTCCCACAAGGTGGACCTGGTGATCAACATCCCCAAGAACCATACCAAGCGCGAGCTTACCAACGGCTACCGCATACGCCGCTGGGCCATCGACCACAACATACCCCTGCTGACCAACGCACGTCTGGCCGGGGCATATGTCAAGGCGTTCATCAACCGCCCCATGGAGTCGATCTCCATCACTCCCTGGAAGGAATACTGATCGTCACCTCTGTGCCTGACCGCACGGGGAGTTAAGACGCACGGAATGCACGGAGACCACAGAGGCTGAATATTTCCTATGTGGTCTCTCTGCATATACTATCTCTGCGGATTATTTGTCTCCGTGACCTATGGGTCTGCTTTTTTTACACGTATGCGGTGAAAACGCCAAATTTTCACCGCAAATTTGCGTCGATTAACTCCGTTTTTCGACGCATGTCGGTATCCATCCGTAGGAATGCACCCATAAATTTTGTTAACGCATTTGTATTGATGTGAAATTGTCGTTATCTTGCGGAATAAACGATAAAATTCATCTCGGAGAGGCATGAAAAAGGTATTCTTTGCTATATTAACGCTTGTTTTCGCGCTCACGGAGGCAGGGGTGGTGACGAGGGTCGACGTGCGGGTCGACACGGCGCGACGGGTCATCGTGATTCCGGCGGTGGAGGGCGGCGCCGACGTGGCGGTGGCCGTCATCGACAAGCGGATAGGCAGGCCTGATACCTTGACTACCATAGCTTCCCAGCTCCTGCTCCAGAGCGACCTGCGCGGACACGTCGAGGACGCCGCATGGTATCTGCGCGCTCCGGGCCACGAGACGGCCCCCGCAGCCGACGCGCTGATGCTCACCCAGGGGTGGACGCGCTACGACATCCCCGCCGCCATCCGAGGCGAAATCGCCGACTCGCTCGCCTACCCAGTGGAGATCGGCGCGCAGCTCGACGGTGTGATCCGCTCAAAGTGGCGCGGCAAGCCGCTCGCCGGCGTCACCGCCAACGTCCTCGCCCCGCGCATGGCCGACGGCGCTTCCGCCACCACCGATTCCCTCGGCCGCTTCAGCATAAAAGGACTCGAATGGCCGGACTCGACCGTCTTAGTGGTCAGCGCAATGAACTCCAAAGGGAAATTGGAGGAGAACATTCATCCGGAATTCGACACCTTTCCGGCAATAGCCATAGTCCCCGAGGATGAATCATCCATTTCGACCATCCCGATACCGGCATCCGACGACGAGGGATGGGATGACTACGTGGCGCGGCTCAACGCATCGCCACAAGGGATGCAGATCACGCTGAAAGAAGTAGTGGTACGCGGCATGCGCAATTGCGATGCCACAAATGCCATCGACTTCCTCGCCTCAGTCTATATCCGCCCCGGCCAGGATGAGACCATCCGCACCTACGAGGATGCAGTCACCCACATCCCCGGAGTCAACGTGATCAACGATGGGATAATGTATCATCAAGCCCCGGTTATGATTTGGGTCGATGGACGTTACATAGGTTGCGCTCCCCCTGAAATGCAACGAATCAGTGCACGAGAACTCCGTCTGAACGTACAAATCCGCAAAAATCGGCAAAAATCAGGCATCCCAACAGGAATGCTTGAAACGCCACAAACAGGGACACCTATAAAACCCGAAGATAATTCATATGATGTAGGCCTATTCACCAACCAATTAAATGTATCGTTACTCGAAAGCATGTATCCATTCCTTGATAATGAATCCATATCATATTTTCCACCCCATCTATCTATGCTTTTTCCACAAGGCGCCCGCAGTGCCGCCACACCGTATATATACAGTGCCGGAATCCTTAATATCACAACCAAACATCCCGGCAAATTAAAACACACCCTCTCGCCCGAGTTCCATGCCGTGATGCCCCTCGGCTATCAGAAGCCACGGCAGTTTTACCGTGCGGCATATGCCGTCGACGGCGAAGCCGACGGACATAGCGGTGCTACGGTGGCATGGATTCCGTCAGCCGACTTGTCGGCTGAGACCGTGGCAGAAATCCCGTCCGGACGCACCGCATCCGACATGGCCATAACCGTTGAAGGCGTCACAACGTCCGGCAACACCATTTCCCTGAGCAAGTAAAAGTGTCAATTTGTAGGTATATTGTACATCAATCATAAACGATATTATCGTAAAGGCATGAAAAAGGCATTCTTTGCTATTATCGCGGGGATATTCGCAGCGGCGGAGGCCGGCGGGGCGGCGGTGACGCGAATCGAGTGCCGGGTCGACACGGCGCGCGGGGTCATAGTGATTCCGGCGGTGGAGGACGGGGCCGACGTGGCGGTGGCCGTCGTCGACAAGCGGATAGGCACGCCCGACACCTTGACCACCATAGCTTCCCAGCTCCTGCTCCAAAGCGACCTGCGCGGACACGTGGAGGACGCCGCATGGTACCTGCGCGCTCCCGTCCATGAGGCAGTTCCCGCCGCCGATGCCCTCATGCTCACCCAGGGGTGGACGCGCTACGACATCCCCGCAGCCATCCGTGGCGACATGGCCGACTCCCTCGCCTTCCCCATCGAGATCGGCGCCCAGCTCGACGGCGTGATCCGCTCAAAATGGCGCGGCAAACCATTGGCAGGAGTCACCGCCAACGTCCTCGCCCCGCGCATGGCCGACGGAGCTTCCGCCACCACCGATTCCCTCGGCCGCTTCAGCATAAAAGGGCTCGAATGGCCAGACTCGACCTACTTCGTAATCGGCGCAGTCAATAAAAAAGGCGTCTTTGAGGAAAACATCTATCCCGACTTCGACACCTATCCGGAAATCAGTCCTCTGCCCGTCTATGCATTGTCGACGTTTGTCGAATCAAAAGACATTGATGATGCCGACGGCTTCAAGGCTCGCCTCAGCCGCTCGCCACAAGGTATGCATGTCGCCCTACAGGAGGTTGTTGTGCGCGGCAAAAGCCACAGCCGGGGCGAAAACATAGTCGAACGCCTCGCCTACAAGACTGTCCGCCCCGGCGAGGACGAAAGCATCCAATCCTACGCCGATGCCGTGGCCAACGTCCCCGGTGTCGCTGTAATCGAGAATGTCCTGATGCACAATCGTCTCCCCGTAAGCATTTGGGTAGACGGTCGATACATCGGTTATTACACCGACTCCGATAAAGAGATGCGCGGCCTTATGGGTCGTAACAATTCCGGATGGATGAATAGCGGAAGCAGCAAAGCCATGCATTCACAAAGAGGTACGAATGTAGACACAAGATCACCCAATCGAACAATCGGATATAAAGGCATCGGTCTATATTCTGCAAACATGGCCAAGAGCGCGTTAAGCGGAGGCGGAATGGGTATATCATCCACATCATCCCCCTCTCACGAGAATCTCTCTTCCCACAACATGCTGTCGCATCACCGCGTGACACTGACCGACCTCGAGGCTATGTATCCATATCTCGACAACGCGTCGGTCTCCTACATTCCGCCCCATCTCTCGGTGCTTTTCCAGCCCGGAGGCGGCAACATCCTCGACAAAACGGGCGGCATCCTAAGCATCACCACCAAGAATCCCGGCAAGTTCCACCGCAAGCTCCCCATCGAATTCAAGCTGATAAAGCCCCTCGGCTACCAACCTCCTCACCAATTCTACCGGGCGGCATATGATGTCGAGGCCGACGGACAGAGCGGTGCTACCGTGGCATGGATTCCGTCAGCCGACCTGTCGGCTGAGACCGTGATACCGCTGCCGTCGGGACGCACCGCATCCGACATGGCCATAACCGTTGAAGGCGTCACAACGTCAGGCAACGCCATTTCCCTGAGCAAATAACATAATCACCGGTTTGCGCAAATCGCCCATCCGTAGGGATGCACCCCCGGTGCATCCGCAGCGATACATGGAGTTCTCGATGGGAAGCGGACACGGCGGTGTGTTGGCTTTCCCATGCTGCGCCACACCCATCCCGGGCTAACCGCGTCCCCTACCCCAGGTTCCGCTAACGCTACACCAGGGGCTAACCAGACCCTCGCCACTCCGTGGCTCCCTGAACCCACTGACCTCTGACCCAAATAGAAGGGGATAGCGGACAGGGAATCGGGGGATTTCGGATGCACCGGGGGTGCATCCCTACGACTGGATGATGCAGACACAACACAACAGGAGATGCAGACACGGTGAGACAAAATTATGTAGACATAGTACGACAGGAGGATGCAAACACGATGCGACAGGATGCGCGACAGAGGGATGCAGACACAAAGATCGACACAAATCATCATTGACATAGACTATGGGCATTGACGAAGCCACGGAGTGGCGAGGGTTTGGTTAGCCCTTGGTGTAGCGTTAGCGAAACCTGGGGGAAGGGGAGACATCGGCGCATGGCAGGCCGGGACGGCCATGGGACACCGCAGGCAATACACCATGGGCAGCTACCGCAGGCAAACAGCCACCAAGGCATCACATAGGCGTGCAGACGCACTAAATATTGTTAAGGAACTTGCAAAAATGTCAATTTGTAGGTATCTTGCACATCAATCATAAATGATATTATCGGAAAGGTATGAAAAAGGTAATTTGTGCTACAATTTCGTTTGTTTTCGCGCTAATGCCGGGATGGGCGGCGACGCAGACCGAGACAGCGACGCAGGCCGGGGTAACAGCGACCCGGGTCGGGGCGGTGACGCGGGTCGAGTGCAGGGTCGACACGGCGCGCGGGGTCATAGTGATTCCAGCGGTGGAGGGCGGAGCCGACGTGGCAGTGGCCGTCGTCGACAAGCGGATAGGCACACCCGATACCTTGACAACCATAGCTTCCCAACTGCTACTACAGAGCGACCTGCGCGGACACGTGGAGGACGCCGCATGGTATCTCCGCGCCCCCGCCCATGAGGCAGTTCCCGCCGCCGACGCGCTTATGCTCACTCAAGGGTGGACGCGCTACGACATCCCCGCAGCCATCCGTGGCGACATGGCCGACTCCCTCGCCTTCCCAATCGAAATCGGCGCGCAGCTCGACGGCGTGATCCGCTCAAAGTGGCGCGGCAAGCCGCTCGCCGGAGTCACCGCCAACGTCCTCGCCCCGCGCATGGCCGACGGAGCTTCCGCCACAACCGACTCCCTCGGACGCTTCTCCATCACCGGACTTGAATGGCCCGACTCGACATGGCTCGTGGTCAGCGCCATGAATGCAAAGGGCAAACTCGAAGAAAACATCCACCCCGATTTCGACTCATTCCCCGCCATCACTTCGCTCCCCGAGGACGAATCGTTTATCTCGACCCTCCCCGCTCCCGCCTCCGACGACGAGGGCTGGGATGACTATGTGGCGCGCCTCAACGCATCGCCCCAAGGGATGCAGATCACGTTGAAAGAAGTGGTGGTGCGCGGCATGCGCAATCGCGATGCCACCAACGCCATCGACTTCCTCGCCTCAGTCTACATCCGCCCCGGACAGGACGAGTCCATCCGCACCTACGAGGACGCCGTCACCCACATCCCCGGTGTCAACGTGATCAACGACCGCCTGATGTACCACACGAAACCTGTAGACGTATGGGTGGATGGACGCTATCTCGGATGTGCAACACCGGACGATAACGGCGGCGACAATGTGTGGTCGTCCGGCGCGACAAATCTATCGAATTATGCTGCAACCCTCGGAAGAATGGCATTGGACGACAGCGACATGTACGATACAGGACTCCTCACCAACAAACTAAGAATCGTAGACCTCGAGGAAATGTATCCGTTCCGTGACAACGAATCCATAGCTTTCTTCCCGCCATATCTCGCAATGTTTTTCAGCAAAGGTGCACTCCGTGAGGGAGCTACATATAGACATAGTGCCGGGGTATTAAACATCACCACCAAGAATCCCGGCAAATTAAAACACACCCTCTCGCCCGAGTTCCATGCGATAATGCCCCTCGGCTACCAGAAGCCCTGCCAATTCTATATCCATAAATATGACTTAAATAATAATTTCGAAGTCAATCAATCCGGAGCAATCATATATTGGATTCCATCTATTGACTTATCTCACGAAATTCAATTATCCTTACCGGCATTTATAAATTCGTCGGATATTTCAGTTTATATCGAAGGTTTAAAGTCCCATCAAATACTAATCGGTATGTAGCATTGCCAATGCTACATACCGATTAGTTGACGTAATACTAAATTGCATCAATCTTCACATTCCTTAGATGTCTCTTCGCATGATGTATCTGAAGAATCACATCCATTAGTTTCCATACATGCATTATTGGTAGTGTCAGGACATGCGATTACTGTAAGATTCGGCTTTTCGCATCCATCGGCATTTGTAATAACACAATTGCGATATGTTTCCACGCACAGTTTTTCTTCCGTCAGTGCACATACATCTTTCTTGGTAGCAACGCAAGGAATGTCTACAGTCTGTTCTCCACAATTTTGCGTCAGACATTCGACCTGTTGGGTTATATATTGACAATATTCAGTTTCAATACAGTCACTCCCAGTTTGAAAACAATCATTCCCGGTCTCACAATTTCCATAAGTCATGGGACAGTTACGGAAAGATTGACATGCACCGGCTTTTGTGTGACATGCGGCAAATGTAACATTGCAATTATACGTTGCATCACAATAGTCCGTTTCTCTACACAAGCTGGTATGACCACATTTAAAGGTCTGATCGATTGTACCTTGATTTTGTAAGGTCTCTGAATTAGACTCACCTACCGACTTGGGCGAGAGGTTGAGATCTGATGACTTGATTTTCTTTTTCATATAGCGTTGTTTTAGCAGTTATGCCAATTAAACATTTCGAGCGCGGAGTTTGTTTTGATTTTATTCAATTTAACAATAAAATCGACAAATATTCAATTTATGCAACAGAAATTGCTCGAATATTTAAGGACAGAGCTGACGAAAGAGCACAAAGATAGACGCGAGTGCGGGAGCGGTCTGTTGGGCGGCGATTTCGGCGAAACGCTCGCATTGTTCATGCTCAACCGGCAGTTCGGGCTACCGCAATATGATGCCGAAAGGCTTCTTGACAAGACATTGAATGAAATTCACCATCATCGCATGATGGCTACCTATTGCAACGGATTAGCCGGGACAGGGATAGGGCTGATGCTTTTGGCCGATAAAGGTTTCATCGAACTCGATTCGGATGCTCTCGGCGACTTCGATGCCTACCTTTCAAGAGCAATGGCTGCATTTATCGAGCAAGGCAATTTCGATCTGCTCCATGGCTCCACCGGCATCGCACTCTATTTCACCAAGCGGAGCGACATGGCACGGGAAAGTGCACGCGAAGCGCTCGCCGCATATGTCAACTCGCTCGAAAAAGCCCTTGTAAAGACCACGGGCGACGACGGCGCAGAATACGCATGGTGCAGGATGAAAAAAGACTTCTCACAAGAGGAGCGCAACATATCGATGTCGCACGGACTGAGCGGCATAGCCAATGTATTGGCACAGATTTATGCCCGACACATACTTCCTGCTACAGTGGATAAGAAAGCCAAGGAGATAATCGAGGCGCTGACACGCACAATACTCGCACAACGGATCGACTTCACAAAATACCGCAGCGCATTTCCATCTTACTACAAATCAGCCGACGAGCAGGGGCGATTCAGCCGTCTGGCATGGTGCTACGGCGATCTCGGGATACTCGCCACCCTCTCGATGGTGGCCGTAACCACAGGCAATGCATCGCTCGCCGCACGCATCGAGCCTTTGGTGCTCGCCCAAACCACGCGACGCTGCCCGGAGCACACCTACGTACGCGACGCATGCGTGTGCCACGGCGCGGCAGGCATCTACGCGTTTTTCCGCCATTTCTCCCGACGGCAACCCGACAATGGGCCGCTCCGTCTGGCCGCCGACTATTGGAAAGATTATATCCTCGCCCTACCCCTCGACCGGCTCTGCTACGACCCGATATCGAAAACCTACAGCAAGCAATACAGCATACTCAACGGATATGCCGGAATAGCCTTGGCTCACCTCGACGATTATTCCATCTTAGACAAACTTCTTCTCTATGAAAGAATCTAAACACGGCTATACACCGCTCGACAGGGGCTGCATACGCATGCCGTTGCTGTCATACTCCATGCTGACCGAAGCCATGCGCGACAAAGGGAGATATGATATGCTTTGCCGTTCCGAAATATTCCTCGGAAGCCTTTACCATGCCTCGGCAGAGTTCCACCGCCGGGTAACGACAAGCGCCAAGGGATATCCAAAAATGGCAAAGTCGCTCTACAAGTATCTGTCGCGTGCGGCCACGCGGTGCACACCGTTCGGACGATTCGCAGCAGTAGGCACATTCCGTATCGGAGACACCACGCAACTGGAGCGCCCCGACATCCTGCCGATGGATAGCCATTTTGCCATCGAGACGGCATTCCTCGAAAAAACGGCTCGGAAACTCATCCGGAAAGAAGCGCTTCCCCATCTTGTGCTCCGATTGAATCCTACGCTGTTCGAGTCGGGAAAAGAGTACCGCTACATGGCTCGTCCGCTCAACGGCGTGACCCGCAGTTTCACGGTCAAGAGAACGTCCATACTGAAAGCGGTGGCCAAGGGACTGAAAAAGACCGCTTCATACAAGGAACTGTACTCCACGATAAGCGCTGAATTCGAGATTGACCGGGATAGCTTCGACAACTATCTCCTGCAGCTAATAGGAAACGGAATCATATCGTCACAGCTAACCCCTCGGATTCTTGACAAGGGAGCATATCTACCTACATTAACTATAATAGGTGAGAAAGCCGGTCTGACGGAAGTAACGGATCAACTGAAAGAATGCACCGGCTTAATTACAGGAATCAATGGAAAGCCGGAGAATACGGTCAGTCTCATCGAGGAATTCAAGCAGCGGGAATGGGTGAAGCAGCTCCATAAAGCGGATGCACCGATAGTGCAGTGTGATTCATCAATCAAATCCGACAACAGCTTCTCAATATCGCGTGAAACAATCGGGCATATCACCGAGCTGCTATATCTCAACCAGAGCCTCTCCTCCGGCGGCACGCCATACGCATTGTCGCAGTTCCGCAGCCGCTATGAGACCCGGTATGAGAATTCCCCTCAACAGTTGATAAAAGTGCTCGATGAAGAAACGGGGATAGGCTATGGCGATATCAGGCAGACCGACCGATACGGTATGTTCCGGGGATTGGTCGGAGGGAACAATTACAGACCGCAATCCACATTCACCTTATCGACGGTGCAACGTACCCTGCTCAATGCCATAGAATCGCGCGATTACGACCATCACACCATAGCCCTCGACCGATACTTCAAGCCCGATGCGACGCACGGCATACCCGACATGAATCTCGGCAGGTCGTTCAACGCCATGTTTCAAGTAATCGGCGACGGGAACAGCGAGTTCGAGGTGTCTGAACTCCGGTTCTGCGGTCCGAGCGCACTAAATCTGTTGGCGCGTTTCTCCGACGGCTGCGCCGCAATCGACAGCCTTTGCGATGAAATCGGCGCACGGGAGAGCCGGGCCATCGGAAATGATGAGGTCGTCGGCGAGATATCCCACATACCCAACAGCCGTTCGGTCAACGTACTGCACCGCAAAGCGTGGCACAGCTGTGCCATTGGATATTTGTCGCCTTGCGGCAACGTAGTAGACACAATCCCCCTCTCCGACCTTTGGATACATATCGAGAATGGCAGGATACGGCTGTATTCCAAGAAAATGAAGAAATACGTAGTGCCGCGCATAGCCTCGGCCCACAACCATCATTACAACAGCGATACGCTCTATCAGTTCCTCGGCGACCTCCAGTCGCAGGGGAACCGGCTCACCAACGTGTTTACATGGGGAAGCCTTGAAAATATTTTCTCACATCTTCCTCGCCTTACCTACAAAAAGGCAATCCTTTCTCCCGAGAAGTGGAAAATCAGTGTCAGCACCTACAAAAGCAAAGGCAACGCCGATATCGAGGGATTGCGCGGGATGCTCCGCGAAAAAGGATGCCCCTCCATCCTGCTTTTCCGCGAGGGCGACAATTGCCTATGGATCGACACGGCCGCCGATGTCGCCCTGTCGTCCCTCCTGGATGCCGTGCGCCAACGGCGCGAGGTGTGGGTCGAGGAGTTCATCGCGCCGGCACCCAGTATCCCGATAAACGAGTGCATCCTCCCGTTCGTAAAGACCGAATAACGTATTGTCATGAAACAGAAGTTCATACCCGGAGAAGAATGGCTATATGCCAAGATATATCTGCCCGTCGGTCGGGCAGACTCGTTGATCGCGTCGCTTCTGCGCCCGATGACCCGTTTGGAACGGGAGGGGATAATCGACCGTTGGTTTTTCATCCGCTATACCGACCCGCAGTTCCATATTCGTCTGCGTGTGCACATCCCGAATCCCGACAGTGACCTCGGAAAGGTCATTACGGCAATAAAAGAGATCCTGCGCCGACATCCGGCGGCATCATGTATCGACAAGGTCGTGTATGACACCTACGTGCGGGAACTCGACAGGTACGGCGCATCCGACATCGCGAACTGCGAGAGATTCTTCCACATCGACTCGCGCGAGACGTGCCGCATTTTAAAAGGTGAATATACCGAAGATACCCTATGGAGACGGGCTATCACATTCATCGACGGCATTCTTGACATGTATAAATCTTCTGTTGAAGAAAAACTGGAGTTTGTCGCCCAAGCCGCACGAGACAACCTGCGCTATTCCGGCATGGGCGACGATGCCACAAAGTTCCTTAACGGAAAGTATCGCGAATATCGCAGCAAGATCAATGATTGGCTGACTCCTGACATGACCAAGTCCACGCTCTCCAAAGAGTTGCAGCAAGTATACACTGATATCCTACGGACGTACCCCGAATGCACATCATCACTTATCCACATGCACTGCAACCGCCTGTTCCGCTCAGACCAACGTCTATGCGAAGCCACCGCCTACTATTTCCTCTCAAAACATTACAACTCCATAATTGCCCGTAATAAAAAGTCGTAATCATACATGCCATAACTGAAATAAGTCGAAGCATTTAATGCCTAAACCAATATCGGCCCGAGAAGAACACTCGGGCCGATTGTCATAGGTAAACTCTATAGTGGTGCGAGAATATATCACAGTTAATCTTCACAATTTTCTGAGGTCTCCTCACATGAAGCATCGTTAGTCTCACAACCGCATGTAAAATAACTTGCAGTCTCTAATCCACATGCATTGGTTTGTAGTGGGGGTGTTACGCAGACTGTTTTTACTTGCGTTTCAACACATGGACTCTCCGGAGTCGTTTCAGTACACGCAACTGTATCACATTCTTTACGTGTAACACACTCAACAACATTTCTAGTGTATGGTATGCAATATTCGGTGTCAATACATTTATTTCCGGTCTCATAACATACTTTGCCGGTTTCACATCCCCTTTCAGTCATAGGACAATCCATCGTACTTGGACATGCGAAAGTTTCCAAGCATTTATCTTGATCAGTAGGCCTCACCGTAATGGCTTTAGTATCTGCTCCCGGTTTTTTACCAGCATTACTTTCTCCGGTTAATCCGGAACTGCCTACCGGTTTAGGAGATAGATTGAGATCGGAAGTTTTAATCTTCTTTTTCATAAGTTTGAAATTATAAGATTTAACATATCCACATAACGCATGTGAAACTAAAATTGTTCTATTCATTTCGATTTCCACTATACGTGATTAATATTTTCATTCTCCAAAGTTCGATTCAATCTTAACCTATACTGTAACTGACGATATTACACCAATTACATATTACATACACCAAAGGCAAATGTGCATATTTTCAGTATCAACAAGTTAAATTTAGTTATTTATGTTGCAATTCAATTATTAATTGTTAACTTGCGCAAAATATCAACATAGAAAAGATATGAAAAAAGTGATTTTTGCTATAATATTGCTTGTTTTCGCGCTCATGGATGGCGGGGCGGTGACGCGCATTGACGTGCGGGTCGACACGGCGCGCGGGGTCATAGTGATTCCGGCGGTGGAGGGCGGCGCGGATGTGGCGGTGGCCGTCATCGACAAGCGGATAGGCACACCCGACACCTTGACCACCATAGCTTCCCAACTCCTGCTCCAGAGCGACCTGCGCGGACATGTCGAGGATGCGGCATGGTACCTGCGCGCTCCGGCCCTTGAGGCAGTTCCCGCCGCCGACGCGCTTATGCTCACTCAAGGGTGGACGCGCTACGACATCCCCGCAGCCATCCGTGGCGACATGGCCGACTCCCTCGCCTTCCCAATCGAAATCGGCGCGCAGCTCGACGGCGTGATCCGCTCAAAGTGGCGCGGCAAGCCGCTCGCCGGAGTCACCACCAACGTCCTCGCCCCGCGCATGGCCGACGGAGCTTCCGCCACCACCGATTCTCTCGGACGCTTCTCCATCACCGGACTCGAATGGCCCGACTCGACATGGCTCGTGGTCAGCGCCATGAACGCAAAGGGCAAACTCGAAGAGAACATCCACCCCGATTTCGACACATTCCCTGCCATCGCCTCGCTCCCCGAGGGAGAATCCCTCATCTCCACCATCCCGACCTGGGCCTCCGACGATGAGGGCTGGGATGACTACGTGGCGCGCCTCAACGCCTCGCCCCAAGGCATGCAGATATCCTTGAAGGAGATAGTCGTACGAGGCACTAAACAACGCAAAGAGGAGAACGCAATCGATATGCTCGCCTCTATCAATATCCGTCTCGACGAAAATAAGGACGTAACCTCATACGAACAGGCCGTAGCCAACATCCCAGGCGTCAATATAATAGAGGATCGCCTTCTGTATCATCAGACACCCGTAGCAGTATGGGTGGATGGCCGCTATCTCGGCTGTTCCGAAGGAAAAGAACGCGGAGGCACCGCAGCGCGCTCCATAGCGCCGAAAGAGAATGCACAAAATCCATGGGACAACAAGAAAAGCGCTACTCTCAAAAAGTTCGAACAATGGCAATATTCCGCCAATATGGCAAAGGAAGCCGTAGACAACAACAGCTCCTATGACACCGGACTCCTCACGGGGAAACTTAAGCTCATAGACCTCGAAGGAATGTATCCTTTCCTCGAAAACGAATCCGTGGCATACGTGCCGCCACATCTTTCCATGCTCTTCCCCCAAGGCGCTATCAACGACGGAGACATATTAAGCCGTACCAACGGGGGCATACTCAGCATCACCACCAAGAATCCTGCCAAAATCACCAACAAGCTCTCTCCCGAATTCCATCCCGTGATGCCGTTGGGCTATCAGAAGCCGCGCCGCTATCGCGCAGCCTACGATGTGGACGGCGAGGCCGACGGACAGAGCGGCACGACGGTGGCATGGATCCCGTCAGCCGACCTGTCGGGAGAGACCGTAGTGCCCATGCCGCCCGGACGCACCGCCTCCGACATGACCATAACGATAGAAGGAATCTCGCCCACGGGCCAAACCATAGATTTGCGTAAATAAGAAACCGGCAGCCGTAGGGATGCACCTTGGGTGCATCCACAAAGCATGACGACCCCATAAGGGACATGACATAAAAAAGACACAGACATGAAAAGGATAACCACCACCATAGCGATCCTTGCCGCCATGGCAGGCACAGCCGCCACGTCACACGCCGCCATCAGCCCCGACAGCATAGCGGCACGGATGGAGAGGCAACTCCTCGAATACCCCCAGGAAGCCATCCACGTCACCACCGACCAGGGGGTGTATCTCGCGGGCGACACCGTGTGGATGCGCCCGTTCGTGGTCGACGCGGCCACGCTCAAGCAGGTCGACGCCAGCCGCTACGTCTATGTCGAGTTTTCAGCGCCCACCGGCGACGTGGTGAAGCGCGTCAAGCTGCTCAAGCGCGACGGAAAGTTCAGCGGCTACATACCCCTCCCCATCGACCTCCCAGAGGGGAGCTACACCCTGAGCGCATACACGATGTTCATGCGCAACCAGGGTCCGGAATTCTTCTTCCGCAAGCCCCTGCGCGTGCTCAGCCCCTACGCCCTGCGCGAAGGATTCGACGTGCGCCTCAAAAGCGATTCCGGCAACCCGCGCCTCATCGTAGACCGCAAAAGCACGCAGGCCGACATGACACTTAAAATCGGCGACAAGGAAAAGACCGTGCGCGGCTCTGACGCGCATCTCGAAGTGGGCCTTTCGCGCAAAGATGCGGCCGCGGGGCCGATACTCGTCACCAACGGGCAGTACAGCCGCTACGTCACGGTGCCCCCGGCCGACACCACCCTCGCGGTGACGCTGCATCCCGAAGGCGGCTACCTCATACCCGGCATCCCCTGCAAGGTGGGCGTGAAGGCCATAGGCGTTGACGGACTCGGACGCGATATCTCCGGCACCGTGACCGACAGCCGGGGCAAGGCGGTGTGCGACTTCTCGACGCTCCATGCCGGCATGGGCACATTCACCCTCACCCCCAAGGCGGATGAGAAATACACCCTCAAGGTCGGCGGCAACAGTTATCCGCTTCCCGAGGCCGACAGCCGCGCGGCAGTGATCCATGTGGCCGGCACCGACCACGACGGCGGGGAGCTGACGGCAAGCGCCGTGGGCAACGTGCCCTCCGGGGCGATGCTCGTGGTGCAGACGCGCGGCATACTCAAAGGCGTGTCGGCCATCACCCCCGAAAGCCCCGTGCGCATCCCGCGCGAACGCCTCGGCGAAGGCGTGTCGCAACTTCTGCTCATAGATGCCGACGGCAACACACTGAGCGAGCGCCTCGTATGGAACGCCCCGGAACGATAAAATATGTTAAACACCGTAGAGGAATCCTAACTTATCGACAAGCGGAGAAGTTATACTTAGGAGATTATGCCGGAGACGCATGGAGTGCCGGCATGATCCGCCAAAAGTATCTAACTTCTCTGCCATATGTATCTATTATCACGCAATAAAAGCAGGCATGCGCGAGGCATACTGCCGGCCTGCATATTGCTCGCAGCCGTGTCGGCCACGGCCCGGGGAGCGAACCTGTCGGGTGAGGCAGTCCTCACCGACTCCATACCCTCCCACTGGACCTACGACGAGCATTTCAACCAGACCATACCCACCGACGACAACTGGTGGCATCGGCTGGGCGACCCGCTGCTCGACACCCTCATAGCCCGCGGCATTGAGGGGAATCCCGACGTGGTCATCGCCTCCAAGCGCATAGCCATGGCCAAGGAAGCGCTCAACGCGGCGCGCTCCGGCTATTATCCCACGCTCGGACTGCAAGGCGGATGGACCAAGAGCCGCACCTCCGGCGCCATGGGGCGCGAGACGATGGCCGCAACCACCGACGACTACTTCTCGCTCGGCATCAACATGAGCTGGGAGATCGACGTGTTCGGCAAGATACATGCAAAATCATCGCAACAGAAAGCGCTCTACAACGCCACCCGCGCCGAATACGCCGCCACGATGGTGGCCCTCTGCGCCAACATAGCCAAAGCCTACGTCAACCTGCGCGTGTGGCAGGGCGAATGGCAGGTAGCCACCGAGCATATAGCCTCACAGGAGAAGATCCTGAAAATAACCGAGGCACGCCACGAGGCGGGACTGGCCTCGATGCTCGACGTGACGCAGGCACGCATCGTCTACTACTCCACCCAGGCCTCCATGCCGATGCTCGAGACCTCCATACGCACCACCATCAATTCATTGGCGCTTCTCCTCGGCGTGTATCCGCGCGAGGTGACCGCCATGCTCGAACCTCCGCGTCCACTCCCCGACCACCGTCAGCTGGTGCCCGTAGGAGTACCCGCCGAGCTGCTGCGCCGCCGTCCCGACATCGTGGAGGCCGAGTATGAGCTTGCTTCCTACGCCGCCGCCCTCGGCATAGCCAAGCGCGACTTCCTCCCCACCCTCTCGCTCAACGGGTCCATCGGCACGGCCGCACATCGCGCCGGCGACCTCTTCAGCCACGAAAGCCTCACCTACTCCATCGCCCCGACACTCACATGGACCATATTCGACGGACTGAGCCGCCGCGCCAACGCCGTGAGCGCCAGGCAGCAGATGGAGATAGGGATAGAGAGCTACAACAACACCGTGATGACAGCCGTAGAAGAGGTCGACAACGCCATAGCCACCTACACCGGGACACTGCGCAACCTCGACATACTCGACGATGTGGTGGAGCAGAGCCGCAAGTCGCTCGACCTCTCGCTCGACCTGTACAAACGCGGCCTATCGCCATTCAACAACGTGGTTACCGCCCAGATGAACCTGCTGGAATACCAAAACTCGGCGGTAACAGCCGGAGGGCGCGCCCTCACCGCTTTAATCACCCTCTACGAAGCCCTCGGCGGCGGATGGGATGCCGCCGACATGGGCCTATAGTGTAGCCCGCTCGGGACAAACCATTGACAAAAACTTTCCGACATGAAACCTACATATATGCTCGCCGCAGCATGTGCGGCGCTCGTAGCACTCTCCTCCTGCCAACATAAGAAATCCGACAGCGGCACCGACCGCCTGCTGACTGTCGACGTGGCCACACCCATCACCGACTCGGTGATGGTCTACCGCACCTATCCCGGCACCGCCGGCGCAATAGCATCGGTAGACATCGTGGGACGAGTCAACGGCACGCTGCTGTCACGCGACTACGCCAGCGGATCAATTGTGGAAAAAGGGAAGGTACTCTTCACCATCGAGCCTACAAGCTACCGCGACGCCGTAGAGCAGAGCCGTGCAGCCCTCGCCACAGCCAAAAGCGAATACACCTACGCCTCCAACCAGGCCGCAGCCATGAAAAAGGCGCTTGAGAGCGACGCCGTCAGCAAACTCGACGTCATACAGGCTGAGAGCAGCATGCAACAGTCGGCCGCAGCAATCAAGAATGCGGAGGCACAGCTCAACCGGGCCTTGACCAACCTGGGCTACTGCACCATCCGCGCGCCGTTCAAGGGGCACATCACATCCTCGACCGTGGACCCCGGAGCCTACATAGCAGGCGAGGGATCGCCGTTCACGCTCGCCACCATCTACGACGACGCACAGGTCGTGGTGTCGTTCGCCATCTCCGAGCCACAGTACCAGCAGATCCTCGGCGTGAGAGGCACACCGCAGGAGGCCATATTCCGTGCCGTCCCCCTGTCGTTTGACAACGAACTCGCCCACCGGTACACCGGCGACATCTACTACACGTCGCCCAACATCGACAAAAGCACCGGAACCGTCACGCTCAAATGCCTTGTCGAGAACCCCTACGGCGAGCTTCGCGACGGCATGTACGTGACGGTACATATGCCATCTGGAGCCGACCCTCACGCCATACTGGTTAAAGACAGTTCCATAGGCACAGACCAGCTCGGCAAGTACCTCTATGTGGTCAACGACAGCAACAGGATAGCCTACACACCTATAGAGACCGGTGACATCTACCGCGACTCACTGCGCATTGTCACCAAAGGGATAGGGCCGAAAAGCCGCTACGTGACATCGGCGCTCCTCAAGGTGCGCGACGGGATGGAAGTAAACCCCGTCGAAATGAAATAACCATCCGACAAGGAAAAAGCACGGCGCAACGGCATCCGTCCGCGAAGCACCGGCCACAATCCAACTCAAACCAGAAGGCAATGTTTTCGAAATTCTTCATAGACCGGCCTATATTCGCCACCGTGCTGGCCATACTCATGGTGCTGGCCGGACTTCTGACAATCAACACGCTTCCCGTGGCGCAGTTTCCCGACATCACGCCCCCTACGGTCAACGTGTCGGCATCCTATCCGGGAGCCGATGCAGAGACAGTGGCCCGATCTGTCGGCGTGCCTATCGAGCAGCAGGTCAACGGAGTGGAGGGGATGCTCTACATGAGTTCCAATTCCGGCAGTGACGGAAGCTACGGGCTTACCATCACCTTCAAACAGGGCACCGACATCGACCAGGCGGCCATCAACGTGCAGAACCGCCTCAGCCAGGCCACGCCACAGTTGCCTGAGGCAGTCACACAACAGGGGGTCACCGTCAACAAGGAATCGACCAACATCGTGCTCTTCTGCTCGCTCGAAGGGGACAGCACCGGACGCTACGATGCGCTGTACCTCACCAACTATGCCAACCTGAACCTTGTCAACGCCTTGTCGCGCGTGGAAGGTGTCGGTGGAGTCGATGCCTTCGGCGGAGGACGCTACAGCATGCGCGTGTGGCTCGACCCGGAGAAGATGCGCTTCTACAACCTGACTCCCCAGGATGTCACCGCCGCCATCCAGTCGCAGAACATGGAGGTGTCGGCTGGTGCCATCGGAGCCTCTCCGGCCCCGGAGAACGAGGCATTCCAGTTCACCCTTGTCAGCAAGGGCAACCTCAACACCGCCGATGAATTCGCCGACATAATCATCCGCACCGACGCCAACGGCATACTTCGCCTGAAGGATGTGGCGCGTACCGACCTCGGAAGCATCAGCTATGCCGCCACCACCCTCGTGTCGGGACACCAGGCGGCCCTTTTGGGCATCAAGCAGCTCCCCGGGGCCAACGCTCTCGACGTGAGCAAGAAATCCAAGGCAGAGCTCGAACGTCTCGCGCAATACTTCCCTCCGGGAGTGAAGTACAACATCGTGCTCGACACCTCCGACTTCGTGACAGCTTCAATCGACGACGTGGTAGTGACATTCGTGGAGACCACGCTCATAGTGATGCTCGTGATACTCATCTTCCTCCAGAACTGGCGTGCGGTAATAATCCCGATGATCACAATACCTGTGAGCCTCATCGCCACATTCGCGGTGATGAAGGTGATGGGATTCACCATCAACACTCTGACCCTCTTCGGGCTGGTGCTCGCCATAGCCATTGTGGTCGACGACGCCATAGTGGTGGTCGAGGACTGTTCACGCCTTGTCGACGCCGGGAAACTGTCGAGGAGGCAGGCCGCAGAGAAATCAATGGAAGAGCTTACCGGTCCGGTCATCGGCGAAGTGCTCGTACTGCTATCGGTATTCATCCCCACGGCCTTCGTGAGCGGCATTACCGGAGAACTTTACAAGCAGTTCGCGCTGACGATCGCCGTGTCGACGGCATTCTCCGGGTTCAACGCCCTGACGCTCACCCCGGCGCTGTGCGCACTGTTCCTGACTCCACGCAAGCCGTCGAAATTCTTCATCTACCGCTGGTTTGACAAGGGCTTCGCGGCCACCGAGAATCTCTACAAGCGCTGCATCCACACGCTGCTGAAGAGACCGTGGCTCTCGACCTGCGGCTTCATCGTGATCGCCGTGTTCGGCTTCATTCTCTTCCTAAACCACCCCACGAGCTACGTCCCGCAGGAGGACCAGGGATATTTCATGAGTTCCGTGCAGCTGCCTCAGGGCGCATCGCTCGAACGCACGCAGAAAGTGGTCGACAGGCTGTCGGACATGATCCGCAAGGAGATTCCCGAAGTGGAGAACGTAATGGCCATCAGCGGGTTCTCATTCATGGCCGGGTCGGCTTCGAGCAACATGGGTTCGCTGTTCGTCACCCTCACGCCATGGAAAGAACGCAAAGGGAAAGGACAGGGCGTAGACGATATCATGGCCAAAGTCGACGCCATGGCTGCACGGCTACAGGAGCCTATCGTGTTTTCAGTGAACCCGCCGGCAATACCCGGCCTCGGTATGTCGGCAGGCCTGGAGATGCAGCTTCTCGACATCAACAACCACGGGGCGGCCGAGCTGGCCAAAGCCGTGGCGTCGCTACAGGAAGCCGCGCGTGAGGAGCCTGCGATAGAACGCATCACATCGCTCTATCAGGGCGTAGTGCCACAATACCGGCTCAAGATCGACCGCGACAGGGTAAAGCTACAGGGTCTTACGATGAGCGACGTGTTCCGCACGCTCGGAGGCTACACCGGCGGGAGCTACGTCAACGACTTCACGGAGTTCGGCAGCGTGTTCCAGGTGACACTGATGGGCGACGCCGACTCGCGCGGCAACATCGACGACCTGCTCAAACTCAGCGTGCGCAACGCATCCGGCGACATGGTGCCGATGGCATCGTTCACCACCATCGAACAGACCATGGGCGAGCCTTCGGCCTCGCGCTACAACATGTATGGAACGGCATCCGTTACGGCCACTCCGGCCAAGGGCTACAGCTCGCAGGACGGCATCAAAGCCATGGAGGCCCTGGTGGAAAAGACCCTCGGCAACAACTACGGCTACGCCTGGACCGGCGAGGCATACCAGGAGACGCAGTCCGGCACGACGGTGACCGCCGTGTTCATCTTCGCCATCATCCTCACCCTGCTCGTGCTCGCCGCCCAGTATGAGAGCTGGACCGACCCGCTCGCCGTGGTGCTCGCCATGCCGATAGCGGTGCTCGGATGTGTGCTCGGATGCATCGTCATGAACCAGAGTATCAGCATCTACACTCAGATCGGACTTATCCTCGTGCTGGGCCTTTCGGCCAAGAACGCGATACTTATCGTAGAGTATGCCACCTATTTCCGCCGCAGCGGCGTGCTCATACCTCCCGCAGCGGAGGATGCAGGCGTGATCCGTTTCCGACCGATCATGATGACCGCCATAGCATTCATCCTCGGCGTGATACCGATGATGACCGCACACGGAGCGGGCGCGGCCAGCCGCGTGTCGCTCGGCACGGCGGTAGTGTTCGGCATGCTCATCAACACCGTGCTCGGCACACTGTTCGTGCCCGGCTTCTGGGCCGCGCTACAGGGCTTCCAGGAAAAGCACCTCGACAAGCTGTTCAAAGATGTCGACACAGTTCCCCCCGCCCCGATGGGCGACGACAACTCGCTCGGCGGAGGCGCGTCGGGAGTGTGACTACTCCCTTGCGCGGTAGTACCTTACCCAATCGACTTCCATCTCGACAGGTAGCTGCGCTGGATCGATACGGCCTACCCAGCTGCCTCCGAGCTGCATGTCGATACGCAGATCCCATTCACGGAAGAAAGGATACTGCCCGTCAATCTCCATACGCGGATAAACAAGGGTCTCCACGCCGTCGATATGAAACACTATCTTGTCGGCAGTGACATCAACCCCATAGACATGGTATTCATCAACCTTGGCCACCGGAAACTGGCGCGAATAAAGGGGATCCGATTTGTGGTTGTCGACATCGATATATCCCGAATGGAGCGTCTGATAGACCGAACGG
The DNA here is from genome assembly GCF_910583865.1 of uncultured Muribaculum sp. GTDB lineage: Bacteria > Bacteroidota > Bacteroidia > Bacteroidales > Muribaculaceae > Muribaculum. The sequence goes on from NZ_CAJTYX010000023.1 coordinate 29,358, forward strand.
TCGAAATTCAAATGCTCCATTATGTCGATTTCGCCGTCGTGGGGCCATCCCTTGTCGGCTGTAAACGGCATCATCCATATCGCGGGCCATGCACCCCGGGCCTGGGTCATGCGTGCACGCACCTCGATACGTCCCGGCCCGAACGCCTTCTTACCGGCAGTGTAAAGACCGCCGCATAAATAATCGCGCGGATCGGCATCCTTGTCATCGTTGACGATGCCCTTGAACACGATGGAACTCTCTCGCTTTTCGTAGCAACGGTCGTCGGTGCTCTGATATTTTTTCCAGTCGGGAGTGCCCTCGGTTATGCGACTCCACACCTGCCCGTCGACGGTCGGCGCTGTAAAGTCGTCCTCCCAGACAAGCTCCCATGGAGACTGAGGCTCAGGTGGAGTCTCGGGCTGCTGCTGATCGGCTATGACGTCATCGCCCCCGCCTCCGCAGGCAAGCAGCACGACTGACAGCAATGCTATGGATATAAGTAATTTCCTTTTCATGGCAAAAATTACATTTAGCGTCGGTAAGCCATGAAGCGTCAAAATACCGGACAGTGCCGGATCTGACCCCTCATGGCTTACCATATCGGTTTATAGGCTATTATTTAGATAGAATCTCGTCGCAGAGCATTGATGCGCGGACGAGCATGCGCGGGATGTGGAACGGGCCTTTGAAGAGATTGCCTTTGGCAGGCTGTGCCACAGTGCCGTCGCGATGGAGGTAGCCGTACCATTCGGGATATTCCGTATCGGGCAGATGGGCATACATCCATTCGTTGGCCTTGCGGTGCATGTCGAGATATTTCGGGTCGGAGGTGGCGATGTAGGCGTAGAGCGACGCAATTACAGTCTCGCACTGCGGCCACCAGAACTTCATGTCCTGCGAGTAGTCCTGCGGCGGGAAGTTGCGGCAATCCCTGAAGTTGATTATGCCGCCGAACTCTTCATCCCAACCCCACTGCCACGACCAGTCGAGGATCTGCACGGCCATGTCGACGAGTTGCTTGTCCCAACCACGATGGCGAGCCTCCTCCAGAAGGAACCATGCGGTCTCGATGCAGTGGCCCGGATTGATCGTACGTCCGGCGCACGTATCGATAAGCTCGCCCTCCGGGGTGACCGTCTCAAGGAGAGCCTTGTATTCAGGATGGATGAAAAGCTTCAGGCGCTCTATCGACTCATCGATCTGCTCGTCGAGCACCGGGTCGGAGATGACCTTGCGTATGCATGCGGCGGTGTTGATGAGAATCATCGTTATCGAGTGACCTATGGCCGGCTGTGTCGGGAGGTATTTCGGCGGCAGTATCCCCGGGGTGGAGATGAAGCGGCGTATCTCCTTGAACAAGCGAAGAGCCTTTTCAGCATAGGCCATGTCACCGGAGGCGAGGGCGTATTCGCTCATTGCTATCGCCGCGAAGCATTCAGAGAACACGTAGCGGCGCTTTCGAAGCGGCGTGCCGTCGGCCATCACCTCGAAATACATGCGGCCGTCCTCGGGGTCGAAGCAATGTGCCTCGATGAAGTCGATGCAGCTCTTCGAGGCGGCGAGCCAGCGTGGGTCGCGCTCGATATTATTGTAGGCAAACGAGCCGACGAAGCCGAAACGGCCCTGAAACCACACGGACTTGGTGGTGTCCATTATGTCGCCCGTGCGGTCGAGGCACGTATAGACTCCGCCGTAGACCGGATCGAGGCCTTTCTCGAGCCAGAACGGCATGATGTTTTCCTTGAGGTCGGCTTTGTAACGCCCGGAGCATTTACAGATATATTCCTTGTCAATCATATGGAGGGGAGAATTACAGTTTGTTGCATCGCTCGAAGAACCCGATCGCCTCAAGCTCTTTTTTCATCGAGGCCTCTTCCTCGTCGGTCATGTTGCGGAAGGGTGTGCGGTTCGGTCCGAGATCGAGTCCTATCAGTTTCATGATACGCTTTCCGCCCACGATATTGCCACGGTAGTTGCAGATGACGTTGATCACAGCCTGCGAGAAGTTCTGCTTTTCGCGTGCGGTCTCCAGATCGCCCTTTTCCCAGGCCTCGATTATGCCGGTGAGTTCGCGGCCATTGTAGTTGGTGGTGCCTCCGATGCCACCCTGTGCGCCACCCTGTGCGAGCGACGGGAGGATTGTCTCATCCTGGCCGTGGAGCATGTCGTACTTACCATCTTTGTAGAGGCGGCACTGGTTGTACTCATAGAGGCTCTCGAAGGTGTATTTGATACCAGCAAAGTTGGGTATGCGCCCGTCGACGGCCTTCAGCAGGTCGAGCATGGGGAGGAACGCGCCGTTGAACGCCGGGATGTGGTAGTAATAGAACGGAAGCGACGGGGCGGCGGCCGCGATCTCCTCACAGTACTTCACCAGCTCCTCTATGCGTCCGATCTTCGGGAATGGCGGGGCCATCGAACCGATACCCCATGCTCCGATCTTCTCGGCGTGGGCGGCGAGTGCGGCGCTCTCACGCAGGCAGCAACTACCCACATGGACAATCACCTTGAAGCCTTCGGGCACGGATGCCACCCACTTTTCGGCCACTGCCATGCGCTCCTGCGGGGTAAGCATGTAGCCTTCACCCGAAGAACCGTTGATAAATACACCTTTAAGCCCGTTTTTTACCAGCATCTCCGCGTAGGCGGGTATGATGTCGAGATTTATATCGCCATTCGCATGCATCGGTGTGAACGGCGCATCGATTAATCCTTTAATTTTTTCCATTATGTGATTTGGTTTGATTATGCGGTTATCAAGCATTTGCAAGAGAGGCCTTTTTTGAAGCTTTTGCGTCCTCTTCTGTCATATTGAGGGTGACGGGGCGGAGTACGGTGAGCTGTAGCAGCACGGCCACCACGAGGACGGAGGCCATCATGGCGAATCCGAGTCCCATCTTTCCTTCCGCAGCCAGCGAGCCGAGGAAGTCGGTGGCGAAAGCCCCGATAAACAGGCCGCACATGTTCATAAGGCCATAGGCGGAGCCTCTGTTGCGCGATGAGACGAACTGGCAGAGTATGGGCATGTTGTTGGCGTCGAACAGGCCGTAACCGAGACCGAAGAGCACGCCCGCTCCTATGGCGGCAAAGAGCGACGAGCCGAATCCCATCATCACCAACGAGGGTATCATCAGCGACAACCCTATCGCGGAAGTGTAGATGCGACCTTTCACATTGCGTTTCGACCAGTTGTCGGCGAGCGGCCCTCCCACCATAACTCCTATGAACGAGCTAATGGCTGTGGTGATAGTGGCTATCGGGCCGGCCACCACCATGGATATGCCGAGCGAGGATGCGAAAAGTTCGGGAAGCCAGTTTTTGGTGGACCATCCGGGCACCGAGCAGGATGCGAAGAAGAAGAGTATAGTCCAGAAAGCCACGTTGCCGAGCAGCATGCCGAGCGAGGATTTCACGCCTGCGAGACCCGACCTGATGGTAACGGCCAGCGAAGCCTTTGCCGCCGGAGCTTCCGAGGCTGTCCTTTTCTCATACAGGAATGCGACGAGCACCAAAGCATAAAGTATGCCGATGATTCCGAACCAATGGAAAGTGGCCTGCCATGAGAGTTGTTCGGCCACGAAAGCGCCGAAGCCCCCGACAGCCTGACCCATATAGAGACCGGTCATGTGTATGCCTATGGCGAGGCTGAGCTGCTTGCCTGTGAAATAGTCGGCTATCAGCGACAGCGCGGCAGGGATATAAAGTGCCTCGCTCACGCCCATGATGGCACGGAGCACATACACTTCGTGGAAAGTAGTGGCATATCCGAGGAGGAGCGTCACCGTCGACCATACGATCAACGACCCTACTATGAGCCATTTGCGGTTTACCCTGTCGGCGATTATACCGGAAATAGGGCTACAGAATCCGTAGATCCACATGAATGCGGCCATCACCTTGCCGAACATTATTGTCGACTCCAGATCGGAAATGTCTGCGGCCATCGACTCACGCATTGTCGAGAGCATCTGACGGTCCATGTAATTGAGCAACGCGACAATCCATAACAGCCCGACAACGAGCCACGGATACCATTTTTTCAGTTTCAGAGAGTTCATGGTAAATTTTCGATTTAGAGAGAGTGATTATATGATTGATTTATGAGTGCAAAGTAAGTAAATAATTTCTAATAACCAAAATAATTAATAAAATATTTTATTAAAGAGGGTATCACTGTACTCCTTTTAACCGATATCCCCAAACTATTGCATGATAAAGGATTAAATTCAACAACAGTGTTGAATTTTGCACAGATGCGCCCAAAAGCGTAACTTTACAGTATAAATATTGAATTGATAATGGCTAAGAAGATAGTAGAGACGCCTCTGATGAAGCAGTATGTGGAGATGAAAGGGAAGCACCCCGACGCGATACTGCTATTCAGGGTCGGTGACTTCTATGAGACTTTTTCCGACGACGCCATCGTTGCCTCCGAGATTCTCGGCATAACGCTTACGCGGCGCGCCAACGGGACTGCCCAGTATGTCGAGCTTGCCGGATTTCCCCACCATGCCCTCGACAGCTACCTGCCGAAGCTCGTCAGGGCCGGGAAGCGTGTGGCCATCTGCGAACAGCTTGAGGATCCTAAGCTCACCAAAAAGCTGGTGAAGCGCGGCATCACCGAACTTGTCACTCCCGGCGTGGCGGTGAGCGACACTGTGCTCAATCATAGGGAGAACAATTTCGTGGCAGCCGTGCACTTCACGCGCACGACGTTGGTTGGCGTGTCGTTTCTCGATATATCCACCGGAGAGTTTTTCGTCGGCGAGGGAGATGCCGATTATATCGACAAGCTCATCAACAACTTTTCGCCCAAGGAGGTACTCGTGGAGCGCGGCAACCGCAAGCTGCTCGAAGAGAAATTCTCGGGCAAGCTGTTGAGTTTCGAGCTTGACGACTGGATATTCACCGACGACGCGGCCCGCGACCGCCTGCTCAAGCAGTTCGCCACCTCCTCGCTTAAAGGATTCGGCGTGCACGGCATGCATGCCGCCATAGTCGCCGCCGGCGCCATACTGCATTACCTCGACATCACCAACCATACCCAGACGGGACATATCACCAAGCTAACCCGCGTGGAGGAGGGCACGTATGTGCGCCTCGACAAATTTACTGTAAAGAACCTTGAACTTGTGGAGCCGCTCTGCGAGGATGGACGCAGCCTCCTCCAGGTGCTCGACCGCACCGTCACCCCTATGGGCGCGCGACTGATGCGCCGCTGGCTCCTGTTCCCACTCACCGATATGAAGGCCGTCAACGCGCGTCTCGACGTGGTGGAGGGGTTCATGCGCCATCCCGACGAGCGCACGCTGCTGAAGGAGGGACTTGAACAGGCAGGCGACATGGAGAGGGTCATCTCCAAGGTGGCCGTGGGACGTGTGACACCGCGCGAACTTGTGCAGTTGCGCGACGCCCTGCGTGCCGTAGCTCCCATAAAGGCCATGTGCATGCAGTCGGAGACCACCGCCCTGCGCTCTATCGGCGAGCAGCTGAACCCGTGCGAAGGGATTCGCGACCGCATAGCCCGCGAGATCATGGACGACGCCCCGGCGCTCCTGAGCCGGGGCATGGTGGTGCGCGACGGTGTGGACGCCGAACTTGACGAACTCCGCGAAATCGCCTCGCAAGGGAAAGGCTACCTTATGAGGGTGCAGCAGCGCGAGATAGAGGCTACCGGCATCACGAGCCTGAAAATCGGCTACAACAATGTGTTCGGCTACTATATCGAGGTGACCAACACCCATAAGTCGAAAGTGCCGCAGGAGTGGATACGCAAGCAGACCCTTGTCAACGCCGAACGCTATATCACCCAGGAACTAAAAGAATACGAGGAGAAGATACTCGGCGCCCAGGACCGCATCGCCATAATAGAAACACGCATATTCACCGACCTCGTCGCCGCCGTGGCAGAATACATCCCGGCCATCCAGCTCGACGCGCATATGCTCGCGCGGCTCGACGTGCTCGCGTCGTTCACTCGCGTGGCCATGGAGAACCACTACAACCGCCCCGTGGTCGACGATTCCCTCACGATAGAGCTTCATGAGGCGCGCCACCCGGTGATAGAGCGCCAGCTCCCTGCCGGAGAGCCTTACATCACCAACAGCGTCAATCTGGCAAATGACGCCACCCAGATAATGATGATCACCGGGCCTAACATGTCGGGCAAGTCGGCGCTCCTGCGCCAGACGGCGCTCAACGTGATAATGGCGCAGACGGGATGCTTCGTGGCTGCGGATTCGGCGCGTATAGGCATCGTCGACAAGGTGTTCACGCGCGTGGGGGCGAGCGACAACATATCGCTCGGCGAGTCGACCTTCATGGTGGAGATGAACGAGGCCGCCTCGATTCTCAACAACATGAGCGAACGTTCGCTGATACTGTTCGACGAACTTGGGCGCGGCACATCCACCTACGACGGCATATCCATAGCCTGGGCCATCGTGGAGCACATACACGAGCATGGCGACATGCACCCCAAGACGCTGTTCGCCACCCATTACCATGAGCTTAACGACATGGAGTCGACCTACCGGCGCATAGCCAACTACAACGTGTCGGTCAAAGACATCGGCGGGAAGGTGGTGTTCCTGCGCAAGCTCCAGCGCGGAGGGTCGGAACACAGTTTCGGCATACATGTGGCGCGGCTCGCGGGCATGCCGAAGTCTATCGTCGAGCGCGCCTCCGGCGTTCTCCGTCAGCTTGAGGCAGCCAACCGCCGGGAAGAGGGCGCGCATGTGTCGGTAGCGGCCCCCGTGGAGGGTGGAATGCAGCTGTCGTTCTTCCAGCTTGACGACCCCGTGCTGTCGCAGATACGCGACGAGATAATCAATCTCGACATAGACAACCTCACCCCCATGGCGGCGCTCAACAAGCTCAACGACATACGCGCCATCATCACCGGAAAGGCATAAGCCGCACAAGGCAATCGCATATACATTATATATATCTACACATACATCTCTAATAACACGACACGCCCGGACCAGATCGGCCCGGGCGTGTCTATTTTCAGTTATGGTCTTTTCAGGATTATGCTGCGACTTTCTTACCGGAAGCGCGACGGCGGTCGGTGAGATAAGCCACGGGAGCCGCGATGTAGATGGTCGACAGCGTACCGGTGATCACGCCGAAGAGCATTGCGAAAGTGAAGCTGCGGATGGCCTCACCACCGAGGATGAAGATACAGAGCAGCACGAGCACGGTCGAGGCCGAGGTCATGATGGTACGTCCGAGAGTCGAGTTGAGCGACTTGTTGATGGTGGTGAAGAAGTCCTGCTTGGGATAGAGACCGACGTTCTCACGCACACGGTCGAACACAACCACGGTGTCGTTGATCTGGTAGCCGATCACGGTAAGGATGGCCGCGATAAACGACTGGTCGATCTCCATCGAGAATGGGAGGACGCCCCAGAAGAGGGTGTAGAATCCGATCACGGTGAATGCGGTGAAAGCTACGGCCGCGAGAGCGCCAACGGAGAATGCCACGTTGTGGAAGCGGAGCAGGATGTAGAGGAACATCGCGATGAGCGACAGGATGACGGCGATATAGGCGTTCTGCTTCATGTCGGCAGCGATGGTCGGGCCGACTTTCTGCGACTGCTGGATGCCGACATTTTCGTTGGTGGTCGAGAAGTCCTCAAGGCTCATGCCGCCGAGGTCGTTCTGGAGGGCGTTGTAGAGGATGTTGGTGATCTCCTGGTCCACACCGTCGGTCTCCTCATTGATCTTGTAGTTGGTGGAGATACGCACCTTGGTATCGTTGTCGATGGTGATTACCGAAAGCGACGCGTCGGGGAACATCGGGGCGAGACGCTGCTGCAGCTCTGCCGTCTTTACGGGATGGTCGAACTGCACGATGTAGTTGCGGCCGCCGGAGAAGTCGATGCCCTGGTTGAGGCCGCGGGCGAAGAGCGAGATTACCACGATGATGATGAACGCCAACGCTACCATGAACGACACCTTGCGCGCGCCGAGGAAGTTGAAGTTGACATTCTCAAGCTTGCCGCGCGACAGCGGAGTGGTGAACGTGAGGTTGATGAACGGCTTGGTCTTGCCGAAAGCCACGAATACCAGACGGGTCAGGAACACTGCCGTGAAGAACGAGCAGACGATGCCGATGATAAGGGTGGTGGCGAAGCCCTTGATGGGTCCCGTACCGTAGAGGAGCAGGATCACTGCCGTGATGATCGAGGTGAGGTTGGAGTCGAAGATGGCCGAGAAGGCGTTGGAATAGCCGTCGGCGATAGCCTGATGGATGTTCTTGCCGGCGCGAAGCTCCTCCTTGGCGCGCTCGAAGATGAGCACATTGGCGTCGACCGCCATACCGAGCGCAAGCACGATACCTGCGATACCGGAGAGGGTCAGCACCGCCTGGAACGAGGCGAGGATGCCGAATGTGAAGAAGAGGTTGCAGACGAGTCCTATGTTGGCGATGAGTCCGGGTATGACACCGTAGAATGCCATCATGAAGATCATAAGGAGCACAAGGGCGATTGCGAACGACAGGAAACCGTCGTGGATGGCCTGCTTGCCGAGCGACGGGCCGATTACGGTGTCGCTGACGATGTCGACCTTGGCGGCCATCTTACCGGACTTGAGCACGTTGGCAAGGTCCTTGGCGTCATCGACGCTGAAGTTGCCGGTAATCTGCGAGCGTCCGCCCTCGATCACACTGTTGATACGCGGAGCCGAGTAGACAGCCTCGTCGAGCACGATTGCCACGGGCTTGCCGAGGTTGTTCTGGGTGACACGTGCCCACTGCTTGGCACCTTCGCTGTTCATCTCCATGCTCACGTAGTTACCCTGGAGATTGTCGAAGTCACTGGTGGCGTTGGTCACCACGTCGCCTCCGAGAGCGGGCTTGCCGTTGTTGCTCTTAAGGGCGATAAGCTGGTATATGTCAGCCTTGCGGGTGGTGTTGGTAACGGTATCAGTATAGGTCACTTCCTGTGGCTTCACCTCCCAGCGCAGCTTGAGGTTGGTGGGGAGGATACGGGCCGCGGTGGCGGTGCCGAGAATCGAGTCGATCACCTCGCGGTGGGCCTGAGTGGCCATGCCGATGTAGGGAGTGCCTGCGTAGCCCTGTCCGTCGAAGTAGCCGAAGAATGTCTTGGCCACGCCGGTGCTGTCGGCGCGGAGAGCGTTCTCGAGGGCCATGAGCTGGCTCTGGATGTCCTCAAGGTTATACACCTCGTAGAATTCCAGATTGGCCGAAGCCTTCAGCAGGTCGCGCACACGGTCGTGCTCCTTGACGCCCGGCAATTCAAGCAGGATCTGTCCGTCCTTCTCAAGCTCCTGGATGTTGGGGGCAACCACGCCGAACTGGTCGATACGGTTGCGGAGCACGTTGGTCGACGAGTTGACGCGATCCTTCACCTCCTGCTTGACGGTGGCTTCCACCTGGTCGGCGCTTTCACCGCGCTTGGCCACGTTCTTGAACACCACGGCCATGTCGGCGCCAGGCTCCATCTCCTTGTACTGCTTGAAGAAGGCAGCCACGTAGTCGCTGGTCTTGGTACGCTTCACCACAGAGTCGGTGGCGGCGAGGACGCGGTTGAATGTCTTGTTGTCGTCGGCGTTGGCTATAGAGCGAAGAATGTCGGGTACGCTGACCTGGAGGATAACGTTCATACCTCCTTTCAGGTCGAGGCCGAGGCCCACACCCATTTTCTGTACCTGATTGAATGTATAGCCGAATACCGGGTACACCTTCTCTTTTCCGATCGAGTCGATGTAGTTCTTGTAAGCCTTTGTGTAAGCTTCGGAATTGGCATCGCCGTTGGCGATTGCCAGCGCGTACTCCTGGCCTTTCTTCTCATAGCGGTTTGTGACCCACGTGAATGAGAGATAGAACAGACACACGAGCACGAGGAAGATTGCTATTACACCGGAAATCGCGCTTCCGGTCGTACCTTTGCTTTGCATGTGTTGGTTGTGATATGAATTAAAGTAGTTAATTGATTGTCGGAAAAGAAAATGTATGGAGCGACCGCAATGCGCCGGGACATCACCCTCGGCATTGTGCCACCCATGGGAAATCAGCGCCGGGCCTCACGTTTTTCAGAAAACATGAGATTTAGCGCTATTTTTCAGCGTGCAAATATAGTGTTTTTTTCTCATAATCCATTATATATGCTATCCTAAATCGCATTTTACGGGTGGCGTGCGGTAAATTTCCGTGTTCTTTTTGTCTTAATCCGGAAGAAAAAGCGTAACTTTGCACCACGATAACAATCCGGGTGGACAAATTTGGCTGCTTGCAACCACCGTAAAAAATGCTAAAACCGCTTGTCCTCATGCAGGGGAGCTGCACGACAGTTACGACAAAGGTTAATATGATGCATATTTTACTCCGCCCGGGCATCTGCCGGTGACGGAGATTTTTTATGTCCGTTCATCATCACTCCGTAGCCGGGCAGACCGACATATAGAATAGAACAATCAGTAATATAATATGTGCAATATGGACAGGACTCATTATCTTTTTACTTCGGAATCAGTATCTGAGGGACATCCCGACAAGGTAGCCGACCAGATCAGCGACGCCGTTCTCGACGAGTTTCTCGCCCAGGACCCGGACTCGAAGGTGGCGTGCGAAACCCTTGTCACCACCGGACAGACGGTGATAGCCGGCGAAGTCAATTCCGAGGCCTACGTCGACCTCCAGACCGTTGCCCGCAAGGTGATCACCGACATAGGCTATGACCGGAGCGAGCTTCGTTTCGACGGAAACGCATGCGGCATACTCTCGGCCCTGCATGAGCAGAGCGCCGACATCAACCGAGGCGTGGACCGCGCCGTAAAGGAGGAGCAGGGTGCCGGCGACCAGGGCATGATGTTCGGCTTCGCCATCGACGAGACCCCCGACTATATGCCTCTCCCGCTCTACCTCAGCCATCTGCTCCTTGTGGAATTGGCAAAGATACGCCGCGAGGGGCGCGACATGACCTATCTGCGGCCGGATGCCAAGAGCCAGGTGACAGTCGAATACGACACTGACAACGAGCCGGTGCGCATCCACACCATCGTTGTGTCGACGCAGCATGACGAGTTCATCCCCGCCGACGACACCGCGTCGCAGGCCGAGGCCGATGAGCTGATGCTCGACAAGATCCGCACCGACGTGCGCGACATACTGCTACCGCGTGTCAAGGCATTGCTCCCCGACAATCTGCGCGTCCTTTTCGACGACAAGCTTATACTGCATGTGAATCCCACCGGGAAATTCGTGATCGGCGGCCCTCACGGCGACACCGGCCTCACCGGCCGCAAGATCGTGGTCGACACCTACGGCGGCCGTGGCGCGCATGGCGGCGGCGCATTCTCCGGCAAAGATCCCTCGAAGGTCGACCGCTCGGCAGCATATGCGGCACGCCATATCGCCAAGAACCTGGTCGCCGCCGGGGTGGCGCGCGAGGCGCTCGTACAGGTAGCCTATGCCATAGGCGTGGCACACCCCGTGAGCCTTTATGTAAACACCCGAGGCACAGCCAAGGTGGCCATGAGCGATGCCGAGATTTCAGCCAAGGTAGCGGAACTATTCGACATGCGACCGCATGCCATCGAGCAACGCCTGAAGCTGCGCGCGCCCATATACCAGATGACTGCCGCCTACGGCCATGTGGGCCGCAAGCCCTGCAAGGCTGTATGGCACAGCAAGTGCGTCGCCGGACTGTCGCGCGAGGTAGAGCTTTTCACATGGGAAAAACTCGACCGCCTCGACGATGTACGCAGCGCTTTCGGCCTGTAAGCACACGGAGGACCCATAATCCCGCACAGGGATTCTCATAATCGCACAGAGCATACGGAAAGCACAGAGATATGGCTTAAAATTTTGCCTTTTTCTCTGTGCTCTCCGTATGCTCTGTGCGAGATTATATGTGCGGGATTGTGCGCCGTGCGAGGAGGTCAGGACTCGGGGGCATCGGCGGGGACAGTTTCCTTTTTGTTGCGGAACTCCGAGGGAGTCATTCCGGTCTCTTTCTTGAAGCATTTCGTGAAGTACTTCGGATCGGAGAACCCGACGGCGAATGCTATCTGCGAAAAGCTCATGCGGCTGTTGGCAATCAACTCCTGGGCGCGTTGCAGGCGAAGCCGGCGCAGGAAATCGCTCGGCGACATCCCCACCATCGACTTTATCTTGCCGTAGAACACCGTGCGACCCATGTTGACCGCTTCGGCAAGTTCCTCTATTTTCAGGTTCTCGTCGCCGATGCGGGTGTCGAGGAACTTCAAAAGCCGCTGCATCATCTCCTGATCCTCGTCGACTATTGTCGGTGAGGCGAGACGGTAATCGGGTGTGGGCGGCGCGGGAGCCGGCGGTGTGTCGTCGTGGCGTTGCCTGTTCTCCTCCGCCTCGCGTTCCGCCTGAGCCATGACGGCCTGCTCGTGCATCACACGCGTGATTTCCTCAAGCGTGCGGCGCTGCTGTTCGTTTATTTCCGACATGCGGGCGTTGTCACGGCGCAGCAGATAGACGGTGACAGCACCTCCGGCCACGACAAGCACGATGAGCACGATTACACCTATTCCGCGCCACGATTCCCAGAACGAAGGCTCTACCGTGAGTTTTATCTCCCTGACGTTGCCGGTCCAGCGGCCTGCGCTGTTGGTGCTGCGCAGATGCAGGGTGTGCACTCCCGGCGAGAGACGGCCAAGCTTAAGCCGCCCCTCGTTGCCGAGTGTACGCCAAAGAGTGTCGTTATCGATGCGGTAGGCGTAGCGCAGACTTCCCCGGTCGGCATAGTCGAGCGCGGAAAATTCGATTGTGATGTTACGATCGTTGCCCCCTATGGTTATTTCCGACGGATTAAGGCCGGTGTCAGGATGTTGATGCGATCCGTGGAGCACACGCGTGATGACAATACCCGGTGATTCCACGCCGGGAATCTTTTCATCGGGATTGAAGAACGCCGGACCGTTCAGCGCGCCGGTCCACATGGTATGACCGTCATATGCAGGCAACGCTTCGGTGAACTCGGCGTTGTCGGTATGGCTCAGCGTGCGGTCGGTGGCCGTGACAGGATTGTATGCCACGATACCTGATTCGCGCACAATATAGATGCGTCCGTCGGGAGTCTCCCCCAATGACAGCACATTGTCGCGCCCGGAGATTCCACTTATCCCCACAGGCTTCAACCTAAGGTTGTCTTTCAGCAGATTGCGTTCCGCCACTACCTGAAGGCCATCCATTGTCGCTACATAGATTTTGCCGTTCCTTGCAGCGAGTATCTGCATCACGTTGGGGGTGTAAAGCGATGAGGAATCCCCCTCCGTATGGGTTGTACGGTAGAATTTCATTGAGGCGGGGTGGTCTTTGCCGTCGACGGTGAGGAAACCTTCCGTTGTCGAGAGGAAAACCGTACCATCAGGGCCTTCCTCCACTCGGCGCACGCGGTTGAACCCTTCGGCCGGATAGCCGTTCATGTCATTGCCACGATGGATGAACCTGTAGCCTCCGGCAGAGTCGCGGCGGGCGATATGCACCCCCGACCCGTAGGTGGCGAGCCATATGTTGCCGCGTGTATCCTCCATCACCTGATAGATGCTGTCGCACCCCACAGAATAGGGGTCGGATGTGCGGCGGTGGTTTGTAACACGCCCGTCAGGCTCGATTATGTATAGCCCTTTCCCTTTCGTCCCTATCCATACAGTACCTTTCGAGTCGGTGAGCAGTGTGTATATGCGGTAGGCGAAGGGATTGCGGGCCGATGATATCCGTGCTTTGACGATGCCGTCGCGTCCGGATTCCTGCGTCAGGTAGCCTTTGAGATTGCCCGACAGGTCGTAACATCCTATCAGACCCGTGGCCGTACCTGCAAAAAGAGTACCGTCGGGATTGACGCTCAACGCTCTCACCTCCTCGTTGCGTTCGAGAGGGAGCACATCCACGCTTCTGCGCCCGAACGTCACACATGTAAGGTCATGCGCACCGCTGAGCCACAGGTTCGACTGGTTGTCGATAAAGTATCGTTCTATCGATGGGATAGCGGAGTAGTTAAGCTGGGGGGATACGATGGGCACAGGGTGGATACGTCCCGTCGTCTCACAGAAATAGCCGAACTCCCTGTTGCGTGGAGCAAGCCATATTGTGCCCGATGGATCTTCAATCCACAGAGGTTTGCGTGTCACCGTCACAGGGGTCGCTGTTTCTTCGGTTCCGATGCGGCTCGCACGCTCTTGTCCGGCTTTGGTGAGCAGCACGTCTCCGCCATCGGTAAATGCCCAGATGCGACCTTTCGAATCAGTGAACAGGTCGGAGACTCCCTCGTTTTCAGACGATGATATAATGCTCCACCGTTTTTTGGCAGTGTCGAACAAGGCTATTCCTGACGATGTGGCGGCCATCAGGTGATTGTCGCCGAAACGCCGTCCGGCACGCACCGACGGACGCCCCGGTATGGCTGGAAGAGCCGACAATTTTCCTCCGGTGTAGACATAAGTCCTCCCGTCATTGGTCAGGAAAAAGTCTTTGCCGTCGATCTCCACCGGCTCCATGAATGTGCCGTCGGCATGTACATCTCTGCCATATAGATTTATACCCGCATCAGTGAATATCCATTCCTGACCCGACGGAGTGCTTTTTACCGTTATGATCCTTTTTGCCCCGATGGCAGCCATGCGGGCCGAATTCCACACCTCCATGGTCGATGTGTCGGAGGGTGATGCGGCATCAAGCCTTACCGTCGGCTTCCCGCGAGATCCTATCAGCCATATTCCGGCAGGAGTGACCGACATCGACCTGCAATGGTAGTCCTCACCCGTTTTACGCTCGACATTCTCATTTACAGCGATAAACTTCCCGGTAGACGTGTCGAGATAATAAGGCAGTTCGCCGTAGAGGTGCGCCCATATGCGTCGATGGCAATCGGGCCATATGGATGTGATCCGGTTGGTTGGCAGAGTCCCGTTCTCGTCGCCCGACCGATAGCTGATAAACCTGTCGCCGTCGAAATTCGACAGTCCGTTCCATGTCGACACCCATATCATGTCGTCGGCATCCTGCACTATGCGCGACACGTTGTGCGACGGCAGCCCGTCGGACGTGCGGTATGTGCGCACCCGGCAATAAGGCTGCGCGCAAATGGTGTTTATGAGCAGTGTCGCTGCGGCTATGAGCATTACTGCCGTGGCAACCGGACGTGATGCCCGATATGTTGAAGAATCTGTTCCTGTCACTGCGGTGTTCATGGCTGCGTAGAAATGTGAAATATATAATTAGCCCTGCAATTCGTAAAAAAGGTCGAATGCAAAGTAACGAAATCGAAAGATAATTTGCAAATTGCAGCAGGGAAATTTAAATTTGCATAAGTGTTATAAGTGAATGTTAAAACGTTAAATCATGTATGGTTATAGCTCGTATCGACAGGGAGAATTTTAATTTTACGCCCAATGCGTCAAAAAATCACCCCGACTTCCTTTTTTATTTATGAATTTTGCACATGTGACTGAGGCTTCCGGCGACTATTGCCGAGGAAGAGGTCACTGCGGCGATTCGCCGCAACAATGCAGATATCCATAAAAAGTAATCTAAACCAAATAAACCAATAATATCATGATCAAATCACTATCAAAGTCCATGCTCGGGCTGGCAGTGGTGTTGACAGCCTGTTCACAGGATGTCGATGTGATTGCTCCGGTTGCCGATAGCGGCAATGCCGGCACAGGCGGTGCGACCGTGACCATGGCACTCTCCCGTGCTTCGGCTGCGGAGTTCGCGCAGGCGGGGATTCAGAAATTCTCTGTCTATGTCTATAAAGTGGAACGTCGCGGCACTGCCCTTTTCATGGAGAAGGAAGTGGATGTGGCAGATCCGAAGCTCAGTCTCGAATTTCCTTTGGGTGAGACCTATCAGACGTTTGCCGTCGCCAACGCGTCGTCTATATCCGACAAGGAGGCATGCGAGACGGCGATGATCCATCTCGATCCACGTGCGGAGAGCGACGTGTGGCTGGCAAGCCCCGTGCGTTTCGCCACCGACAAGTCGGTAGCCTCGGTATCTCTCGAGTTGCGCCGGGTAGTGTCGAGGGTGACGTTTGCCGCCGCCGAGAACGATACTCCGGAAGGACAGGCCCTGCTCGATTCCCAGTCGGACTTCGACCGCATCGATGTCACTTTCAGGAATGTCGCCGACTCCTACCTCGTGAGCAAGTTGTTGGCACAGCCTGCCGACCTGACCGTCACCACCGACGCCTCCACCCGCTACGGCACGACGATCTATACTTTCGAGACGCGCAATGCCGACATCAACGGTGCGCTATACCTTAATTATATGAAAGGTGGTGCTGTCGTCAACACGTCGTCGAGCGACCTTGACGTGAACTCGGTCTATGCTCCCGGCGGAGCCTACACACTGAAAGTGCCGGTCACCGACATCAACTTCGTGACCACCCCCTGGGCACGTTCAGGCATATCACCCCTGACAGTCACCGTTACCGATTTCTAATCAACCGATTCCAGACGATATGAAACGATATATCAATTGCGGCATCATGATGCTTTCTGTCACAGCCGCGTTAATTTCCACATCATGCAGCAAGGATGAGGCCTACGAGTCGTCGGTGACGCGCGATCTACAGATGACACTCGACGGCGAGCCGTGGAACATATATTACGGCACTGCCAACAAGCCCCTGTTCATATATTCTGCCGACGGGGCATACCTTCACAATTATTCCACGTCGTTCCGCTTCTCGCTCGACGAGGGGCAGTACCGCGTGCTCGCCACCACGCAGGCCGACTACCTCACTCCGCCCACATCGCTCAACGACCAGATCATCGAGCAGGATCCGGAGACACGCCGTACATTCGCCATCTCCGACCCGGTGACATACAGCGCCGGCGATCCGATGACACTGCACCTAAAGACCCGCACCGGCCTGCTGAGGCTGCGCGCCACCGACGTGAAGTCAGACAAGAGCTATTCGTCGATACGCACCACCCTCACCACACCCGTCACAGCCTACCATGTAGGGCAGGCCGCCGTGCTGCTCGGAGACCCATATGAGCTGACACGCACGAAAGAGACCACGGGTGGCGGTGTCGGCTTTACCGAAGATGCCGTGCTGCTCGGCGCCGATGTCCCACTTGAAGTGCGTCTCGACTATCTCGACGCCGCAGGGCAGGTGGTGAAATCGCGCACACTCCAGGGTGAAGAAGCCATAAAGGTGGCACCCAACGACACTACCGTGGTTGAGTTCATGCTCAACAATCCCGACGAGCTTGTCACCATCGACTACAACATCGTAATCGGACCCACGAAGTGGAATGAATCCACACTGTTCCCGTCCACCGAGGTACGTGTGCCCGACGGCTACACTTATGTCGCTCCCGGCGAGTCGGTCGATGATGTGATCAAGGCCCAGGCTGCCGATCCGTCAATCGACGAAATACGCATATTCCTCAAGGCCGATGCCGCCTACAAGATCGGAGGCACCAGCACCAACACCATCAGCAAATCAATCTCGATCCTCGGCCAGACTCCCGGCTACGGGCAGAGCGAGGCGGTAGTTACGCTGAACTCCTACACCATAAGCGGCAATGTCAACCGCATACATTTCGAGAATATCGAATTCAAGGGCCTCGCAAGCCGCTTCTTCTACCTCAACAACCAGGCCACGTGTGAAGTACAGGAAATCTCGATGATCAACTGCCGCTTCCCCGCCAAATGGAGCAACGGCCAGATCTGGCACCAGACCAACGCAACCGCGATCATCCACAATTTCCGCATGAAAGGCTGCACGGTCGCAAACATCGTAGCCCCCAACGCCAATGCCATATTCAATTTCCAGTCCTCAAGACCGATGTCGATCTACAACTATTACTGTCCGCTAAACTTTAGAGGGCGATTGAAAAATAGGACCGATTCCA
>NZ_CAJTYX010000024.1 GCF_910583865.1 uncultured Muribaculum sp.
TCTGCCTTTCAAGATGTTGGACTCTCTGATTTATGGTTTAGCGGACAGTAATAACTATAAATGAAGCTTTTACGACGAGTTGTATTCCTGTCGGCGTTTCTGCCGGTGGTGGCGTGCAACAATGATGTTTTCATCGATACGTTTACCGATCCCGCCGAGAGTTCGTTCACAGTGCCGGGCAGCGGTGGAACGCATACTTTCATGCTTCCCGCCGATAATATGACAATGGCCCTTTACGTTGAGTCGGGAGAATATGATGTAGATGCGGTAATGCCTGACGGGACTGTGAAAACCAACAGCAACTGGCTTGAGCATGACGGCAGACTCGTGGTGTCGCATCCACGTGTGGATATGACTGTAGAACGCTATGGTCGTAGGGTCGATGTGACTGTAGCCCGTTACTATTCCAAACGTGACGAGCGCGTGGAACTTGTTTTCTCCACGGAATATCAGTCGTTTACCGATACATTGAAGATTCCGGCCTACAATCCGTATGTACTGAAGGCAATCGACTACCGTTTCTCGGGTGTTACCGGGCAGGATGACGCCGGCACTACTATGGCGCTATTCGAGGGGAATGTGAACAATCCCGGCGACACGGAGATGAAATTTCCTTTCACGTGGGATAATGTCATGATTCCTGCCATGTTCAAATGCGTGGTGGTGTCGAGCGCTGACCTATATTTCGATATGGTGTGTGGCACTGAGATCCCCGTCCCGGGCAGCCTCGATCCTGATCCGTCCCTGTGGCAGTGGGGACTTCTGGGCGATACCGCAGTACTGGGGCGAAACGGCATTGCGTTGCTCAAGCATTATCCGCCTCTTCCATCTGTAGCGCCTATCCCCGCGCATACCAAATCTTATGTCAAACTATCGGCTGAGACCAAGGTGATGAGTTTTCCTGCATCGTTGACTATCTGCAACGATCATACCGGCGAGATGCACGAGGCATTCATGTGGCTTAAGATGGAAATGCCTTTTGAATATGAGATTCTACGATATGACACCGCGAATGAATAGACTTATAGGCGTTATGCGGTTTCTGATTGTTCTACCGTCTCTATTGTTGGCGGTGTTTCCGCTGTCGGCACACACTCCTATGCACATGCGTCCCGACACTTGCCGCAGTGGTGGTATCTCCGGAGACCTGTCGGTCGCTGCATCCCCTTCGTGGGTGCTTCCGTCCAACACGTTCCTGCGCGGTACAAATCCGGAGGGCAAGCGTGTGTCGGCGGCATTTTCCGGAAGGCTTGAGTATGCCATGCGTTTTGCACCGGGTTCTGAACAGGCACGTTTGTATCCGCATGCATGGCAGGGAGTCGGTATAGGTGTCACATCTTTCTCGAAGTCCGGTGTGCTCGGCTCTCCGGTTGAACTGTATGTGTTGCAGGGAAGCCGTATCGCCTCGCTATCCTCGCGGTGGTCCATCGGATACGAGTGGAATTTCGGCGCTTCATTCGGTTGGAAGCGTGTCCCCCCTACCGATGACGGTGAGCGTCTGCCGGAAGGTGTGGGCTCGTCGGTAAATGCATACATAGGCTTGGCATTTATGCTTGAGTATCAGGCTACGACTCGCCTAACTCTGCGTCTCGGTCCGGAGATAGCCCATTACTCCAACGGCAACACGTCGCTCCCGAATCCCGGAGTCAACCGTCTCGGGATGCGCTTGTCTGCCACATGGCGTCTCCATGGTAACCGTGTTTCCGACCCTGTAGCCGACTGGAGCGGATTCAAGCCGGGTATGTCATATGACGTGACCTTCTGGGGAGCATGGCGCAAGTGGGGCTATACTCCGGCGGTAAATTCCCCGTACACCGGCTCCGGCATCCTCGAAGTGCCCGGCGACTGGGCGGTAGGGGGCATAACTTTCAACCCGCTCTATCGCTTCAACCCTGTGGTTGCAGTCGGGCCGGCTCTGGATCTCCTTTACGATGACGGGGCGAACCTTTCTGCGCACTATGAACCAATGTCGCCTGTCGATGCCCCGAAGTTCTACCGCCAGCCGCTGCGTGAACGCGTCATGGGTGGTCTGTCGTTGCGCGTGGAGATATCCATGCCTGTTTTTTCCGTCAATGTGGGTATAGGCCACAGTGTTTTCGCTCCGCGTCCCAAGCGTTCGGATGTAAAGTGGGTTTACGGTGACGGGGAAGTTCTTTCGGTGATAGATTCCGATTTGCATGGATTCTATCAGACATTCAACCTAAAGACACGACTGTGGCGCGGTCTTTATCTCAACACGGGCTATCGCCTCGTTGACTTCTCGAAGTCGGGCAATCTGATGCTCGGACTCGGTTATACATGGCGTTGAGTCCATGAATCAAATATTTTTGTTACATTTGTAGTACATGCATAAATATTTAATAAACCGTATCATGAAAATTAGGAATATAGTCAGTGCAGTGCTTCTGACGGCGTCATTGTTGCCGTCGTATGGGCAGATAATGCTTGTGCGTGACGGCAAACCGAAGGCGCGCATAGTGGTGGATAGTGATTCAAAGATTGACCGTCGCGCGGCAGAGCTGTTGCAGGATTTCGTAGGCCGCATCAGTGACGCGCAATTGCCGATAGTCTATTCGGTAAAGCCAAAGAAAGGCGATGTGGTGATAGGGCAGGGGTCTGTTGACGGTCTTACCGAGGACGGCTTCCGTCTGTCGGATAATGACGGCACGCTTTATATAAGCAGCGGTGGTGATAAAGGTACGCTCAACGGCGTGGTGCAGCTTCTGGAGGATTATCTGGACGTGCAGTATTACGGTGCACACGCATACACCCTCGACAGGCGTCGGACGGTGGAACTGCCCCGCATAGGCGACCGCACGGTAAATCCGGCGTTCCGTTATCGCCAGAGCCAATGCTACGCCATGCATGAGGATCCGATCTACCGCATATGGATGCGCTTCGAAGAGCCGGCCGATGAGTTTGCCGACGGACTTTGGGTGCACACGTTCCGCCGTCTACTCCCTCCGGAAGAATACGGGGATACACATCCCGAATACTATTCATATATAAATGGAAAGCGTCGCCCCGGCAACGCCAGCCAGTGGTGCCTCAACAATCCGGAACTGTTTGAGATCGTGGTGCAGCGTATCGACTCCATATTCAAGGCCAATCCCGGCAGGAATATGATTTCTGTGAGCCAGAACGACGGGAATTTTACTAACTGCGCATGCGATGTGTGTCGTGAAATCGATGAATATGAAGGAAGCCCGTCGGGAAATTTCATACGTTTCCTGAACAAGCTTGCCGGGCGTTTCCCCGACAAGCAGTTCTCCACTCTCGCTTACCTGTTTACAATGCATCCGCCGAAACACGTCAAACCGCTGCCGAATGTCAACATAATGCTCTGTGACATCGATTGCAAGCGCGAGGTGCCGCTTACCGATAATGCTTCCGGACGCGATTTCATGAAGGCGCTCGAAGGGTGGTCGGCGATTTCCGACAACCTGTTCATATGGGACTACGGTATCAATTTCGACAATATGGTCGCGCCGTTCCCCAATTTCCCTATTTTGCAGAAGAATATACAGCAGTTCAAGGAGCATAACGCCAAGATGCATTTCTCACAGATCGGTGGTAGCAAAGGTGGCGATTTCTCCGAGATGAGGGCTTACATGGTGAGCAAGCTCATGTGGAACCCGTATCTTGACGCAGACTCGCTGATGCGCTCGTTTATGGATGGCTACTATGGAGCCGCCGCTCCCTATATATACCAATACGAGAAGTTGCTTGAGGGTGGGCTGCTGGCGAGCGACAAGGAACTGTGGATCTACGATTCGCCGGTCACTCACAAGGACGGCATGCTCAATGCCAAATGCCGCAAGCGCTACAATGAATTGTTTGATGATGCTGAGCGGGCAGTCGCCTCCGATTCCGTATTGTTGCGCCGTGTGCGCATGGCGCGTCTGCCGCTACAATATTCCGAACTTGAGATCGCACGCACGGAGACCGGCCACGATCCCGCCACGCTTAAGAAGGCTTTGGAGTTGTTCGATGCACGCACGGCCGAGTATGGTGTAGCCACTCTCAACGAGCGCAACAATTCTCCATCAGAATATTGCACTCTCTATAAGGAGCGCTTCCTCCCCGGCACGACAGTCAACAAGGCCCAAGGCTCTAAAGTGACATGGATTGTTCCACCCACAGGACGCTATGCCGCCATGGGTGAGTCGGCTCTGACCGACGGCCTTTTCGGTAGCACTACCTTTGTCGAGAGCTGGGTAGGTTGGGAAGGTGTCGATGGATCGTTCATTCTTGATATGGGTGAGGAGAAAGAAGTTTCCTCCATATCGTCAGACTTCCTGCATCAGCTCGGTGCATGGGTGCTTCTGCCTGAGAAGGTGGCTTACAGCACGTCGACAGACGGTGTCGAATACACTCCGTTCGGCGAGAAGGTGCAGCCCGAGGACCGCGACGTGAAGGTGAAATTCGTGGCGCTCGGATGTGAGTCGGCTGAGCCGGTGAAGGCCCGCTATATAAAGGTTGACATAACCGGCGTAAAGACATGCCCGTCGTGGCATTACGGAGTGGGTTATCCGGCCTGGTTTTTCCTTGATGAAGTGACCGTCGAATAAGCTTCTTGTCTACGGATGGAAATATGCAGTCATGCCGTTCCGGTATCGATTTATGTCGTCCGGCCCGGTGTGACTGCATCTCTTCTGTGGCGCAAAGATAGAATAAATGAAGATTAACGATAAATTTGCTTTGATAATTTGGTTTATATCGGCAAAATGTTGTAATTTTGTCGAAAATTAAATAATTAAAGAAATTACTCAAAGAAAGTTTAAGTATGAAAGCAACCGAAGTGTTAGCGGATCTCCATCGCAGATTCCCCAACGAGCCGGAATACCTGCAGGCTGTGGAAGAGGTGATTACCACCATAGAAGATGAGTATAACAAGCATCCCGAGTTTGAGCGCTACAATCTTATCGAGCGCCTGTGCATTCCCGACCGTATCTTCTCGTTCCGTGTGTCTTGGGTCGATGACAAGGGGAAGGTGCAGAACAACATGGGCTACCGCATCCAGCATAACAATGCCATAGGCCCGTACAAAGGCGGCATCCGTTTCCACTCCTCCGTCAACCAGTCGATTCTTAAGTTCCTCGCTTTCGAGCAGACTTTCAAGAATTCCCTCACTACCCTTGCGATGGGTGGCGGCAAAGGTGGTTCCGACTTCTCGCCCCGTGGCAAGAGCGACATGGAGGTGATGCGCTTCTGTCAGGCTTTCATCGCAGAACTGTGGCGTCATATCGGCCCTGATACCGACGTTCCTGCCGGCGACATAGGCGTTGGCGGTCGTGAGGTAGGCTACATGTACGGAATGTACAAGAAGATGGCTCGCGAGTTCACAGGGACTTTCACCGGCAAAGGTCTTGAATTCGGCGGTTCGCTGATTCGTCCCGAGGCTACCGGCTACGGCAACGTCTACTTCCTGCTCAACATGCTCGCCACCCGTGGCATCGATATAAAGGACAAGGTAGTGGCCATATCCGGCTCGGGCAACGTGGCCACATATACCGCAAAGAAGCTCCTTGAGCTGGGTGCCAAGGTAATCACTATGAGCGATTCCGACGGTTGCATCTATGTGCCTGAAGGCCTTACCAAAGAACAGCTCGACTATATCTTCAAGCTTAAGAACGAATATCGTGGACGCATCCGTGAGTTTGCCGAGGAATTCGGATGCGAGTATGTGGAGGGCGGTCGTCCCTGGGGCTACAAGTGCGATATCGCGATGCCTTCCGCCACTCAGAACGAACTTGACGGTGACGATGCCCGCGCGCTCCTTGCCAACGGTGTGATCGCTGTCAGCGAAGGCGCCAACATGCCTTCCACGCCCGATGCTATCAAGGAGTTCCTCAACGCCAAGATTCTCTATGCTCCGGGCAAGGCTGCCAATGCCGGCGGTGTGTCGGTTAGCGGACTGGAGATGGCACAGAACTCTCAGAAGCTGTCCTGGAGTGCCGAGGAGGTAGACGAGAAACTGAAAGGCATCATGAAGAATATACATGAGCAGTGCCGCAAGTACGGCAAGGAAGAGGATGGCTACATCAACTATGTCAAGGGTGCCAACGTCGCAGGCTTCATGAAGGTGGCCCGCGCCATGATGGCCCAGGGCATCATCTGATATTCCTATAATAGAATTTATCCGTCGGTGTGTCAGGCATTTGCCTGATGCACCGACGTTGCATATATGTGCTCCCCATGTATGCTATAGTCCGTTGAATTAAAGAAACCTTAATGGTTATGAAACATTTATGAAATGAAATTCCATGAAATTTGTTGTGAGAATCCGATCTGTATGATTCACTATTGATTTTATTGAAACATATCCAACGAATTTTATGGATGTATTATTTCTATGCATAATCATTTTTCTGTTTGTCCTCGCGGTATTTGACCTTTCGGTGGGGGTGAGCAACGATGCCGTGAATTTCCTTAACTCGGCCATAGGCTCAAAGGCCGCCGGCTTCAGGACCATCATAATCATTGCATCGATAGGGGTATTTGCCGGGGCTGCCATGAGCAACGGTATGATGGACATTGCAAGACATGGGATATTCCGTCCCGAGCATTTTTCTTTCTACGACCTGATATGTATATTCATGGCGGTGATGGTGACGGATATCATACTGCTTGATGTGTTCAACTCATTGGGGATGCCTACGTCGACCACCGTATCCATGGTGTTCGAGTTGCTCGGAGCCGCTTTCGTGATAGCGCTTATAAAAATGTGGGGTGATACGTCGGCCCTGTCGATGATGGATCTGATCAACACCGACAAGGCATTGTCTGTGATTCTCGGCATATTCCTGTCGGTGGCGATAGCATTCGTGTTCGGGACTGTGGTGCAGTTCATAGCGCGCGCAGTATTCTCGTTCGAGTATAAGAGCCGCATGAAATGGAAAATAGGTATTTACGGAGGTATAGCAACCACCGCCATTATTTATTTCATGCTCTTGAAGGGTGTGAAGGACATGGCCTGGATGACTCCCGATGTAAAGGCATATATCAACGCCCATACGCCAGTCATACTGGGCTGTTCGATGGTGGTATCCACTTTGTTGATGCAACTGTTGCATGCTCTGAAGGTCAATGTGTTGAAGGTTATAGTGCTTATAGGGACTTTTTCGTTGGCGATGGCTTTCGCGGGCAACGACCTCGTTAACTTTATCGGTGTGCCTTTGAGCGGATTTGCCTCTTACCGGGATTATGTCGCGAACGGTGCCGGAAACCCTTACGATTTCACCATGGGTTCGCTCAACGGACCGGCCGACACGCCGCTATATTTCCTTATCGGCGCGGGAATCATAATGGTGGTGTCGCTCGCTACTTCAAAGAAGGCCCGCAACGTGTCGAAAACCGAGATCGGTCTGAGCACCCAGAGTGGTGGTGATGAGATGTTCGGTTCGTCGAGGATCGCGAGACGCCTTGTCCGGCTGTCTCTATCCATACATGGATGGATCAGGCGCTATGTCCCGCGCCGTGTGCGACTGTGGATAGACCGACGCTTCGACACGACGCGAACCGATGAGGAGCAGGGTGCTTCGTTCGATCTCATACGAGGTTCTGTCAATCTTATGCTCGCAGGAATGCTCATAGCGGCCGGAACTTCGATGAAACTGCCGTTGTCGACCACTTTCGTCACTTTCATGGTGGCAATGGGAACATCGCTTGCCGACAGGGCCTGGGGACGCGAGAGCGCCGTGTTCCGCATAACAGGAGTGATCTCGGTAATCGGAGGATGGTTCATCACCGCAGGTGTGGCGTTTATCGGGGCTGCATTGATAGCGGCGCTCATGCATTGGGGAGGAAGCGTTATGATGATACTCGCGGCGCTCGTGGCCGTGGCGCTGATAATACGCAGCAATATACGCTTCAAGGCCAAGAAAGAGGAGGAACAGGGTGATGCAATGTTTCAGGCAATACTTACTTCCGATGATAAGGAACAGACGTGGGAGATGCTTAAAATCTACATTTCCCGTGAGCAGAAGAAGTTCCTTGAATTTGCGTCGACGACTTACGCCAATATCACCGGGGCATTCATGCGCGATGAAGTGAAGGCGCTTGTAAGCGCGGACAAGGCCCTTTATAAAGAGAAATCGCTCTTGAAAAATACACGCCGCCGGGAGACTCTTCTTCTGAGGCGGGTGCCGGCTGACACGGCGATAGAGAAAAGCGCATGGTTTCATATGGCCAACAACGCGTGCATGTCGATGAACTACAATCTGCTTCGTATCACCGAAGTGTGCAAGGAGCATGTCGACAACAACTTTCGCCCTCTTCCTGCCGCTTACCGTGAAGCGTTCACTCCCATGCGAAGCCGTATACTTGATGCATTGGCCGAGGCTATGCGTATCGTCGAGTCGGTGGATGTGTCTGACGTTATCGCTTTGCGCAGGGAGTGTGATTCGATAAAGGATGCCATCTCACGGGAGTGTCACGATATCTACGGGCATCTGCGCAACGGTATGCCGGACAATCTTACTGTGACATATGTTTATCTCAATATGCTTCAGGAGTCGCAGGAGATGATGTCGGGGCTGCGTAAGTTGTTGAGGGCCACGTCCAAGATGAGGAGCAACGATCCTGTGTCCCGTAGCGGCAGGGCTTTGTCGGCTTGACGGAGATAGGCTATCTTGCCAGCGTGAAGATGAACTTGACACCGTGTGGCCGCACATTGACGGCGTATATGGTACCTCCATGCAGCTGTACGGCGTTGCGCACGATGGAAAGGCCCAGGCCGGTGCCGCCGATGAGTCGTGAACGTCCTTTGTCGATACGATAGAAACGTTCGAACACTCGTTCGAGATGTTCTTCCGGAATGCCCGTTCCGTCGTCGGAGATGCTGAATGTGTATGAAGTTGCCGACTCGTCGTCGAGCTGCACGGTGATCGTTGTGCCGTTGCTATAGGCTATGGCGTTGTCGATCAGGTTGCGGAAGATAGAGCTGATGAATGTACGGTTGCCGGTGATTACGGTATTGTCCGGCACTTTCATGCATAGCGTGATTCCGGCCTTTCTGAGCTGGTCGGCGACGGATAGATCGATATCATCGATTATCTCACGCAGATCCAGGGGCTCCTTCTCTATGTTGGCGGCACCGTCGTCCATGCGTGTTATGGCTGATACGTCGTTGAGCAGGTTGGCGAGACGTTCAGTGTGCCGGTAGGCTTTCTCCACGAATTTCCAATGCTTGTCCGGTGGTAGGTCTCGATGGTCGAGCAGGGTCTCCAGGCATACTTTTATAGAGGCTACGGGGGTCTTTAGCTCGTGGTTTATGTTGTTGGTGAGTTGCTTCTTGATGCGTGTCTTTTCCTGCTGTTCATGTATGGCGTTACGATGCTCGCGGTCGCGTTCGGTCATCGTTTGCTGAAGCCGTGCATAAAGGCGGATTATATGCGTCGATATGCTGCCCAGCTCGTCGTGGGGAAACGCTCCGACATCGTAGACGTTCTCCCCTTTCTCGGCTTTCTCTGCAAACCGGTTGAGGCGCGATATGGTGCGCCCCAGACTGCGCGTAGCGAAATATCCCAGTATGCTGATGGCCAGAGTGACAGCGGCCATGAACCACAGGAACGAGCTGTCGGCATCGAGCACTTCCTGCAACGAGACGGAGTATGGCACGGCGGAGCGTACTATCAGGTTGTCGCGTCTGGTAGCGGAATAGAAGTATGTCCGGTCGGTGCTGACCGAATGCCGGCGCAGTGAAAAGCCGCTACCGGAACGCATCGCATCGTTTATCTCGTGGCGGTTGAGATGGTTCTCGCCGGGAAGTGAATCGAGGGTATTGTCGAACACAAGCGTCCCGTCGGTGTTGATTACCGATACCCTCAGGCCTGCCATCGGCAGACGCTGACGGGCGATAGTGGCGTTGAAGTCTATCGAATCGGTACACAGGGCATCTATGAGATGGGCGTTGTAGAGCTGTAGTTCCCCGTTGAGTTTCTCTACTTTGTAGATTTTCTCGCGATGGTATTGGAATGCCACGAAACATCCTACCAGAATCCAGGAGAATCCAAGCAGAAGGAAGAAGAGCCGCGTGTGGTAGGAGAATCTAAGTTTGCCAGCCATAGCCGTAGCCTGAGCGTGTGACGATCATTTTACCATAGCGTCCGAGCTTTGAGCGTAGGCGTGTGATGTTGACATCCACCACACGGTCTACCACTATGATCTCTTCCGGCCATATTCTTTTCAGGAAATCTTCGCGTGAGAATATTTTTCCGGGATTTTCCAGCATCAGGCAGAGCATTTCGAACTCTTTGCGTGGGAGTTTTACTTCCGTGTCATCGACCATGCAACGTTTGAGCGACTTGTCGACGGTAAGCCCTTCGAATACTATACGGTCGGATGAGGTTGGATGCGCATGTCGTGGTTGGCTGCGACGCAAGACGCTCTTCACCCTTGCTATGATGTTGCGGATAGAGTAGGGCTTCGCGATATAGTCGTCGGCTCCGAGATTAAGTCCGTCGACCATGTCATCCTCTGTGTCCTTTGCCGTGCAGAAAATGACCGGAATGTCGGCGAGAGCCGGGTTCTTCTTGATGATACGAGCCATCTGGAATCCGCTGATTTCGCCCATCATGACATCGAGGAGTATGAGAGAGTATGATGAAAGATCCATAGCGAGGGCTTCCTCGGCGCTGTAGGCGGTGTCGACACAGTAGCCTTCAAGTTCAAGATTGAACCGGAGTGTGTCGCATAGCGTGTCCTCGTCGTCTACTACGAGGATTCTGGTGTCGCACGTCGCTTCTTTTTGTGATATCGTCGGTCGGGCCATGATGCTTACGATAGATTGATTGATGGACATGTCGCCGGTGACGACATACCTCCATATCGGCAAAGTTAAGTAATCCGGAGCATATCATCAAGAATAAGAGGTCGTTAAAAACAATCTCTAATGCTCAATGACGAATGGCATGTGAACCGGTCAATGTGGGATATGAAGTGTTTCCATAAAGCGTCTTACGGTAGCCGGATTGCCGGTGTATTTTCCGTGATCTTCGCTTAACTTGCATGTATCCAGGTAGAACGGCCATGATTCGGTTATTTTCACTGCCACGAGCTTTATCACGATATTCATGGGCTTGACCCCTGGGAAATCGTTGGTGAAGTGAGTGCCGATGCCGAACGACGGCTGGCATTTTCCTGCGGCATAGCGCTGGAGTTCTATGGCGGAATCGACGTTGAGTCCGTTGCTGAACACTATCAGCTTTGTGCGCGGGTCAATTTTCAGTGAGCGGTATTTCTCGATTATCAGGTCGAGCTGCTCGCGGTTGTCACCGCTGTCGACACGCAATCCTTTGAACATGTTGGCGTAATCCTCCGAGAAATTGAGGCTGAATATGCGCCATCCGTATGTATCGTAGAGGAAGGTGCCGAGTGCTCCGCGATAGGTGTCGGCCCATACCTTCATCGCCAGATAGTTTGCCATCTGTGGGCCGTACATCCCGGCGATGGCGCATATTAATTCATGGGCCATCGTCCCAATTGGCGTGAGGTCATGCTTCATTGCGAGATATACGTTGCTTGTGCCGATGAATCGTCCCGGACCTCCGGCATCGTCGCTACATGATTTCATGGCCTCTACCGCTATGTCCTGTGACTTGAATGAGGCTCTGCGGCGTGTGCCGAAATCGCTGAAGATGCATCCGGCGTCGATGAGCCGTCGCGCTTTCTGCCAGGAGCTTTTGCGGTGGGAATCATAATCGAGCCTGGGTGCCGTGCCTGTCATCATATAGTAAAGTTCCGAGATTATGGCAAGCACTTTTACCTCAAGCATTATCGTATTGCTCCAGCATCCCTCGAATTCCACGTGGAGATGCCCTTCCGCGTCCTGCATGGCTGTCACGCATCGGCTGTCATAGCGGAAACCTTTCAGGAAACTATAGAACCATGAAGGAATATACCGGCATCTACGTTGCATGAAATCAATCTCTTCGTCGGTGATGACCACGGATTCAAGCATGGCGATCTGGCGCATCAGTTCGTCGGCGAATCCGGTAGGATAGACCGTGTTTGAGCGGTCTATAAACTCATATTTGACCTGAGTGCGCGGATAATGCTCGATTACGGCGCAGCACATTGTGAATTTATATAAGTCGTCGTCGGTAAAATGTTTGATTATCTGGTCCATATAGTTATAGCTGACGGATGAAACGAACGGTAAATCTATCAACTATAACGCAACAAGTTCATGTCAGGTTTATGCTGATGAATAAAGTCCGGGACCGATTTTAGAGGGCCGTACAATTGTACAACCTCTTAGACACCTCTCTTGGAATGAAGTCGTGGTCAATAGGCGATCAATCGTCCGCAGTCATTCCAATCGCCTATCATTATGCCTTTTTCAGAGGCTTCGATAAGTTTCTTCAGACGGGAATCGAATAGTTGGCGACACGGTTTTACTCTCTGGATATTGTCGATTCTGACACGGCGATAGAGTGGATGAAATGTATTGAAGTTGGCCCATGCGTTAGTGTTGCTCTTGAACTCGGCGAGGATTTCCGGGATTATCTCGAAATCCCCGGTCAGTGCCGGACAGGCATCACGCCCGGTTTGGGTCATAAGGCCGAGAGCTTCAAGTCGGCGCACGCGTTCCTTGTTAAGTTCAGTCCAGCGGCTCCCTTTGGCTCTCTTGCTGAAACGCTGGATTGTAGTTCCGCCAACATTCTTGACGGTCGAGTCGATCCATCCGAAACATAGCGCTTCCTCTACGGCATCAAGATACCATAGACCCTCTGAAGGAGGTGTCTTGCCACGTTTCGTACTCACCCAGCATTCTTTCTCTGTCTGATGATTCTTAATGAGCCATTCACGGAAATCCTGGCGGTCGGTAATAGAAAGTATATTCGTAGGTTTCATCGTCTGGGATTTACTTGATCAAAGATACGGATAAGTCGAGCGCAAAACAAATTTTATTTGATTTTGCCATGTTTTGCTTTGTTACGCCAGGGTGGCTGAGCATGTTTTTTGCTTTGTCGTGGGGCCGAAATTTCGCCTACACACAGGTGGAATAATTGACGGATACGCAAATATCAGTCTCATTAAATTGTATGATACAAAAGTATCATAAATTTGATATATCTGGTATTTAGTGGTTTAGTATAAATTTGTCTCAATGCAATGTTCTGAGACAAATTTTAGCTTAAAAACCGAGGAATTTATTTTTGAGGGAAATAATTTTGCGGTGTGACGGGACAACGGAAGCAATTCCGGAACTGTCGCGAAAACTTACGCGGATGGACATTACTCCGCCAATCTCCAGAAAATTCTTAACCTGCTAAACCAACCAACACCTCACCATGACACCGACCTCAACATTCCAGGAAGTCTATGTCCAATATCATCCTCAGGTACTACGTTACATCACGTGGCGTATACTTGACAAAGAGGATGCACGCGACCTTGCGCACGACGTGTTCCTGCGCCTTCTTGAATATGCTCCGGCGCAATATCAGTCCGACCTCAGGTTCCTGATTTTCCGCATTGCCAATAACGTAGTCAATTCCTATCTGCGCCGCTACTACGTGCGCAAGGAATATGCCGATGACTGCGTAGCTTCGGCATCGATGTCTGACGCCACAGTAGACATACTTCCTGAAATCTATTCCCGTGATCTTAGCCTCTTGGAACAGAGTATAGTATCACGCTTGCCTGAAAAACGCCGTGCGGTCTATTCCCTGCGTCGTTATCAGGAGAAAACCGCCGACGAGATCGCTCAGATCCTCTCCCTCTCTCGGCGCACGGTCGACACACACCTCTACCTTGCGTTCAAGGTCATGCGCACCAAGATGAAGGACGTGATTTAGAGGGAGTTTACTAAAGGCCCTATTATTCGTAAAATAAACTAAGAAATCATATTCACCTAAATCCAAATTATTCACATGATTGACAAAGGAAAAAGATGGTCATCACGCACTGTTGTGCTCACTATGGCCACGGCTGCTATGCTTGGAGGCGCCCCTATGGCCGCCGAGGCTGCGGCTGCTCCCGCGACTGCCTCACAGGCGGCCGACGTCACAGTAAGGGGAACCGTTGTCGATGCCACCGGCGAGCCGATTATCGGTGCCAGTGTCATGATCAAGGGCACATCTAAAGGTGCCGCCACGGATCTCGACGGCAACTTCCAAATCCCCGGCGCTCCCGCTAAAGGCGTGCTTACGGTATCCTATATCGGCTGCAAACCCGCTGAGATAAAGCTTGACGGACGAAGCGACTATGAAATCACACTTGAAGAGGACAATGCGATGCTCGAAGAGGTGGTGGTGGTCGGCTACGGCACTCAGAAGAAAGCCACTCTCACCGGTTCCGTAGCTGTGGTCGGTGCGGAGCAGCTGTCCAACAAAGGCACGCTTTCCAGCCCCGTACAGGCTCTCCAGGGCCAGGTGCCAGGTGTCATCATCACTCGCGCCAACTCAGCCCCGGGCGATGAAGGCTGGGATCTGAAGCTTCGCGGTTCCGTATCAAAAAATGCTGCCGCACCTCTGATTATTATCGACGGCGTAGAGTATGAGAGCGTCAACGACCTCCGCCTCATCAACCCTTCCGACATCGAGAGCATGAACTTCCTCAAAGATGCCGCCGCTTCAATCTACGGTAGCAAGGCTGCCGGCGGTGTCGTCCTCGTCACCACCAAGAAAGCCAAGGAAGGCAAAGTGAAGGTCGACTACAGCGGTTCGTATACTTTCAAACATATCGGACTCCGTGCCAAGACCATGACTCTCGACCAATGGGCAAACGGCGTTCTGGAGGTACTTGAAAACGATCTTGACAATCCCGAAGGAAACGTATGGTATAAATATGCCAACTTGGCTCGTAGATATCACGGGTCATGGATCGACGGCAATCCACTCGGCATGAACAAGGTCGATGACATGGTATTCTTCGACACCGACTGGAACGACGTGATGTGGGGCGATTCCTACTCTACCAATCATGAACTTTCCGTGTCCGGAGGCAGCGACAAGAATGTCTACCGCTTCTCACTCGGATACATGTACGACGACTCTAACCTCAAGTGGGGTAACAACCATAACCAGCGCGTCAACCTACGATTGAACAACACAATGCAGCTTGCCCCGAACTTCTCGTTGCAGAGCGTCATAGCCTATAACCGTCAGGACCAGGTGGCTCCCACAGAAATCAACGCCGCATTGAAGGCCAATCAGGCGCAGCCCGGTTTCCCGACATCCACCATCAGCGGCAAACCCTATGCCTGGGGCGAGGACTGGTTTGCGCCAAACTGGCTCGCTGAGCTTGGCGGCGACAATAAACTCAAAGTAAACGCCGTCAACATAAGCGAGACTCTGCGTTATGAAATCATTCCCGGACTCTCGGCCAACGCGGTGCTCGGCTACAACCATTCCGGTGCCGTGCGCGACACCAAACGCCTACAGGTAGATTTCTACAATTATAATGATACGTTCGAGGTCTCGAGTCCCTCCAAAACCGACGATACCTATTACGAGAAAGGATCATCATATACCGACTTCTATTCGGTGCAGGGATACCTCAACTGGAACAAGACCTTCCGTGAGATCCACGACGTGACCTTGATGGCCGGCGTTCAGTACAACATGAAACAGTACGAATGGACCCGCGTGAAGATCCAGAACAACGAGCCTACCCTCGAGGTGCCCAAAGGCTCCGGAACTATCGACATAAACAAGGCCGAGAAGTGGGAAGAGGCCATCATGTCATATTACGGACGTTTCAACTACGCCTACAAGTCGAAATACATGCTTGAAGGCCAGTTCCGCTACGACGGCAGCTCGAAGTTCCAGGCCGACAACCGCTGGGCGTTCTTCTGGGGGGCATCTCTCGGATGGCGCATCTCGCAGGAGAAGTTCCTGGACTGGAGCCGCGGATTCCTCGACGACCTCAAGCTCCGCGCTTCCTACGGCAATGTAGGCAACCAGGCAGGTATCGACCGTTACTCCGGGGTCATGCTCTGGAAGTTGGAGTCGCAGGGCAAAAACCTTATCGGCGGTAATCTTGTCAGCACGCTCGACACAAACGGAAAGCTTGTCAGCACCGACCGCACATGGGAACGCATCCACAATTACAACGTGGCTGTTGACTTCTCCCTGTTCAACAACCGACTCTCCGGTACCGGCGAGGCATTCTGGAAACACACCGACAACATGCTTATCGACGTGGTATATCCCGGAATCCTCGGCGACAAGGCGCCTACCGCCAATAAAGGAAAATTCAAGGCGTGGGGTTATGAGGGACAGATCACATGGCGCGACCGTATCGGCAATGTCAACTATCATATAGGCGGGTCGTTCACTTATGCCGACAACGAACTTGTCGACAACGGAGGCAGCGGCGTAAAGGGAGGCGGCATCAAGTCCGACCGCGAGGGATATCCGCTCCGTTCGGTGTGGGGACTCAAATATTGCGGAAAGATCCAGACCGAAGAGCAACTCGAGAAATACAAGGCACGCTACGCCGAGACATCGACCATCGGAAATATCTCGAAACTGCGTCTGGGCGACAACATGTTCGAGGATGTCAACAAAGATGGGCAGCTCACGGCCGAGGATCTCGTGTATCTCGGTACCGACGACCCCAAAATACAGTTCTCGTTCAATGCCGGTCTGGAATGGCGCGGATTTGACATCAACGTGATTTTCCAGGGTGCTGCAAAACGCACGATTTTCCGCTGCGAGAACGACAAGAATTCACTCGATATCTGGCAGATTCCTATGCGTGACCTCTATATGAACGGCGGTTCACAATGGATCGGCAACGTCTGGAGCAAGGAAAATCCCAACGGACGCTATCCTCAGCTCACATCCTCATCGACCGGCGGAGCCGATGTCAACAACTACAACTATCAGTGCTCTTCATGGTCGGTCAATGACGGCAGCTATCTGCGACTCAAGAATCTCACTATCGGTTATACCATACCGCAGAATGTAATCAAAAAGACAAAGGTACTCTCCAACGTACGTTTCTACGCCACCGGCACCGACCTCTGGGAAATCAGCCATATCAACGATGGATGGGATCCGGAAGGCTCCAGCAACATGAGCGGACTCAACCGCTACCCGTTCCTGCGCACATGGACTGTAGGCGCCAACCTCACTTTCTAACATTGAATACCGTAACTACAATGAAAAATATATCCAGATACATCGCGATAGGTATCCTTGCGCTGGCATCGACCTCCTGTCTCGACCTCGATCCCAAGGACACCCTGGCCGACCCGGCCTTATGGCAGAGCGAGGGCGATTTCCAGAATTTCGCCAACAAATTCTACGACTATCTCCCCAACTTCTCTCAGGTCTACGACGGCAACATTCACTCCGACATGCGTTCCGACTTGATGCGACATGCCACAGGCGGCAACAACTCATACTCCACAGGCAACTACAACATGGATGCCGGCGACGGCGACTACACAAATGCATACAAGCAGATACGCCGCACCACTCTTCTTATCGAGAAAGCGGAAGGCTATGCCAACAAGACGGAGATTCGTCAGGCACTCGGCGAGGCTTACTTCTTCCGCGCATGGTCATATTTCGGTCTTGTGCAGAAATTCGGCGACGTCATCCTCGTGAAGCATTCCCTCGACACCGACGATCCCCTCCTTTCCGCCGGGCGCAACGACCGTGGGGAAGTGGTCGATTTCATAATCAGCGACCTTGAGAACGCCATCGTCAATCTACGCTCCGTCTCTGAAATAGAGGAAGGGCGCGTCAGCACCGAGGGTGCTTCCGCATTCCTGAGCCGCGTGGCCCTCTACGAAGGTACATGGCAGAAGTTCCGTGGCAACGAGACCCGCGCCCACGGTCTCCTTGACATCGCCGTAAAGGCCGCCAAGACCGTTATCGACAGCCGCAAATATGAGATTTTCGAGCCGGCATCACTCGGCGACGACGCTTACCGCTACATGTTCATTCTTGAGAGCGGCGTTAAGTGCAATCCCGCCGGTCTCGACAAGAGCGCCAACAAGGAGTATATCATAAAGCGCTGCTTCGACATCACCCTAAAGACCACCGGTCAGAACCTCACCACAACCGCACTTGCCAATGTCTGGCTCGGCACCGCCAAGCTCGCCGACATGTATCTCTGCACCGACGGTCTCCCCACCACCGAATCGGCCAAATTCCTCGGCTACGACAAGACGCGCAGCGAATGGGAAAACCGCGACAACCGCATGCACAACACCATGATGCGTCCCGGCGATACCTTCTGGAACAATACCAAGAACAACTGCCGCATCGACTGGAGCGGAAGCGAGGAGGAGATGAAACGCGCCAAGTACACCAACTTCACCCCCTGGGCGTCGGGCTACTTCATCTACAAGTGGGCTACTGAGCGCGAGTGCGCCGATCGCGACGAAAGCTACGACTTCCCCGTTCTCCGCTATGCCGAGGTGCTGCTCAACTATGCCGAGGCTCTGTATGAGCGCGACGGAAGGATTTCCGACGAGGATCTCAACATCTCCATCAACAAGACACGTCTGCGCGTCAACAAGACCAACGGCATGCCCGGTCTTTCCAACGGGCTGGTAAACGCCCACGGTCTCGACATGCGAGCCGAGATACGCCGCGAGCGCACCGTCGAGCTTTTCCAGGAGGGTTTCCGTATCGACGACCTCAAGCGCTGGAAAACCGCAGAGAGCGAGATGCCAAAGGACCAGCTCGGCATACGCTGGCAGGGTGAGTGGACCACAGCTATGGCCAACCATGGAGGTTATAACCTCGACGCGCAGAACCATATCATCTTGCAGACGGGACGTGTGTTCGAGCAGAAGCACTATCTCTATCCTCTCCCCGTCGACCAGCAGCAGCTCAATCCCAATCTCGGCCAGAACGAAGGATGGCCCAAGGTGGGCGGCACATTCACGAAAGATCCGACCAATGAAGATGACACTAAAGAAGAATAATCATTATGAAAAATAAAAATAATATCCTTGGTCTCGCGGCGCTGACCGCCATGGCGGTCTCCGTTGCCGCCTGTAGCGACAACGAGAAGGAGCTTACCCTTAATGCCCCTGCGGCAAACCTCCTTCAGGAGATAAAGTTCGAGGTAAGCGAAGTGCTCCCTCTCGCCGTGGGGATGGACTCCCTGTTAGTGTGGAGCGCCACACCTCAGGACGCCGATGACAACACGGTCATATTCACCTCGTCCGACCCCGCTGTGGCGAGTGTCGATCAGGAGGGACGCATCTCCGCCCACGCCATAGGACAGGCACAGATTACGGCACATTCCTCCATGGGCTTCAAGATCAACGAGGCCGAAGCTACCGTGACTGTCGACGTGATTCCCGAAGTGATAAAGGCCACATCGATCAATGTGGAGAACACTACCAAGCTCAGCGACGACGGAATGATTTACGTCACCGACAAGCTACAGCTCAAGGCAACAATCCTTCCGGATAACCACACATATTCCTATCTTACATGGCATTCCGACAACGAGGAGGTCGCTACCGTCAATGCCGACGGACTCGTGGATTGCGTGGGCGTGGGATCGACACGGATCATCGCCAAGGCGCATGACCGCTCGGGAGTGCAGGGTATCTTCAACCTTGAGGTGAAGCCCTACATCGCTATCGAAAAGGTTGAGATCGCTCCGCTCGACGGGCCTATATGCATCTCGCGTGGTGAGGTGGCCCTCAATGTCACCTACACCCCGGCCAACGGCACTGTCGGTTCCGTGGAATGGAGTTCTCTTGATGAGAGTGTCGTGAAGGTCAACCGTGGTGTGGTCACTCCCACCGGATTCGGCACCGCCAGCGTCATAGCCAAGTGCATCTCTACCGGCGAAGAGGTTTCGACTACCGTCACCGTCGAGCCGGGCCTGTGGATCTGGGATGCCGAGAACAAGTGGGGCGAGACTCTCCAGAGCAACTGGAAGTGGATTCCATCCAATGACCAGGCTCCCGACGAACGCCTTGAGAAGTACTGGCGCATACATTTCCCTGATGCCGGCACCGGCAAATGGCGTCGTGACTTCAAACTCAACTGTTCGGAGAAGGCTCCGGTTTATCTCGGTATCGTGAAGTATCCCGTGCTTGCCATACGATGCACCGCTTATGCAGGTGGCAACTTCAAGAGCGACTTCGCCACGGTGTCCGGATTTGACAAGCCCGGTGAGATCAACCCCAAGCAGGGTATCGAACTGGCCGACGGTACGCGCCTGATGATCTTCAATGTCGGAGGCAAGCTGGCAGGCAAGGGCTACGATCTCGTGCCGTTCAGGATATTCCAGTTCAAGGTGGCCGACATCCCCAATGGAAGCGTAGACAAGGCTTCCCCGTGGTACGACGTGTATTGGATCCGCACGTTCGAGAGCGAGGATGCAGCCAAGGCGTTTGCAAATCAGGACGTAATCGATAATCCGAGAAATTAAATAATGATAATCGTGCAGGAAGGGCGGAGTCCCTTCACGGAAACCGTCCTTTCCTGCTCACCATAATACCAGACACAATGAAATCAGCAATATATAGCGCATTGATGGCGGCCGTGGCGATTGTCGCCCTGCCATCCTGCAACGAAATCGAGGACGGTGTCACCGATATCGATTCATGGCCCTCTCCGGGCGGTGAAACCGAAGTCTATGAACCAAAGACCTACAATCTCTCCAACCATCCCTGCATACTCCACACGCGTACCGACATCGACTATGTGAAGGCGCATCTCGGCCGGGAGCCGTGGGCCGGAGGATATCAGAAGCTCCTAAACAGCGGGTTCAGCAACAATGTCCGCAAGGCATCACCATGGGAGTATCTTGCACGTCTGGATGCCAACAACTGGGCCGAGGGTGGAGGCCGCTGGAAGGATGCCGGTCTGGAGGAGTACTACAAGCCGGGTATTCAGAACAGCTACATGGATCTCGCCCGTGATGCCGCCGCGGCCTATCAGCTGGGTCTGAAATGGCAGCTTGGCGGCGATACACAGGCCGCACAGACTGCCGTGAAGCTCCTTGAGGACTGGGCTTCGGTCAACAAGGGTGTGCTTCTCGGCAAGATAAAGTGGAAGGACGATGTGATAGACTCCAACGAGTATCTGATGTTGTTCCAGATCCATCACGTGGCCAACGCCGCCGAACTGCTGCGCGACTACAATAACTGGGGCGCTTCCGAGGGCTTCAGGAAGGTGGTCGACTGGCTCACGGGCTCATGGTATCCTTTCGCGCATTCTTTCCTTGAAAAGAACGTCGGCGACCACTGGTGGATGAACTGGGATCTTGCCGCGATGACAGCCATAATCTCCGTGGGCATACTTGCCGAGGACAATGACATGGTCAACGAGGCTATCCTGCGCTTCAAGCAGAGCGAAGGCCCCGGATGTCTCGGCGGCAAAGGTGTGATCGGTGTCTTTGAGGACCCGTCCGGTTCCGGCGAGATGCTGGCACAAGGCAACGAGGCAGGCCGCGACCAGGGCCACAACACCCTATGTGCCGTGCTCGTAGGCTACTTCTGCCAGATGGCCTACAATATAGGTGAGGATCTTTTCGCCTTCAAGGATAACCGTGCCGTGGCTTTCGCCCAGTATGTGGCAAAGTACAACAATCCCAACGGGACCGACAAGCCGGCGAGCGCCGACGACGCGTTCTTCAAGTATCCCGAAAGCTCCCTCCCGTTCACCACATATACCTACTCCGGCAACAGCATGACCAAGATGGGTTCGGCCGGACGTGGTGAGGTGCGTCCTGGATGGGACATCTGGGCAAGCTATTGCAAGGCCCACGGTATTACCGGTAAGTATGTTTCGGAATATGCCGAGAAGTATCGTCCCGACGGCGGTTGCGGTCAGTACGGCACCAACTCCGGCGGCTTCGACCAGATCGGATTCTCCACCCTCATGTATTATCGTGAATAGTACTTGTCTCCTCACAGGTTTCCAAATATCTATATTAAAGAAAATGTGACGACCGTCGGTCGTCACATTTTCTTTAATATAGATATTTCGTTCATTATGCTATTATTGATGCGGCTTGCTTGTGGTGCGTTCCTTGATCATGCCCGTGCGGTAGGCATAGAGCAGTTCCATCAGCTCCTCGATCTGTGCCGACAGCTCGCGCCCCTTGTCGGTGTCGCGCACGCGCATCCTGTGGTTGGTCAGTTCTACGAGCTGCGTGGTGCTCACGATGTCGGTACCGTTGTGTATGGCCTCCTCGGTGGAACTGAACGGTTCGTGCTGCACGAGCTGGAATCCCCGGCTGTGGTAGACGAGCGTGTAGCCCGCTATGCCTGTCGTGTCGTGGTAGGCTTTGGCGAAACCGCCGTCAATCACCATCAGTTTGCCGTTGGCTCTCACCGGTGTCTCACCTTTGCTGATGCGCACCGGTACATGGCCGTTGATGATGTGGCGGTGTTCACCTTCCACCCCGAAGGCATCGAGTATCATGTCGCACACTTTCTCGTCGTTGCGAAGCTCGTAGTAGTTCCCTTTCTCTTCGCGGTGTGTCTCCTTGTCGTCGATAAAATATCGTTCGAAGGTCGCCATCTTTGATTTGTCGAAAAGCGGGGAATCCGGTCCGCACCAAAGGTACCAGTAGTAGTCTATGGCAAAATCCTTCTCATCGGGCGCGGTGTCGTTGTTGAATGCCGCGCGCATCGTCATGCCTATACGTGTGAACAGCTCGCGCCCTTTGTATCTGCCGCCGCGTAGCTCCACCTCTTTGAGCGTGCCGTCGGCGTTGAGCGGCATTGAGGCGTGGAAAAGGAGGTTGGAGTTGCACACTGTGTACATGCATCCGTGCGACAGTATGCACTGGATATGCTTCCTCAGCCTCTCGCTTATCATGAACGAATGGTGGAGTTTGCTGACGAGTTCCTGTTCCTCCTGTGTCAGGCGGTAGGGATCGTCAGGGTCGACTGTGGGGAAGAGGGAATCCTTCAGCGGATATTCCTTGCCGCCGATGGTTATTACCGACCGCGCGGTGTCGAGCTTGTCGAGAAGCTTGCGTGACTGCATTCCCCATTCCGGACGCTTGTCGGCGAGCCGGCCTTCGAGCTTGAACTGTATTATGGCGATGGCCTTGTGCATCTGGGCGAGCAGGCGGCGTGTCTTGTCGTCGAAGAGTATGTCGTCATTGTTCAGGCGTGGCTTGAAGTTCTCGCAGGGGTCGTCGGCATATGTCTCCATGGCGAATGTGGCGAGCGGCACGAGGTTTATCCCGTAGCCGTCCTCAAGGGTGGCCATGTTGCCGTAGCGCAGGGAGAGCCGCAGCACGTTGGCGATGCAGGCGTCGTTGCCTGCGGCCGCGCCCATCCAGAGCGCGTCGTGGTTGCCCCACTGCATGTCGAAGTGCCCGTAGTCGCAGAGGGTGTCCATGATTATGTGGGCGCCCGGCCCGCGGTCGAACACGTCGCCCAGTATGTGGAGCAGGTCGATGCTCAGGCGCTGTATCACATTGCACATGGCGACGATGAACGCGTCGGCCTGACCCGTGAGGATTATCGTCTCGATGATGCGGTTGAAATATGCCTGCTTGTCGTCGTCCGAGGGCGATTCGTGCAGCAACTCCTCTATTATGTAGGCGAACTCCTTGGGAAGGGCCTTGCGCACTTTCGAGCGTGTGTATTTCGACGATACCGATTGGAGCACCCTCACGAGCTGGTGCAGGGTGATGTTGTAGAAGTTGTCCAGCTCCTTCTCCTCGGCTTTCATCAGTTCCAGCTTCCTTTCCGGATAGTAGATGAGTGTGCACAGGCTTTTGATGTCGTCGTCGCGCATGGAGTTGCCGTATATCTCCTTTACCTTGCGCTTGATGTTGCCCGACGCGTTTTTGAGTATGTGCCTGAACGCCTCATGCTCGCCGTGTATGTCGGCGATGAAGTGCTCCGTACCTTTAGGCAGGTTGAGTATCGCCTCAAGGTTGATGATTTCGGTCGATGCCGCGCTCACGTTGGGGAAATTGTTTGAGAGCAGTTCGAGCACGCGACGGTCGTTCTTGACTTTTTCAAGGGTATATGGTTGGGCTACAGGTGACATATGTCCGGATAAGAGGTGTGTGATGTCGGTTGTGTACTTGATTCGGGGTCGGTATTATGCAAATATAAGCCATTGCACCGACGTTTTGCGACGAAAGCGTGAATCTTTCAGATTTATTAACGTATCTATGCCTCCAATGGTTGGTGCGGGTATAAAAAACTCCGCCGGGCGTGATGGAAAATCTTTTCCATTACGTCCGGCGGATATGTCTGTATATGAACTATATGGGTGTCAGAATGGCTCGTTCTCCTCTTCGAGGGGATCGACCGCGACAGCATGCTTTTCGGCATAGGTCTCGCGGATGGTGAACACGCAGAATGCGCCGATAACCAACAGTACGCCTGCAAAGACTATCATGTTGAGCTGGTGCATGCCTCCGAACATCTTGAAGATGACGCCTCCGAGCACTGCGGCTACGATCTGCGGGATGGTTATTGTGCCGTTGAACAGTCCGAGATATGCGCCCATGTGCTTTCCGCTTATGGAGTTGGTGAGGATGGTGAAAGGCATGGCGAGCATCGCTGCCCAGGCTGTCCCTACGAGGAAATAGCTGATGAAAAGCATCCATTTGTCTGTGAAGGCGAGCGTGGAGATGAATCCTATGCCGCCGATCAGGAGCGACAGGCAGTAGGCCATGCGGCGGTTGGCGAAA
Source organism: uncultured Muribaculum sp. (assembly GCF_910583865.1). Taxonomy (GTDB): domain Bacteria; phylum Bacteroidota; class Bacteroidia; order Bacteroidales; family Muribaculaceae; genus Muribaculum. The sequence goes on from NZ_CAJTYX010000024.1 coordinate 24,610, forward strand.
CGCGGGAGTATGGCGGCCCATACCACCGACCCGATCGCCTGTACGGCGAAGAGTATGCCATTCCAGTTGCCGGCCTCCTGATAGAGGGCCTTGTTGGCGGGATCGTTGGCGAGCGCCGGATCGGGATTCCATCCGAAAGCCTGCTCGGCTATCCCTCCGGCGTTGTAGGTCCACATGTACATGAACGCGCACCAGCAGAAGAACTGAACGAGCCCTACCGTCCAGAACACCTTGGGTGCCTTGACCAGGAGCTTGACGAAGTTGGTTTTCTCCTGCGCCTGCTCCTCGGTTATGCCGTGGTAGGCGGCATACTCCTTCGGGGGCATCTCCTTTACCTTGAAGAAGGTGTAGGCCACGCAGGCTATCAGGATGGCCGCGCCTCCGTAGAATGAGAATGTCACCGAATCGGGCACACGGTTGCCGGGGGCGTCATTGCTTATGCCTATCCATGCGAGTACGAACGGGAATATGAATCCGACTACCGAGCCGGCGTTGCACAGGAAGCTCTGGATAGAATAGGCGAGTCCTTTCTGCTTTTCGTTTACCATGTCGCCCACGAGCATCTTGAACGGCTGCATGGAAATGTTGATCGACACGTCGAGCATCATGAGGGAGAATGCCCCGAAAATCAGCGCTCCCGCCACGGCGAAATGGAAACTTCCCGCATTGGGGAGGAGGCACATCACGATTACCGCCAGTATGGAGCCGAAAAGCAGGTAGGGTAGCCGGCGTCCGAACCTGTTCCAGGTCTTGTCGCTCATGGTGCCGATGATCGGCTGTATCACAAGGCCGGCCAAAGGCGGGAGTATCCAGAAGTAGCTGAGGTTGTGGGGGTCGGCGCCGAGTGTCTGGAATATGCGTGATATGTTGGCGCTCTGCAGCGCATAGGCGATCTGCACTCCGAAAAATCCGAAGCTCAGATTCCACAGCTTCCAGAATCCCAGATCGGGCTTGGATATGGTTCTCATGTTGAGGGTTTTAAAATGACAAATAATATCTTTAGAAACACTTTGCAGGGAGTTGCCGCATGGACTTACGGCATCTCCCTGCAAAAATACTGATTTTATTTTTCGCGGGCAAGAATCAGTGCTGACCGTGGAGCTACCATAAGACGGCCTCCTTTGCTGCTGCCGATACCTTCGGCATTAAGGACTCCGTCCTCGGCGATTACTGTCCAGTCGGCTTTGGCCACCTTTATCATGCGGGGTTCTGATGAGCCGTTGAACACCACCTTGATCTCTTTCCACGCGTCGCCGTTGGCATGGTCCTTGAGCGAATAGGAGATCAGCCCGGTCTGCCCCTTCATGTCGTCAAACACGAGATGCTTCGCCACATCCTCGGCCGATGTCATGCGGAATGCCGGATGGGCCTTGCGCAGCTTTATCAGCTCCACGTAGTAGTTGAACAGGTCGGCGTTGTCGTGCTTCTGGCTCCAGTCGATGGCGTTGATGGAGTCGGGGGAGTTGTAGGAGTTGTGCACACCCTTCTTGTCGCGGAACACCTCTTCTCCGGCAAACATGAACGGGGTGCCTTGTGAGGTGAATACGATGGTCTGGGCGAGCTTGGCGGCACGCTGGCGGTCGGCTACCGACTCGCCGGGAAGTGATTTCGCGAGTTTGTCGGTGAGCGTCAGGTCGTCGTGGCACGATACGTAGTTGATCACCTGCGACGGCGATGAGGCGTATGGCGCCTTGGAGTTGTTGCCCTTTGAATAGTCGACCTGCGGATGGGCCGTGGCACCGACGATGCCTATCTTCACGGTCTCTTCGAGTCCGGGCTTGCCGGTGGCGAAGCCGCGGTCTTTCTCGTCGGTGTAGTGTCCCTTTACTGCATCGCGGATGTCGTCGGAGAACACTGCTATCTGCGGCATGGCGCTCACATTGTCTTTAAGGGCGCGTGCGCCTACCGGCAGAGGCGAGTCGCCGGCTGTCCAGCCTTCGCCGTACACGAATATGTCGGGATTGATTTTCTTTAGTTCGCGGGCCACCTCGTTCATCGTGGTGGTGTCATGTATGGCCATAAGGTCGAATCGGAATCCGTCAATATGGTATTCCTCGGCCCAGTATTTCACGGAGTTGACGATGAAGTCGCGCATCTGTTGGCGTTCGGATGCGGTCTCGTTGCCGCAACCGGATGCGTCGCTGTAGCTTCCGTCGGGACGATGGCGGTAGTAGTATCCCGGTGCCGTGAGCGAGAAGTTGGAGCCGTCGTTCTCGGCTGTGTGGTTGTAGACCACATCCATCACCACGCCTATTCCTGCGTCGTGCAGGGCCTTGACCATCTGCTTCATCTCGGTCACGCGTGTGGCCGGATCGACGGGATTGGTGGAGTAGGAGCCTTCCGGGGCATTGTAGTTCTGCGGATCGTATCCCCAGTTGTAGGTGTTGGCCGGGAGGTTTGTTTCGTCCACGCTGTTGTAGTCATATGAGGGGAGTATGTGCACGTGTGTCACTCCGAGTTCCTTGAGATGGTCTATGCCTGTCTTGTCGCCCTCGGGGTTGGTGGTGCCCTGCTCGGTCATGGCGAGGAACTTCCCTTTCGAGGCTATGCCCGACGAGGGGTGGACTGAGAAGTCGCGGTGGTGCATCTCGTAGATCACGGCGTCGTTGATATGGCTTATGGCAGGGCCTTTGTCTTTGTCCCACCCCTCGGGGTCGGTGGAGTCAAAGTCGATGATGGCGGCGCGCTGTCCGTTGACGCCGACAGCCTTGGCCCATACGCCGGGGGTCTCGTCGAGCCATTTTCCGTCATGCTTTATCTGGAATGTGTAGAATTTGCCGTAGAGACGCTCCGGCACGCTTGCGCGCCATGTGCCCTTTTCGCCACGTGTCATGTCGATGGTCTGTTCAGGTGCGGAATTGCGCCCGGTAGGGAATATCCTTAATTTTACGGCCTGTGCCATGGGCGACCAGAGAGTAAAATGTGTGCCGGTACTGTTTACCGTCATTTCAAGGTCGCTGCCGTCATAGGTTTCATAGGTCGAGTACACGGCGTCGCGGTCTTGTGCGGAAGCATCGATTCCGGCTGCCATGGTTGCCGAGGCGATGATGGTGCTCATGCAGATTGAGGTGATTTTGATTTTCATGTCTGGCTATAAGACAATAATTTCGGTTGTTATGGCATGGCAATCTGACGTGTCGAGGATATCCACACGTTTGATGTTATATGCCTGAATAACTGTAGGAACATGCGTAAAGCCGCCGGTTCCGGATAATAAAATTACAGAGACTATAAAACTATCTTTAAATTTCAGGAAGAGATGGCATCCATTTCGGTTGCTGTGGAATCATGTTTGTCTCGGCGCATACCGATTAAGTGCGTGAATCTACAGCTTGATTATTGGGCGAGTCTGAGAAAGCGCGATTATTTCACCACTACTTTCTTAGACCATTTGGCGCATTTAATGATATAGCATCCGCGCGGGAGTTCAACCACGGCGCTACCGCTGATCTCCGCCGATTTCACCATCTGTCCGGTAATTGAATATATGTAGAAGCAGCATGGTGCGTCGCCGGGTGTCGTAAGCTCGATACCTCCGCTCACGGGGCGCGCCGACGGTGTATGGGCAATTGCCGAAATCTGCTCTATGTCATTAGACTGCGCGACGGTGACGATTGACCCGAAAGCCAATCCCGTGACGAGCGTCAATGTCATAAATAGTTTTTTCATTCGGCAGTGTTGTTTATATTTTGGAAAGGGATGAATCGTTGTTCTACCTTTCCGAATGCGAAGTTACAAAAATATAATGTCAGAAACACGATTCCTTGGGTTAAACTCTGTTAAAAGTAGCGTCCGGCCACAATATTTCGGCTAACTTTGATTTACCGGACAGGCATCCGCCATGCTTTAGAGGCTGTCGCAAAACCTGTTATTTGCCACTGAATTGTAGGGATGCACGCTCGTGCAGCCGGTAAATATCTGTGGATCAGATGCGATGATTCGGATGCACGAGCGTGCATCCCTACAATCCGGAGTTTTGCAACATCCACATGCATTACAATATGAGGAAACAACAGACCGTCATATTCATACTGCTGTCATTCGCCGCCGTAGCGCTTTTCGTGGCCGACATGGCTACGGGTGGTGTGGATATACCCTTTTCCAAGGTGGTTGCCGCCTTGTCAGGAGGCGAATGTCCGGAAGCGACCGCCAAGATAGTGATAAATATCCGCCTCGTCAAAGCCATCGTGGCCCTTGTGGCCGGGGCGGCCCTTACGGTGAGCGGATTGGAGATGCAGACCCTTTTCCGTAACCCGCTTGCCGGTCCGTATGTCCTCGGCATCAGTTCCGGTGCATCGCTTGGTGTGGCACTTTTCCTGCTTGGTGCTCCTTTGCTCGGTATTTCGGGTTTTATGGCCTCGATAGGCATAGCCGGTGCTGCGTGGATAGGCTCTGCGCTTGTGCTGGCGGTGATTGCTTTCGTGGGGCGACGTATCACCGACATAATGGTGATATTGATTCTCGGCATAATGTTTTCTTCGGGAGTGAGCGCGGTTGTGCAGGTGCTCCAGTACCTCAGCCATGAGGATGCCCTCAAGGCGTTCGTGATATGGACCATGGGTTCGCTTGGCGACGTAAGTTCGTCGCAGCTTTGGGTGGCGCTCCCTTCCGTGGCGTTGGGTCTTGTGCTTGCTGTCGCGGCGATAAAGCCGCTTAACCTTCTGCTGCTTGGAGAGGAATACGCGCGTTCGATGGGGCTTGACCTCTCGCGGAGCCGCGGGCTGCTCTTTGCATCGACCACTCTGCTTGCCGGTACGGTGACGGCCTTTTGCGGCCCGATAGGGTTCATCGGCATGGCACTCCCACACGTGGCACGCATGCTTTTTTCGGATGCCGACCATCGTGTGCTCATACCGGGCTGTATGCTCGTGGGTGCGGACGTGATGCTTGCGTGCGACATAGTATCCAAATTCTTCACCTTGCCGGTCAACTCCATCACGGCCCTCGTGGGAATCCCCGTGGTGGTATGGGTGGTGGTAAGGAACAAACCGTTGACGGCATGATGGAGCTTGATGACTTTTCTGTAGGATATGGAAGGCGGATGCTTATAGAGCATGCCTCTACAGTGGTGCCGTCATCGTGTCTTACCGCGTTGATAGGACGTAACGGTGCCGGAAAATCGACGTTGCTTCGTGCGCTCGGCGGTCTTGACCGGAATTATTCAGGCGGCATAAGGGTCGACGGTACGGAACTTCGTGAGCTTGTGCCGCGCGACATGGCGCGGATGATCGCTTTCGTAACTACCGAGCGCGTGCGTGTGCCGGGACTTACGTGCACCGATGTCGTGGCCCTCGGGCGTGCTCCTTACACGGGGTGGGCCGGACAGCTTTCCGCAGCCGACCGCTCTGTAGTCAGGGATTCACTTGAGGCGGTAGGGATGGGCGCATATGCATTGCGCACGATGGACCGTATGAGCGATGGTGAGTGTCAGCGCGTGATGATCGCGCGTGCGCTCGCGCAGGATACGCCCGTGATTCTTCTCGATGAGCCTACGTCGTTTCTTGATCTTCCGAACCGCTTCGAACTGGCGTCGTTGCTCGGGACGCTTGCGCATGAGCACGGCAAGTGTGTCCTTTTCTCGACCCACGAACTTGACATCGCCTTGCATATGGCTGATGCCATAATGCTTGTCGACTCTCCGCGCCTTCTCAATATGCCGGTGAAGGATATGGTCGCCGCCGGGCATATCGACCGCATATTCCGTCTGCCCGACTGGATGAGGGCGGCCCTGTAGCGTGGCCGTAATGCTGTTTTTAAACAACCTCTTAATTTATTATCAGGTTTTCTTCGGGATATCCTACAGGACGGTCGCGCCTGTCGCCGGTGATTCCTACAAGCAGGGATATTATGCCGACGCGTCCGAGAAACATTGCCATGCAGAGCAGTATCTTGGAGCCTGTGTGCAGTTCTCCTGTTATGCCGAGCGATGATCCTACGGTAAACAGTCCCGACACGCATTCGAATATCACGGCTCTGGCGGGAAGGTCAGGCTCAAGGACCAGCATGGCCACGACAATCATAAACAGGCTCATGACCGAGATGGTGACCACGGCATTGGCGCGCTTTATGGAGGCTGTCGCTATCTGGCGGTGGAACGCGGTGACACGCGTGCGTCCTAACACAATGGTTTTAAGATTGAGGAGAATGGCGGCAAGCGTGTTTACTTTCACTCCTCCGGCCGTTGACTGCGCGGCACCGCCGATCCACATCTGGAACATCACGACCACGAGGGTGACGTCGAGGAACATTGCCGGATTGACCGAGGTGAATCCCGAGCTGCGCGGGGTGGTGGAGTTGAACACTGCCTGTACCCATTGTACCCATGCGCTCATGCCGTCGAGAGTATTGTGCCTTTCGAGGAGCCAGAACAGTATCACGCTGATGATGAACACGGCCGTGGTCGTGTATAGCGCTACCTTTGTGTTAAGGTTGCATATGTGCACGTTGCGCACGCGCGCCGGCTTTCGGTTGAATTTGCTCCAGATGCGTCTCATCGTGTTTATTGCTATGTCGCGGAAATTGACGAGTATGGGGAAGCCGATGGAGCCCGCTATGACGATGAGGCTTATTACTATGTACACCGACTGGTCGGAATTCATCAGGCGCGCGTTGCTTAGCCCTCCCGGCATGTTTGAGAATCCTGCGTTGCAGAATGCCGACAGGGAATGGAAGATGGAGAATACGATTTCCTCGTCGAGAGTCAACCCTACCGAACCATGGATTGAAAGCCATACCCCGGCCGCACCGACGGCTTCTACGGTTATGGAGAATCCGAGTATATATAGTAAGGTAGGGAGCAGTGAGTTGATGTTTCTTGAATAAACCATGTCCTTTATCATCAGCTGATTGTAGACCGACGTATTGCCGCTGAAGAAGAGGGCGAAGAAGCTTGTGAATGTCATTACTCCAAGTCCTCCTATCTGTATGAGCAGTCCGAGCACGAGCAGCCCGAGCGGAGTGAAAGTGCTTGCGACGTCAATCGTAGTAAGGCCGGTTATGCACACGGCGCTTGTCGCTACGAAAAGCGAGTCGACATAGCCGATAGGGTGCAGCGTGCATCTTGGCATCATCAGCAGAAAAGAACCTATGAAGATGAACACCAGGAAGCTTGCCGACAGTATGAGCGATGGGTTGGTGCGTTTCCCCATGGCCTGTATGACGGCATGGCATATGTCGGTGACGGCGTATGCGAGCAATATCCCCACGAGGAATTTACGGCTGTAGAGTACGTCCGCGAGCCATTGTATCCATGGATTGTCGGGATGCGGGTATATGGCCGGCAACAATGTGGTCAACAGGCCTATGTCGACGACCCATTTGATTATGCGCGTGTTTCTCAGGATATGGCGGTAGTCAAATAGCAGGTTGAAGAGTACTTTCGCGACATATATGCCTTGTATGGTTCTGAACCAACGCATCATGTATTTTATCTCATCCGGATCGCGGTCATATCCGAGATAGGCCAGAAATAGAGCCACGCATCCGATCGAGGCCAGAAATGAGAATATGTCGAGCACCCGGCCTATGGCGGTTATGGCTGAATGGTTATGGCGCAGTGTATGTCGCCATCGCCTGACCACGAGTCTGCCCTGACGGAATATGCGCTTCCTGCGGCTCATCGGCATGGTTCATGAAACGGTCGCGCTCTTCTCCGCCTTTTCCTTTGCGCGTTTGGCTGCATTCTTGCGGTCGTCGGCGGCATCACGTACTGTGCGTTGCGACAGTGAGTTGGTTATGTACACGGTAAAGATAGGGAAGAGTATCAGCCCCTCTGCGGCGAGTACCACTCCGAGCACCTTTCCCGTCGGAGTGATGCAGTTTATGTTGCATCCTACCGTGGTCACGTCCATGAACGCCCACCATAATGCCGACCAGTAGGTGCTGACCCCCGGATTGATGTAGTGCTCCTCGATGAAGAACATGAGGCTTGCGAAATACACTGTCGCGATGAGCAGTCCGAGATAGGTGGCGAAAAGACCGGAAATCTTGTTGGAGAAGAGCACTCCGAGCACGAGTGCCAGCACGTAGCCCGCCCTTATCATAGGCACGAATCGTATAAGATACTGCATCTCGGGGTTGAGGGCGATGTCGTAATACGCGATTATGTTGATGTACGGTATGCTGACGAGCAGGAAGAATATGTGCGTGAGCACGTAGTGCCATTTGCGCGGGTAGATGAAAAATTCAGCTACTATGTCGAAAATGAAGAACATGCAGATCCAGAACTGTATGTTCATGTATTCCTCGCTTGCGAGAAACGAGATGTTGTTGAAGGAGTCCCACGATATGAGCACGATCAGCCCTATCGAGGCGATAAGCACCAGCGTATGCAGGATTTTCACCAACCTCATCCTTCGTGGTGAAAGGGCGTTCGGATCCTTCGGACCGGAGGGAGGTGTTGACGTTTTGGGTGTCGGGGCGGCGGTAGGAGAGACTTGTGCCGTGGTATCGGTTGTCATATCTCTTTATGTGAATAGTTGAACGTGGAGTATCGTGTATGTCATGTGGCGGCACGCCGTTGCCGGCTTGCCTTTGGATAGATAACATTCGATGCAAGGTAATGGTTTTGCGCCTGTACGGTGGTTTGCATAAATTCGGCAAATAGCCTAACTTTGCATGCGTGAGTACATCAGGCTGTAGACATATACTGATACCGGTTGTCATTGTCATGGCTGTCGTTTTCGCGTCATGCAGTTCCACACGTCATGTGCCGCAAGGGAAATACCTTGTGGACAAGGTGGATATTACCGTTACTGACAATGCTGATATCGACAAGGAGCAACTGGTGAATTACCTGCGTCAGACCCCCAACCATAAGGTGCTCGGCTTCCTGAAACTCCAGCTCGCCACTTATAATATGTCGGGACGCGACTCTACCAAATGGTACAACCGCTGGGCGCGCAAGCTCGGGCAGCCTCCGGTGATCTACGACCAGGATCTCACGGATGCCTCCGTCTACCAGCTTCATCAGGCTATGCTCAACAAGGGCTATCTTGATTCTGACGTGACGGTCGACACCGTGCACACCGGCAATAACCGCAAGGTCACGGTGGAATACAAGATCAAGGCCGGGTTGCCCCACTATCTGTCGACAATAGATTACGTCATTCCGGACTCGGCCATAGCCGCGCTTATCGCCCGCGCACCACGGCGCAACAGGCTTAAGCCCGGCGACCTGCTGGACCGCAATCGTCTCGAAGAGATGCGTTCCGGCATATCCGATATGCTGCGTGACAACGGCTACTATGCTTTCTCAAAGGAGTATATCACGTTCGTGGCCGATACGGCCGAGGGTATGCGCGATGTGAATCTCACGCTGAACCTGCGTCAGCCGTCGGCACAGAGCGTGGACAAACGGCATCTCACATACCTGATAAACAGGGTGGTGTTCGTCACCGACTATAATCCGGGCAGCGACTACGGCAGCTATGATTTCAAAGGGCAGGATACTGTAAGGTATCGTGACATAGAGGTCCTTTATGGCGATGACCATTATCTCAGGCCTCAGGTGCTCTACGAGGCGTCTCACATAATTCCCGGCAAGCCGTTCAGCCAACATGAGGTGGATCTCACATATGAGGCGTTGGGGCGTCTGGGCATCCTGCGTTATGTCAACATAGACATGCGGCGTGTGGGGATGTCGCCTGACGGGCATCCGCTCCTCGATGCATACGTGCTTCTCACCAGGGGGAAGAAACAGGGTGTGTCGCTCGAACTTGAAGGAACCAATTCGGAGGGCGATCTCGGTTTCGGTGTCGGCGTCACGTATCAGCACCGTAACCTCGCCCATGGCTCGGAGCTTTTGTCGGCAAAGTTCCGCACGAGCTACGAGAGCCTGTCCGGCGATTTCAACGGCCTGATCAACAACCGCTATATGGAGTATGCCGGCGAGGTGGGGATCACGTTCCCGCAGTTTGAGGCTCCGTTCCTCTCCTATGATTTCAAGCGCCGCATAAAGGCCACTACCGAATTTTCGGTCTCTTTCAATTACCAGGAGCGTCCGGAATATACACGCATCATCGCCGGTGCAGGCTGGAAATACCGGTGGGCCAACCGCCAGAATACCCTGCGGCATCGTTTTGACCTGATTGACGTGAACTACGTGTATCTTCCCAAGTCGACCATCGACTTCCTTAACCAGATAGCACCTTCCAATCCGTTGTTGCGCTACAGCTACGAGGACCATTTCATACTCCGTGCCGGCTACAGCTATTATCGCACCAATAAGCGTCAGCCGTCCGGTAATGCGCTTAACCGGATAGTGATGCAGCAGAGCGTGTTTGCCATCCGTGCCAACTTCGAGCCGGCGGGCAACCTGCTCTACGCCATATCGCGGCTCACCGGGCAGAAGCGCCACAATGATGCATACCGTTTTTTCGGCATACAATACGCGCAGTATGTGAAGGCCGACGCCGACTACACGTTCACACATGCGTTCGGGCCTCGTTCGTCGGTGTCGTTCCATGCCGGATTGGGAATCGGTGTGCCTTACGGCAATTCGCGCATGCTCCCTTTCGAGAAGCGTTTTTATGCCGGAGGCGCCAACAGCGTGAGAGGGTGGGGTGTGCGCACCCTCGGTCCGGGACGATATGCGTCGCGCAACTCGGTGACCGACTTCATCAACCAATGTGGCGACATACGCCTCGACCTTAGCGTGGAGTACAGGGCCAAGCTATTCTGGATACTTGAGGGGGCGTTCTTCGTCGATGGCGGAAATATATGGACGATACACCACTACGACAACCAGCCCGGTGGCTTCTTCCGTTTCGGATCGTTCTACAAGGAGTTGGCTGCATCCTATGGTATCGGCCTGCGACTTGATTTCTCCTATTTCCTGTTGCGTCTCGACCTGGGCATCAAGGCTGTAAATCCTGCGTTCGGAGAATATAGATGGCCTATCATCCATCCGAAATGGGGACGTGACGCCACATTCCACTTCTCTGTGGGCTATCCATTCTAAAATCATTGAACTGATTTAAATCAGTCCCAAATTAAGAAACCACGTGTTATGAAACAACTTGTGATTTTTGATCTTGACGGCACTTTGCTGAATACGATTGACGACTTGGGCACCGCTACCAACCATGCCCTGGCGGCTCTGGGCTATCCGGAGCATCCGATATCATCCTATCCGGCGATGGTGGGCAACGGGGTGACACGTCTGTTGCAGCGTGCGCTTCCGTCCGGACTTGATACCGACGAGAATGTCGGGAAGATGAGGGAGGCCTTCCGGGAATATTACGATGTGCACTGCATGGACCATACCGTGCCTTACCCCGGCATTACCGAGCTTCTTCATGAACTCGAAGCCCGTGGGATAAAGCTCGCGGTAGCCTCCAACAAGTATCATGAGGCTGTGTTGCGCCTTATCGGCCATTTTTTCCCCGACATCAGCTGGGCCGTCGTGTCTGGACATAAGGAAGGCGTGCCGGTGAAGCCGGATCCGTCGATCGTGTTCGAGATCCTGACCATCTCTCCTGCCCCGAAATCCTGTGTGTTGTATGTCGGCGATTCCGGTGTCGATATGGAGACCGCACGACGAGCGTGCGTGGAGTCGGTAGGAGTCACATGGGGATTCAGGCCTGTGTCGGAGCTGAAGGCGTTCTATGCCGACCATATCATTTCAGAACCGGCGGCTCTGCTCGGTTTTGTGGAGAACGACATCAATATCTGAGTCGCGGATATACCGTATATTTCATGCATGGATAAGGTATGAGATTATTGTGCCGGCATGGGTGTATGTAATGTCCGAGCCATGGCATAATTGAAAATTGTGAAATATCGCGCCCGTTTTAACGATGAATATTGGAATAAAAAGCGTAACTTTGCACCGTCAATTTCGATTTGTTCGTAAATAGCTGATAATTAAATATAAAAGCGTTATTGTTTATATGGATTGGTTGCAAAATCTATTGGCTCCGGGCGCAAGCTCATTGCCGAGCACCATTATCCTCTATGCATTTGTCATAGCGGCGGGTGTATGGCTGGGTAAGTTGAAAGTGGGGGGAATATCCCTTGGCGTGACGTTCGTGCTTTTTGTCGGTCTGCTTATGGGGCATTTCGGCTATATCGTAAACCCCGATGTGCTTCATTTCGTGCGTGAGTTCGGCCTGATTCTGTTTATCTTCTCGATAGGTTTGCAGGTCGGCCCGTCGTTCTTCTCGTCGTTCAAGCGCGGAGGTGTTGTGCTTAACGGTCTGGCAGCTATGACAATCGCACTCAATGTGATAATTGTGTTGGCGATATTCTTCATTGACGGCAACACCCCTATCACCGCTCTCGTCGGAGTGATGTCGGGAGCTGTCACCAACACTCCGGGTCTCGGTGCGGCCCAGCAGGCTGTCCTTCAGGTGATGCCTCAGAACTACAACGCTACCGAACAGATGGCCATGGGTTACGCCGCAGCATATCCCCTTGGCGTGATAGGCATCATAGCCGCCATGTTCCTTGTCCGCGCCTTTTTCCGTGTGAAAATCGACAAGGAGGTGGAGGCTATCGAGGCTGAAAAGGAGGCCGCACAGCAGAAGCCGTTGATTCTCACTTATGAGGTGACCAACCCGCTCATTGACGGAAAGAACATGATGCAGCTCCACGATGTCGTGAATTGCGATTTCGTCGTGTCGCGTCTGCAGGACAAGGACGGCAATATATTCATCCCGAATTCGCAGACGGTGGTACATAAGGGAGATAAGCTTTACACAGTGCTTTCACCGAACGACGAAGAGCGTTTCAAGGCAGTGATCGGTCCGGAGCTTGTGCTCGACTGGGAGAGCAATCCCGGTCCGGTGGTGTCGCGCCGCATACTTATCACAAAGACAGAATACAATGGCGTGACGCTCGGCTCGCTGAAGCTGCGCCATGGCTACAGCCTTAATGCCACCCGTGTCAACCGTGCCGGTATAGACCTGCTCGCTTCTCCCGACCTGCGCCTGCAGATGGGCGACCGTATCACGGTGGTAGGGCAGCTTGAGGATATAAAGCGCCTTGCCGAGAAGCTCGGTAATTCCGTCAAGCGTCTCAACGAGCCTAACATGTTCACGCTTTTCGCAGGCATCTTCCTCGGTATAATAGTAGGCTCGATTCCTATCGCTTTCCCCGGTATCAGCGTGCCGATGAAGCTCGGCATGGCCGGCGGCCCGCTCGTGGTGGCTATCCTGCTCAGTCGCTTCGGCTACAAGCTCAAGCTTGTCACCTATACTTCGTCGGCCGCCTCGTTGCTTATGCGTGAGATCGGCATCTGTCTGTTCCTTGCATCGGTAGGTATCGCCGCCGGAGCCGACTTCGCGTCGACGGTGTTCAATTACACCGGCATGTGGTGGGTGATCTGGGGCTTCATCATAACTTTCGTGCCTCTGATTATAGTAGGCTCGATCGCACGTGGGGTCTATAAGATCAATATGCTGTCGATCATGGGTCTGTTCGGTGGCAGCATGACCGATCCTCCTGCGCTTGCTTTTGCCAACAATTCCACCGGCAACGATGCTCCGGCAGTAGCATATTCCACGGTTTATCCTCTGACTATGTTCCTGCGAATAGTCGCCGCCCAGGTGCTTGTGCTGGCTCTTGCGTCGTGATGCCGGCGGTATTAATAATGGAACCGGTGTATGAAATTATTATGATTTGTGTTACATCATTGTAATGAAGAGATATTAACCCCTGTCACGCAGGCTGTTTGTTTTCACGCAGACAGCCTGCGTACGTTTGGTGGGGATGCCGGACTATTGCAGATTGATGTTATTGTTCGAATATAATCGATAATATGTTATGATTTATTTGGCAAATAAGAAATTTATCCTACCTTTGTGGCGTGATATAATAATATGTCACCGAAAATACGATAATGTATATGAACCGGCGACGCCTTGTGTCAGTCAGCCGGGAGAGGAGGAGGATGCTGCTCTTGCCAGGTAATTTTTTAGCATTCTCCTCCTCGTTTTTTATCATTGAACTGATTTAAACTTATTACAAAATGTTAAATCCAGAACTGATGTAACCCTTATCGTTAACCTTCAGGTCTGTTTCCGGTCGATTTCTTCTCTTTTCTCGATCACGATGGAACCCCATCGCTCCTTCGAAAAGCTCAAAATCGCCTCGCAAACAGCCTCTGAATGTTAATTTGTAATAAGTCTAAATCAGTTCATTTGTAAAATTGACAGTATGGACACTATTGCCATTCATGGCGCGCTGTTCGACCTTGACGGGGTGTTGGTCGACACCGAAACAACTTACTCCATCTTCTGGGGACAGATGGGACGCAAGTATCATCCCGAGATACCATATTTCGACATGGTTATAAAAGGCTCGACGTTGCCGCGCATATTGGATACGTATTTTCCTGATCCGGATATTTCCGCCGGAGTAAAAGCTGAACTTGAGGTGTTCGAGAACTCGATGGATTTCCCTGTATTCCCGGGTGTGATGGAGTTCCTTGACGACCTCAGGCGTAACGGGATTCCTGCGGCCATAGTCACAAGCAGCGGTGCTGACAAGATGAAACGTCTGTTTGATGGCAATCCGGAATTCGCTTCATATTTTGATGCTCTGATCACTTCCGCCGACGTGACACGCTCGAAGCCTGATCCGCAGTGCTATCTCATGGGTGCCGGGAAGCTTGGTGTGGATATCCGCGATTGCTATGTGTTTGAGGATTCAATCAGCGGGCTTGCCGCCGGCATGGCTTCAGGAGCTACGGTGATAGGGCTGTCGACCACATATCCCGCAGAGCGTCTGGCGCAGGAAGGCAACGCGCATCATATAATACCTTCGTTTGAGAAGTTTACGGTCGAACGGATGTTGTCCGTTTCGCGATAAGGTTGTCCTCCTCGGCCATCCGGTCCATGTCGTGTGCAGGCATCTCTTGTGTTAATAAGAGCAAAATCTGTATTCCGTGGTAATCAAAACCCCGCCTCCGGGGTGTTTTATATTCTGTAATCCATAAATTTTTTTCATATGAACGATTATCAGAATCTAATAAAATGTTCCCGGATAGTACTCGTTGAATTTTTTGCGACATGGTGTCCTCATTGCCACAGGATGATGCCTGTAGTAGCCGATGTCAAAAAGCGTGTAGCCGGATTGGCGGAAATCTATCAGCTTGACATTGACAAGAATGAGGAGCTTGCCCGGGCTGTCGGGGTGAGTGGGGTGCCCACGTTCATCCTTTACAAGGACGGTGAAGAGGCGTGGCGCCAATCTGGAGAGATGCCCGAGGAGACGCTTCTTTCAAAAATAGAAATGTGATTTTACCGCTTGATTCTTGAGTTTGATTTTTGAGTTCATGTTTTCGGGTTCAATGTCAGAGGTCGTTTAAAAACACGTGTATAAATCCTCAAGTACTCGTGAAAAAATCATTATCTTTGCATGTCTTATTACATAAACTCTATTCAATCATAACTTTAATGAATTCAAGCATGAAAAAACATTGTTGTGCTTCCCTTGTAGTGGCGGGCATAATGGCTTCATGTTCGTCGGGTGGTCCGTTGCAGGTGGCTTCGCCCGACGGCAGGCTCGTCGTGGATTTTAACCTTGAGAAGGATGGTGCTCCGGCCTATAGCGCCGTGTTCGCCGGCGACACGATCGTTCGTACCTCCTACATGGGATTCCAGATGGAGCGCTTCGGAGCGCTTACCACCGGCTTTAAGATGACCGCGCACCATGAGTCGGAACACAACGAGACATGGGCGCCCGTATGGGGTGAGGAGGACTCCGTAGTCAACCACTATCGTCAGCTCGTTGTGGAGATGAAGAAAAAGACCGACAGCGTCGATGTGCTCCTCAACGTGGAGTTCCGTGTGTTCGACGACGGTTTCGCATTCCGCTACGTTTTCCCCGAGCAGGCCACGAAGCAGTTTGTCATCGATCAGGAACTGAGCACATTCGCCATGACCGGCGACCACACCGCATGGTGGATTCCGGGCGACTACGACACGCAGGAATATGAATATACCAAATCGCCGTTGAGCGAGATTGCCGCTCGCCATGCCGCATCTCTGGTCGGCAACGTGTCGGCATCGCTTTTCGACCAGTGGGCCGTGCAGACTTCCCTCATGATGAAAACGCAGGGTGAGAAGCCGCTCTACCTCAATATCCACGAGGCCGCCCTCGTCGACTACCCCGCGATGCACCTGCTCTACAACGACTCTACGCGTACGTTCACATCGGCTCTCACTCCCGATGTCAACGGGCATATGGCGGTGATCGACACTCCGTTTTCCACGCCGTGGCGTGTGGTGATGGTCAGCGACAAGGCCACCGACATTCTTTCGTCGCAGATTATCTATAACCTCAACGACTCGTGCGTGCTCGATGACACGTCGTGGATTCATCCCACGAAGTACATGGGCGTGTGGTGGGAGATGATCACCGGCAAGAGCCAGTGGAGCTATACCGACGCCCACGATTTCGACCTCGCCACGTTTGACTACTCCAAGGCCCGTCCCCACGGCAAGCACGGGGCAACCACCGAGAACGTGAAGCGTTACATCGATTTCGCTGCCGCCAACGGCTTCGACCAGCTTCTCATAGAGGGTTGGAACGTAGGTTGGGAGGACTGGTTCGGGCTCGAGAAGGACTATGTGTTCGACTTCGTTACCCCTTATCCCGACTTCGACATCAAGGCGCTCAACGACTATGCCCATTCCAAGGGTATAAAGCTGATGATGCACCACGAGACTTCCGGCTCGATTCCCAACTATGAGCGCCACATGGAGGCTGCCTATGATCTTATGAACAAGTATGGCTACGATGCCGTCAAGAGCGGTTACGTAGGCAACATTCTCCCCAAAGGCTCGCACCACTACGGCCAGACCCAGGTGCGCCATTATCTTGACGCCGTGCGTCGCGCCGCCGACCATAAGATCATGGTAAACGCCCACGAGGCCGTGCGCCCCACCGGGCTCGCGCGCACCTATCCCAACCTCGTTGGAAACGAGAGTGCCATGGGCACCGAGTACCGCAACATGACCCCCGGACATGTCACCATACTTCCGTTCACGCGCCTGAAGGGTGGTCCGATGGACTTTACACCCGGCATCTTCGAGATGGATCTCGGCAAGTTCTCTCCCGACAAGACCCACAAGCGCGCCACCGTGGCCGGGCAGCTTGCCCTCTACGTTACGATGTATTCGCCGCTACAGATGGCCGCCGACCTGCCTGAGAACTATGCTCCAAGGATGGATGCATTCCAGTTCATAAAGGATGTACCTGTCGACTGGAGCGAGAGCCGCTATCTCGATGCCGAACCGGGTGAATTCATCGTGGTCGCGCGCCGTGCCAAGGGTGGCGACGACTGGTATGTGGGCGGTGTCACCAATGAGGATGCCCGTGACGTGACTGTCCCGATGGATTTCCTAAAGCCAGGCGTGACATATCAGGCGACATTCTATACCGATGCGGCTGATGCGCATTGCGACACCAATCCCGCCTACGAGATCCGTCGTGAGACTGTCACCTCACATTCCACTCCCACTATCCACATGGCTCCCGGCGGAGGTTTCGCCATCTCGATCGTTCCTGTAAAATAAGAACTTGTTTTAAGAGGTCGTTCAAAAACGACCTCTTAAAATTCTCCGAAATCCAGCTCCAGTTGCACCGGGCCGTCGTACGTGTCTGTGCTCCGTTCGATAGGGTTGGCTACCGTGAGTCCGATAAGCCTCACCTTATGGCCCTCGAAATCGGTTTCGGCAAGGAGTGATTCTCCGATCTCGCGCAGTCTGTCGCCATCCCCGCTTTCTATGGGATGGGGCAGGGTGCGCGAGCGTGTTATCTGGCGGAAGTCGTCAAACTTCAGCTTCAGCACCACCGTGCGTCCGCGAAACCGGGCTCTTTCCATTCGCCGCTGCACGTCGCGTCGCACACCTTCAAGCTCCACGGCAAGGATGCGGCGGTTGTCGGTATCCTCCGGGAACGTCGTCTCGGCTCCTACGGATTTGCGTGTGCGTTCCGTCACTACGGGACGGTTGTCGATACCACGGGCGTAGAGGTAGTAGTCATGTCCGGCCTTTCCGAAACGGGCCACCAGTTCCGCCTCGGTGCGCATCCTCAGGTCGGCTCCAGTAAAGATACCCAATTTGTGCATCCTCTCGGCGGTGACGGCGCCGATTCCGAAAAATTTCTCTACGGGGAGGGCGGCTACGAATGTGTCAATCCTGCCGGGGGTGATTACAGTCAGTCCGTCAGGCTTGCGGTAGTCGGAAGCTATCTTGGCGAGCATCTTGTTGACCGACACGCCGGCTGATCCCGTGAGGCCGGTGGCCTGTAGGATGCGGCTCTTTATCTCGCGGGCCACTATGGTGGCCGAGGGGTGGTGGGTCACGTCGAGAAACGCCTCGTCGAGCGAAAGAGGCTCGACCAGCGGGGTATATTCATGGAAAATCGCGCGTATCGTCTCCGATACCTGTTTATAGACCTCGAATCGCGGTTCTACTACGATTAGCGCTCCGCATCGGCGCTTGGCTGTGCTTACGGCCATTGCCGAATGTACACCATAGGGGCGCGCCTCATAGCTTGCCGTGGCTACCACGCCGCGCGGCCCGTCGTGTCCCACCACTATCGGACGTCCGCGCAGCGCAGGATTGTCGCGTTGTTCCACCGATGCGAAAAACGCGTCCATATCCACGTGTATGATTTTCCTGCATTCCATCTTGACTACAAATTTATGCATTGCGCCACATAAAAAGCTCTGCCGGGATTTAAAAATTCCGCTCCGGTACGATGTCTGTGCTACAATGACCGTTGGTATGTGGGTGTGCTGAAATCAAAAATGGTAGTTTTATCCGTAATTCTGGTACTGTCGGTTCGGATTCGATTATCTACTTTTGTATCACGCAAATCAATGTAAGTAACTCGCAAAAATTATTTTATATTTCCGATGAGAGAATTTTCGAGCGATTTTTGCTCGATGAAGAAGGAGTGTAGCGAGCTACACGTTATCGCGAAGCGCTTTTGAGCCGGCGAAAAAGACTGATGAAGAGGGCGAAAAGCGCCGAAAATTCTCCGGCGGGAATATAAAGCTTTAGAAATTATCATATGCGCAATAATTTTTGTGAGTTACTTAACCACACAAAAGTAAAATTATGAAAAAACGGGCAATAATTCTGATTTCAATAATTTCATTGATAATAAATACGAATGTCATGGCACAGCAACAGAAAATAACCCAGACGGCAGGGCGCACGATTCTTGGAGAATTCGCGCCGAAATTCGCGGAACTTAACGATAATGTCCTATTTGG
Source organism: uncultured Muribaculum sp. (assembly GCF_910583865.1). GTDB lineage: Bacteria > Bacteroidota > Bacteroidia > Bacteroidales > Muribaculaceae > Muribaculum. Next base: position 43,841 of record NZ_CAJTYX010000024.1, read on the forward strand.
CGAGGCTGTATGGAACGATTCTACACTTTCGCTTCATGACCATAGCATGGTCACCATCTCGATCCTTCTGGGCAAAGGCTTGATTGATTCCTCGTTTCGTTCACATCTTGAAATGGGCAAGAAGCATGGCATCACCCGCAAGGAAATCGCGGCGCTGCTTACCCAGGCGGCTTTTTATGCCGGATGGCCCAACGCCTGGGCCGGATTCCGTGTAGCGAAAGAGGTATGGGCCGACCCTGCCGACACGCTCACCGAGAAGGAGCGTTTCCAACAGGAGATGATATTTCCCGTTGGAGAACCTAACACGGCATATGCCGCATATTTTCAAGGCAACAGTTATCTGGCGCGCATCTCCGATTCGCAGATACCGTTCTCGAATGTCACTTTCGAGCCTCGTTGCCGCAACAACTGGCATATACATCATGCCACTAAGGGTGGCGGACAGATGCTTGTAGGTGTAGCCGGACGCGGCTGGTACCAGGAGGAGGGGAAGCCTGCACAGGAGATATTGCCCGGGACTGTCATCCATATCCCTGCGAACGTGAAGCATTGGCACGGCGCTGCCGCAGATAGCTGGTTTGCCCACCTGGCTTTCGAAATACCTGGTGAGAATGCCTCCAACGAATGGCTGGAGCCTGTCTCGGATGCTGACTACGACGCATTATGACCGTTATCGCAGTTTTTATTTGATATCCTCGATAAAGTATTGGTTATCAACGTAGGGACGCATTTCCGGTGCGTCCGGGGTTAAGTCGGGGAATGACGCACGGAGCACACAGAGCGCACAGAGATTAAAAATTGGGTATGATTTTTCTCTGTGTGCTCTGTGTGCCCCGTGCGGAATATACGTTTTTACGGATAAAATTGTTAATTAATAATAAATAGTGTGAGTGACTATTGTGCGTAGCTATGTTTTGGTTGTATATTTGCGGTGTAAAAACAGAAAAAATATTTTATAAAAACACACAATTATGACAAACACACGTTATAAATTCGACGAAGTGTGGCGTGATGCCATTTCGTTTCTCCCTACAGAGTCGGCAACAGCCCTTGAATGTGCTATTCGCGCATATCAGTCAGCGGATATCATACCCGGCACGAGCGATCTCGATGCCGCTGCATACGGAATGTTCCTACTGATAAAAAGCCGCATAGACGAGCGCAAGAAGCGCAATGCACGTGCTCGCGACAGGCGTCGTAGCGGTTGCTTGTCATCCTCCGCGGCAAGAAGAGCGTCTGCACGTGTAAAGACGTCCGGCGCGGTAGATGCATCCCGCCGCTCTGTGGCTTCGCGCACTCGAAAGTCGTCCTCCCGACAGGACGCCGCAATTGCTACGCCGGTCACTGAGGCCACTGCTCTGCAGGTTGATAGCCGTACCGAATCTGATGTGCAGGCCGCCCCCGCATGGGAAAGGCCGCTTAGCCGTGCCGAGCGGCGCGCCATGGACCGCGATAAAAGGAAGGCCGGGGCAAGCTTGCGCTGGCGTCCCGGCCTTCCGGTGTCATAAATCCCGTTACTACGAGATGATTTGCTGTGATGCGCTATGGAGTGGTTGCTTCGCCTAATCGGCGAGGCGCGCTGTGCGGCGTTCGGTGACTTGGCGGCTCGATGAGTCCTCCCAGGTGCTGGTGAGCCTTTGAGGGCCGAAAGAGTATTATTACTGTCCGCTAAACCATAAATCAGAGAGTCCAACATCTTGAAAGGCA
>NZ_CAJTYX010000025.1 GCF_910583865.1 uncultured Muribaculum sp.
TGCCTTTCAAGATGTTGGACTCTCTGATTTATGGTTTAGCGGACAGTAATAAAAAGAAACTGCGATTGATATGTCGGTTTCCGCAGGCTTGGCAGCGAGGATTTCGCAACATGAGTTTTTAGTTTTAGAAATGAATCAGGATAGTTTGTCGACACACATTGATGTGTAAAAGAAGATTGATGTTTTAGGTTTCGAGACTGTCGCGGATAATGTCGGATAAAGCCGGCTTCAATCGGGCAGCCTCTTAAGATCAGGGGTATTTAATTACCATACGCCGGACCGCTCGTGAGAACGGCCCGGTTTTGTTGTTTGATGCTCTCTCGAACGTATGGTCGGCCTTAGCCGAGGTTACGCCACGGGTTGCTTCAGTCCGGTTGCATCGGCCGGCTGCCTCATTCGCCTCATTCCCTCTTAGTCCTTGATTATTTAAAGTTATATTATTGGCGGTAGAATAGGAAATTCGTATCTTTGCACGCGTGCGGAAAATAATTGATGTATCCCCGCACATGTGACGACATATGACCGATCAGAACGGTAAGCAACACTTGCTTGACACACGCTATCTGCGAATGGCCCGGATATGGGCGGAAAATTCATATTGTCGCCGCCGGCAGGTAGGCGCGCTTCTGGTAAAAGACCAGATGATAATCTCCGACGGATACAATGGCACACCGGCCGGTTTTGCCAATATATGCGAGGACGAGGACGGCACCACAAAGCCCTATGTGCTTCATGCGGAGGCTAATGCAATCACCAAAGTTGCCCGCAGCGGCAATTCCAGCGAGGGTTCCACGCTTTACATTACAGCTTCTCCTTGTCTGGAATGCAGCAAGCTGATCATACAGGCCGGTATAAAACGGGTGGTTTTCAACGAACTGTATCGTCTCTCCGACGGTCTCGACCTGCTCAGAAACGCAGGCATAGAATGCATACATATCTCAGATATAAGTCAATAGATAATGATTTTGAACGTTTTTAAGGATTCCCTTTGATTCGCTAATAGAAATAATGAAACACATAAAGAAGCCAGAGGCGTGGATGCCGCTTATAATCGCTCTCGCCTTGTCGGTAGGGATTGTCGTGGGGGTGTTCCTCAACAGCCATTTCCGCTTGACTCCCGGACAGGAGAAACTCGGAGAGATACTCTCGCTCATACAAAAGGATTATGTCGATGAGGTAGACATAGATTCCCTTATCGAACAGAGCCTTCCCGACCTGATAGCCAACCTTGATCCGCATTCCAACTACATTCCTGCCAAGGACTTGAAGGCCGTGAACGACGAGCTTGAAGGCTCGTTCAGCGGCATAGGCATATCGTTCACGATGTTTACCGATACGATAACCGTCAACGAGGTGATTCCAGGCGGCCCTTCCGAGAAGGCCGGAATCCTGCCCGGTGACCGTATCGTCAGCATCAACGATTCCACGGTGGCCGGCATGGGCATACCGCAGACCGACATAGTGAAGCGTCTGCGCGGCATGAAGGGGAGCACCGTCAAGCTTGGTGTCCATCGTTCCACCAGCAAAAAGCCACTCACATTCGAGGTGACACGTGGCGACATACCCTTGAATTCTGTGGATGCCGCCTACATGATCGACTCCATAACCGGATATATAAAGGTGAACAAGTTCGGTCGCACCACATACGACGAATTCCTGTCTGGGCTTGCGCGCCTCACCGCCAGGGGAGCAACCAACTTTGTGGTCGACCTGCGCGGCAACGGCGGCGGCTTCCTCGACATGGCCATAATGATGGCCAACGAATTCCTCCCTGCCGGTGCTCCGATAGTGGAGACGCGCGGAAGGCACGGGGGTGAGAACACCGCAATAGCAAGCGACGGCAACGGGTCGTTCCAGAATGCCGGCCTTGTGGTGTTGCTTGACGAATACTCAGCCTCCGCCAGCGAGATTTTCGCCGGGGCCATGCAGGACAATGACCGCGCGCTGATCGTAGGGCGCCGCAGTTTCGGAAAGGGTCTCGTGCAGCGTCAGGTCACACTTCCCGACAGCAGTGCGGTGCGGCTGACCGTGCAGCGCTACTACACGCCTTCCGGACGGTGCATACAGAAAGACTACCGTCTCGGCGAACGTGGTGCCTACGAACAGGATATCTCCAACCGCTACGAGCATGGCGAGTTCTTCGCGTCCGACAGCATCCATCTCAACACCGATGTCGAGTATCTGACTTTGGGTGGCCGCAAGGTCTACGGTGGCGGAGGCATAATGCCGGATGTGTTCGTCCCCAACGACACCGTGGGTATCTCGAGCTATTACATAAATGTTCTGAATGCCGGCCTGCTACAAAAATTCGCGTTCCAGTATGCCGACAGGCGTCGTGCGGCCCTGTCGAAGGCTGACACCCTTGACGGGCTTCTGCGGTTGCTCCCATCCGATGAAGAGCTGCTGATGCAGTTTGTCACGTTTGCGTCGGCCAATAAGGTGCCGGCCCGCTGGTATTACATCAACATTTCGCAGCGCTTGATTGTTAACTATCTGAAAGCCTTGATTGCGAGCGACACGTTGGGCCGCGAGACATATTACCAGGTGACAAACAAGGACGACACGACCGTGCAGCGTGCGTTGCTCGAACTGAGGGAGGGGCGCGCCTCGGCCCCTGTCACCACGGGTATGGCCTCCGACGCGGATAGCGCGCAGCAGGCGTCTGTAAAATGAACTCTGTTTGACGATGAGAAAGGAAGAAATACGCAGTCGCATAAAGGCCCGTAAGGCCATTCTTACCGATGCCGAGCGTCGTAGCGCGGCAGAGGCTGTATTCTCTGTGCTGGAAAACTCCGTGGCTTTCATGATGGCCGAAAACATACTCCTCTACCATTCGCTCCCCGATGAACTGTCGACGCGCGGATTCATCGAGAAGTGGCATTCCCGCAAGAATTTCTTCCTGCCGCGCGTCAACGGGGTCAATCTCGAAGTGCTGCCCTACGACCGCAGTTCGCTCAGGCTCGGAGCGTTCCAGATCGAGGAGCCGGAGGGTGACGATGTGCGCGACATATCCTCGATAGAGCTTATCGTGGTGCCCGGTGTCGCTTACGACCGTCGCGGCAATCGCGTGGGGCGCGGCAAAGGGTATTACGACCGTATGCTCGCTTCGACACGAGCCACCAAGGTGGGTGTCGGCTACGACTTCCAGCTTGTCGACGACATCGACGCCGATCCCCACGATGTGACGATGGATCTTGTAGTGACCGAGCATGAGGTGGTCCGCGTGCGTCGTCGTTGAGCAGCCAATCACTCTATTACCATATAATGACCCTTATACGAAAAAACACGTCGCTTGGGACTGTCATACTCCAGGAACCGTCGGTGATACCTGTCGTAAACCGTTTCGGCATACGGCTCGGTGTCAACAATGCTACAGTAGAGCGGATTTGCGTGCACTATTCGCTTGACTGCGACTTCGTGCTCGCAATTCTCAACACGTTTGTCAACGAAGGCTATTTTCCCGAGAACCTGCTTAAGAGCTGCGGACGCCATGAGGTGGCCGGCTATCTCGCCAAGGCCGACAATGACTGTCGCCTCACGCTCATACCCAACGTCCGCGCGCATTTCGCGCGTCTGATGGCTACCGTCGGGGACGACAGCAACATGCCGATGATCCATGCCATGGCGCAGAAGGCGCTTGCTTCGCTCGACGCAGCCATTGACCGGGACCTGTCCGATGTGCTCCCGGCGGTGATGCGGGATGATGCTTCACGCGAATCGTGCCGTATAGCGGCATCCGGTTTGGAGGCAATGCGCGACTGCTGGGGCGAGATCGCCGACTTGCGCGGGATGCTCGTCAATCTTGTAAACGGCACTATGGACCGTAATCTGCTCTATGCCGTGATTGTCGCGGTCGGAGCGCTTGAAAACGACCTTTATAATAACAACCGCCTGCGTAGCCGTATCTTGTTGCCGTTGCTCGGGGGCGATGCTGATGCGGCTGCTGGCTATACGGACATGCCATGAGACTCGTGATAGTGACCGTCGATACCGCGCGTGCCATAGGTCTGCGATGGATTGCCGAAAGATACTTCGACATGGATGCCTGTATCGTGTCGCCCTGCGAGTCGGCTACTGTAGACCTTGACGAGGCCGAGACTCCCGCCACGATATATATGGCCGATGCCGAGGTGTGCTGTTCTATGTCGGATTTCTTTATCCCGCGCCGTTCGCGCACTATAGTCGTGGGCGCTCTTCCGGGCATGTTGCGTATGGGGCGTAGCGAAGGTGACATAGTGGAGGAGATGAGGCGCCGTCTCGAAAGTATGAGCGCGATTACATCCGAGCAGAGCATGCCCGGACTTTCCCAACGCGAGGTCGAGGTGCTGCGTCATGTCGCCCTCGGCCATATAAACAAGGAGATTGCCGATGCATTGGGCATAAGTATAAATACGGTGCTGTCGCATCGCAAGAATATAACCTCAAAGCTTGGCATCCGCTCGGCGTCCGGATTGAGTGTATATGCCATGATGAACGGCTACCTCTCTCCGTCAGAGTTGCATTGAATTTAAGAGCCTGTTCAAATTTATATGATACGTATTTTGAGAGAGATTGTCGAATAGATTTTTGTTTGAGATGAGGGAGCGTAGCCGTAGCTACGTGACCGAAGAACAAATAAAAATATAACGATAATATCCTCAAAAGCAAAGTAATATGAATTTTGAACAGGCTCTAAGAAGTTGTTTTTAAACAACCTCTAACTCCTAATATGTGCGGTGGATTATGTAGTCAAAGATTGCCATGAATGCCGTGCGCGTCTCTGATTCCGGAAACGCCGAGATGATTTCTTCGGCACGGTCACGAAGTTCACGCATGCGCGAGTAGGCGTAGTCGATGCCTCCGGCTTCTTTGGCGTAGCGGATGAGTCGTTCGATATCTTCGGTATCCAGTTCGTCGCGACGCACGATTTCGTTCATGGCATCGCATTCTTCCATGTCCGTTCGCGACAATGCGTAGAGCAGGGGAAGTGTCACTTTTCCCTCACGCAGGTCGTTGCCTGTGGGTTTCCCTATTCCGGTCCCGTCCGAGAAGTAATCGAAGATGTCGTCGCGTATCTGGAATGCCAGTCCGATCAGTCGCCCGAATTGCTCAAGCCGTTCGGCATCCTCTTGAGGAGCGTCCGTTGCGAGCGCACCCATCTTTACGCATGCCACAAAGAGCGACGCCGTCTTGTTGTCGATCACATCCATGTAGGCGCTCTCGTCGAGATAGTGGTTGCGGGCCTTGTCGATCTGGTCGATTTCGCCGAGCGACAGCTGCCTGCCCAGTGCGCCTATTGTGGCCGCTATGTCGAGGTTTTTCGTGAGAAGCGCCTCATGGAGGGCCATGCTTACGAAGAAGTCGCCTACGAGCACGGCGATATGGTTGTCCCACACGGTGTTGATGGTGGGCATTCCACGCCGCAGGTGTGTGTCATCCACCACATCGTCGTGAATCAGCGATGCGTTATGGAGCATTTCGATGGCTGCGGCTCCATGCATCGCGGTGGAATTGATGCCGCCGAACATTTTGGCGCTCAACAGCACCATCACCGGGCGTATCTGCTTCCCTTTTGTGGCGAGATAAGTCGTAACTATCTCGTTCATGAGGGGGTTGGAGGTGTGGAGCGCATCTCGCATGCGCTTGTTCAGTTCGTCCAACTCGGGAGCGATAGTGTGGAGTATGTCTTGAAATGCGGTCATTCAGGCGAATTGTGGTGCAAAATTAGTAAAAGTCTCAAATTCTTTATACTTTTATCGGCAAATATTGAACCGATAAATGTAAATACTCCCGTCTATGACTGACAAGAAACTGTTTCTCCTCGATGCTTATGCGCTGATATACCGTGCATACTATGCTCTCATACGTGCTCCGCGCCTTACATCCCAGGGTATGAACACTTCGGCCATATTCGGCTTTGTCAATACTCTCGAGGAGGTGCTTAAGAAGGAAGCGCCGACCCATATGGCGGTATGCTTCGATCCTTCCGGCCCTACGTTCCGCCACGAGATGTATCCGGAGTATAAGGCGCAGCGCGAGAAACAGCCGGAGGACATCAGCCGTGCCGTGCCGTATATCAAGGAAATAATCCGCGCCTATGGCATACCGTTGATAGAAGTCCCGGGCTATGAGGCCGACGATGTGATAGGGACGTTGTCGCGTCTGGCCGAGCGGGAGGGATACACCACTTTCATGATGACACCCGACAAGGACTACGGTCAGCTCGTCACCGACCGGGTGTTTATGTACAAGCCCTCCGTGCGAGGTTCCGAGATTGAGATTCGCGGCCCTAAGGAGGTATGCGAGAAGTATGGCATAAGCTCTCCACGTCAGGTGATTGATATGCTGGCACTGGAGGGCGATGCTGTCGACAATATCCCGGGCTGTCCCGGCATCGGTGAAAAGACTGCAAGCCGCCTTATCGCGGAGTGGGGGAGCGTGGAAAACCTGCTCGACCATACAGATGAGCTTAAAGGTGCCATGCAGAGGCGTATCGTCGACAATGCCGGGCAGATACGTTTCTCCAAGCTGCTTGCTACCATAAAAACCGATGTACCGGTGGGTATCGACATCGATGGCCTGCGTCGGGGTGAGCCTGACAACGCCGGGCTTGCAGCCATATATGGCGAGCTGGAATTCCGCACATTTATCAAACGGCTCGGCATTCAGGAGGCTCCGCATGGCGATGCCCCGTCGGTCAGGACGTCTGCCGCCGCCGACGGCATGGGTTCTCTTTTCGACCTGCCGCAGCCGGAAGTCTCGTCCCTGGCGTCTGATGTGGCCCGTTTCGACGAGGGCAGCACTCGTTACCGCACCTTGGTCTCTGTCGACGAGGTCAGGGAGTTTGTCGCGTCGGTAGCCGGCGTGTCGGAGATAGGTGTGGCGTCATATTCAGTAGGGGAGTGCGACATGACTTCGAGATGGCATGGAATCGCCGTTTCTGTTGGCGAGGGCGATGCTGCGTATGTTGGGCTGCCTAATGAGGCTGCCGGGCGTGCGGAGATAGTGAAGGCACTCGCTCCTCTGTTCTCCAATCCCGGAACAATGGTTGTTAGTCACGACGTGAAGCGTGAGATGATGCTCCTGCGCCGGGAGGGCGTGGACTTTTCCGCGCCTTATTTCGACACCGGAGTGGCCCACTATCTCATAGAGCCGGAGATGAATCATGCACTGCCACGTGTGGCAGCGGCGTTCATCTCCTACCATACGCTTGATTACGACGAAGGAGCGCGTCTGGTGAAGAAAGGCGAGCCGATTCCCTCCGGCGAGGAGGCGCGTCGCATGTGTGAGGTGGCAGATGTCACCCTGCGTCTCCACAAGCCGCTTCTCGACAAGATTGATGCCGAAGGGTTGCGCCCTCTGCTCGACGACATAGAGTTCCCGCTGATAATGGTGCTTGCCGGCATGGAATGGACAGGCGTGCGCATAGACGTGCATGCGCTTGCCGAGCTTCAACGGCGGTTCAGCTCACAGTTGCGCTCGATGGAGGAAGAGGCCTACAGGTTGGCCGGCACGACGTTCAACATCGCATCGCCGTCGCAGGTGGGCGAGGTGCTGTTCGGACGCCTTCAGCTCGACCCCAAGGCCAAGCGCACGAAGAAGGGTGGATACTCCACCACCGAGGAGATTCTCGACAAGTACCGCGACGCACATCCGCTCGTGGGTCTCATACTTGATATCCGTGGTCTGCGTAAGCTCTTGACCACTTATATCGAGGCTCTTCCTGCTATGATCAATCCGGCAACGGGAAAGATACATACGACGTACAACCAGACTGTCACGGCCACCGGACGAATATCCTCAGCCAACCCGAATCTACAGAACATACCCATACGCACCGACAATGGCCGTGAGATACGTCGCGCGTTCATCGCCGATCCGGGATGCGTGTTCATGAGTGCCGACTATTCGCAGATCGAGTTGCGTGTCATCGCTGACATTTCCGGCGACAAGGACATGATCGAGGCGTTCGTGAGCAACACCGACATCCATCAGGCCACTGCCGCCAGGATTTATCATGAAAGCCTCGACAGCGTCACCCCGGAGCAGCGCGCCAAGGCCAAGACTGCCAATTTCGGCATCATATACGGAATATCGGCTTTCGGGTTGGCACAGCGCCTGCGCATACCGCGCTATGAGGCAAAGGAGCTTATCGACGGGTATTTCCGCACCTACCCGCACATCAAGGAATACATCTCGGATGCCATAGAAAAGGCCAAGTCGCAAGGCTATGTGACCACGATAATGGGTCGCAAGCGCATGCTGCCGGACATAAATTCCGCCAACGCCGTGGTGCGCGGATATGCCGAGCGCAACGCCGTCAACGCCCCCATCCAGGGCTCTGCCGCCGATATAATCAAGGTGGCGATGGTGCGTGTCGACCGCCATTTCAAGGAGCGCGGGCTGCGGTCGAGGATGATAATGCAGGTACATGACGAACTGATATTCAACGTTGTCCCTGACGAGCTTCCTGTAGTGCAGGAGATAGTCACCGCCGACATGACCGGCGCATATCTGGGCAAAGTGCCCTTCATCGTCAGCTCCGGCGTAGGACAAAACTGGCTCGAAGCTCATTGATCCAAACAGGTGATAAGCCTTATTAGACCAATTAGGCTAATAAGACTAATAACCCCAAAGATACTCTCGTTCGGCAAAACCAAATAAATTTGCTTTTGCACTCGACTTATTCGTATCTTTGCAGTAAGTTATGGAATTCGAGCTACAAGCCACCGATGCCCTGAGCAATGCGCGTGCAGGGCTTATCACGACCGATCATGGCCGTATAGAGACTCCCGTGTTCATGCCCGTGGGCACGTTGGGGAGTGTCAAGGCCGTGCACCAGCATGAGCTGCGCGATGATGTCAACGCACAGATTATACTGGGCAACACGTATCATCTCTACCTGCGCCCCGGCACGGAGATCCTCCGTCAGGCCGGCGGTCTCCACAAGTTCATAGGATGGGAGCGCCCGATACTCACCGACAGCGGCGGCTTTCAGGTGTTCTCTTTGGCGGCCAACCGCAAGCTCAAGGAGGAAGGAGCATGGTTCAGAAGCCATATCGACGGTTCAAAGCATCTTTTCACGCCCGAAGGTGTGGTCGACATAGAACGCACCATAGGCGCCGACATAATGATGGCGCTTGACGAATGCCCTCCCGGCACCGCCGAGTATGACTATGCACGCAAGTCGCTCGGGCTGACCATGCGCTGGCTGAAGCGCGGCTGGAAACGCTATAAGGAGACAGAGGGGCTTTATGGCTACCGTCAGGCATATTTCCCGATAGTGCAGGGGTGCACCTACCCCGACCTGCGCCGTCAGGCAGCTGCCGAGGTAGCCGAGCTGGGTGCTGACGGCAACGCCATAGGCGGTCTGGCCGTGGGTGAGCCTGCGGAGGTGATGTACGACATGATTGAGGTGGTCAACGAGATACTTCCCGCCGACCGGCCGCGCTATCTTATGGGGGTAGGTACTCCTGCCAACATCCTTGAGGCCATAGAGCGCGGAGTCGACATGATGGACTGCGTGATGCCTACGCGCAACGGACGCAACGGCATGCTGTTTACGCGCCACGGCGTGATGAACATGCGCAACAAGAAGTGGGCCGACGACTTCTCTCCGCTCCAGGAGGATGGCCCGAGCTACGTCGACCGCGCCTACACCAAGGCATATGTGCGCCACCTTTTCGCCTCGCAGGAGATTCTCGGTATGCAGATAGCATCCATCCACAATCTGGCATTCTATCTCTGGCTCACACGCGAGGCCCGCGCACATATCCTTGCCGGTGATTTCCGCAGATGGAAAACGGAGATGCTCGAATGCGTGACACGGCGCTTGTAACAAGTCATAACCAACCATCCACCCGACGATGAAGAAACCGTTCAAGATACTCGACCTGTATATCATCAAGAAGTTTCTCGGCACATACTTTTTCGCGATACTTCTGATTCTGGCCATCACGGTGATGTTTGACATCAACGAGAAGCTTGACTCGTTTCTGAAAGCCCCGCTGCATGCCACCATATTCGACTACTTCCTCAATTTCCTCCCCTATTTCGCCAACCAGTTCAGTCCGCTGTTCACGTTTATCGCGTGCATCTTCTTTACGTCAAAGCTCGCCGACAATTCCGAGATCATAGCCATGCTCTCGTCGGGCGTGAGCTTCCGCAGGCTCATGCGCCCCTACATCGTGAGCGCCGCTGTGATTGCCGCACTGACATGGGTGCTCGGCGCCTATATCATCCCTCCGGCCAATGTGAAGCGTATCGAGTACACCAACACATACGTGAAAAACAAGCGTGTGGACTATGGCAGCAACATACAGATGATGGTGGCTCCCGGCGAGATAGCCTATATGAGCCGCTATGACAACACCACACGCACCGGCTACCGCTTCTCGCTCGACAAGTTCGACGGCAAGCGCCTCGTGTCGCGCCTGACGGCAAACACTATCCGATGGGACTCGCTCTACCGCTGGCAGGTGCGCGACTACATGATACGAGACATCGACGGCATACGCGAGAATATCAGGCGCGGAAGCCGCCTCGACACTATGATACCTTTCGAGCCGCGTGATTTCCTAATATCAAAGAACGACCAGGAGACGCTCACGTCGCCGCAGCTGCAGGAATACATCGCCAGGCAGAAGGAGCGCGGCGTGGCCAACATCGAGGCGTTCGAGATCGAGAACGAGCGACGCTACGCCATGTGTGCCGCCGCGTTCATCCTCACCGTGATAGGTATGACCTTATCGTCCAAGAAGGTCAAAGGTGGCATGGGCATCAACATAGGCATCGGCCTGGTGCTCAGTTTCAGCTACATACTGTTCATGACCGTCACCTCGACGTTTGCCATATCGGGCTACACGTCGCCGTTCGTGGCGATGTGGATTCCCAATCTCATCTACATGGTAATAGCCGTCGTGCTTTACCGCCGTGCATCCGCCGGCTGACGGTCATCATTCATTGCAGCGAATGAATGACCATTTTATATGCGGTCGAGCACTGTAGCCACGAGGTCGCGCACGGCGGTCTTGTAGTTGGGCGTGGCTTGCGTAGACACGCGGTTGGCGATGATCGAGCATACCGTCATGGCGCGGTGGCCGAGCAGCAGCGCGAGCCCCTGGAGCGGTGCCGACTCCATTTCGTAGTTTGTGACAGGTTCGCCGTTATACCTGAAAGCTTCGATGCGGCTGTTGAGGTCAGGGTTGGCCAGAGGAAGGCGCAGTTCTCGTCCCTGCGGACCGTAGAATCCGACGGCTGAGATGGTGTGCCCGCGCACCATGTCATCGCGTCCGATCTGCTCGACAAGTTCCTTGTCGGCCGGCACGACATATGGCGCGGCCCACAGTGCGTTCCATCCCGTGAACTCGCAGAAAGCGCGCTCGTAGTCGAGGTCGGCCACGCGGTTGCGCCCGGCGTAGTAGTTGAGCACGCCGTCAAACCCTATCGAATGGGCGGCAATCACCGGAGTGCCCACAATCAGTTCGGGCTGGAGCGCACCGGAGGTGCCGATGCGCACGAGCGTCAGGGTACGGTGGCGGGGTTTCACCTCGCGTGTGGCGAAATCGATGTTGGCGAGCGCGTCAAGCTCGTTGAGCACTATGTCGATGTTGTCGGGTCCTATACCGTGGCTCAGACACATTATCGGCTTACCCTTGTATGTGCCTCCGATTGTGTGGAATTCGCGTGACGAGACTTCAAACGTCTTTGTGTCGAAAAACGACGCCACCATGTCGACGCGTCCCGGGTCGCCCACGAGGATTATCCTGTCGGTAAGCTGCTCAGGAAGCAGGTGGAGGTGGAATATCGAGCCGTCGGGGTTGATTATCATCTCGGAGGCTCCTATTTTTCGTCCTGTTGTCATAGGATCTGGATTTGAATTTCGGTTAGAATCGTATTTGTTGGTATAACACGCATCGGCTGCCGATTGCTCATCGAGCCGGACGGTATTTGGCACCGGGATATGTGATGATGTGGCCTCCGAATTCGAGCGACATCAGCAGTCCGGTAAGTTGCGCCACGGGTATCGACAGGTCGACACACATTTTGTTGAGGCTTCCCTCGCCCTGCTCGTGGAGGTAATCTACTATTCGTTCCTCGTCCGGGGTGAGGAGCGATAGCGCAGGCTGCGTTTCGGCATCGGCGCGCGCGGCTATCGGTTGCCACCCCATTGCGGCGATGAGTTCGTCGGCGCAGGTGATCAGCGCGGCTTGGTTACGGGCTATCAGGTCGTTGCAACCTTGGCTGTAGGTGTCGGATATGCGTCCCGGGAGAGCCATCACGTCGCGTGAGTATGACATGGCGAGCGATGCTGTGGCGAGCGCACCGCCGCGCCGGGCCGACTCGGCCACTACCACGCAGTCTGCCACTCCGGCCACTATGCGGTTGCGGGCTATGAAGTTGCCCTTGTGGAGAGGGTCTTTCGACGCGTATTCAGTGAGGAGCATCCCGCCTGCGCGCAGCATGTCGGCGGCCACGCTCCGGTGGGCTGCCGGATATAGCGTGTTGAGTCCGTGGGCAAGGACGGCCACAGTAGGCAATCCTGCCTTCAGGGCCGCGCGATGGGCGGTCACGTCGATGCCATAGGCAAGTCCGCTGACGATAACGGTGCCGGGGCCGAGTTTCTCGGCCAGTTCGGCCACGAGATTTTCCACGAAAGCCATGCCGTAAGGCGTGGAACGGCGCGTGCCCACGATGCTCACCATGCGCGCGGCATTGAGGCCGGTGTCGCCAAGAGTGTAGAGGAGTAGTGGCGCGTCCTCGCATTCGGCAAGCCGTGCGGGATAGCCGTCGTCGGTGAAATACAACGCCCTGATGTGCGACTTCTCCATGAACTCCTGTTCTTCACGTGCCGTGTCGAGCAGGCCGCGACGGTAGGAGTCGGCAATAAGCGCCGGGGGCAACTGCGGCAGGCAGGTGCCGATTTCTCGGGCCGGGAGGGTGAAGAATTCCTTCTCCGTACCGATATGTTCGAGTATCCGTGCGGCCACAGACGGGTTGATACCCTTTATGCGGCTGAAAGCTATCCTGTATGCCGTGTTGTTATCCATCGGTCCGGTGTTTGTTATCATGTGCGCTGTTGCGTTGGAAGAATGGCCTACAGATATTCCGCGAAGAAGGCGGCAAGTTCGTCGCCGCGCGTGAGGCGTCCTCCGCATGTCACCACGCAGCTCACTTTGCCTGCCACCACGAGCTGTCCCGACTCGTTGTAGATGTCTTGCAGGAATATGAATCGTGCGCCCTCGCGCGCTATGTTGAGGCAGCTCGTGAACCGTTCGCCCAGACGTAGGGGTGTACGGTAGTCTATCTCTACCCTGTTGAGCACGGGGTCGATTCCCCGGGCGTGCATCTGCGCGAACGACAGGCCCGCATGTTCGCAGAATTCGTGGCGCGTATGCTCGAAATAATGGAGGTAGATGGCGTTGTTGACTATTCCTTCGGCGTCGACCTCATAGTCGCGTACTTTCATCGGAAGCCGGAATATGTAATTCTTTTGCATGACGTTACATGGTTGTTGCTGTAAATTTAAGGAAAATACGCGAGATTGTGAAAAGGTTGTTTCACAATATATAAGTTTTATTGAACGGAACGTTGGCAACCACCTGCACCGGCATGGCGTTTTAATGTTGGTAGAAGTTGTTAGATACTGTGAATGCAGGAGATGGCGCAAGATTCTGCGGCCTACAGCGTGGCGGCTCTGACCCTTTCCGCCACGGTCTGCAATTTCAGCCACAGAGCCATTGGAAATATGGTAATGAGCCGGCACAAGCCCGATAAGCGGGTGAGTGCCGGCTTTTTTCTCTGTGTACGTATAATTCTTTCCGGAGAGCGGGTTCAGTCTGACCGGTCGGACAGTTCAGACTCGTCAGACGGGTCCGACTCGTCCGACGATTTTGACACACTCCATCCGTTTGTATGCCCGGGTCAGTGCATCGTCTGTTTCGAGAAAGTGAGGTAGAGGTGCGTCTTTGTGAGGTCGAACTGCACCATGGCGGGTGTGTCGATGTAGGGGGTGATGGCTATCACAATCTGCGACGTGGAGTAGTAGCCGTTGGATACGGTCTCGGTCACGAGATTGACAGGCGTGAGCACGTAGTCGCCGTCGGCATCCGTGAGTGTTCCCTCCTTGTCCTTCTCGATGGCGTCGATGGCAAACTGGCGCATGTTGGTGAAACTGTACATCTTCGTTGTCGAGTTGTAGGTGGCGTAGAAAGATGTAGCGTTGTCTGTGAGACTGTTGTTTTCGAAGAACTTGGTCCTGTTGTCCTTCTTTACGAGAAGTATGTTGGCGGGAGGGTCGATGTCGTAGTCGTTGGCGATGGCCGATGCCGGGATGTGGAACGTGAGGTTGTTGACCACGTTGTTGTTGCCGGATTGGCTCTTGTAGCTTTCCACGATTTTCTTGACAGGAAGCCGTATCTCGGTGTCATAGCCGATAGGGCCTACCACTACGGGTTTCTCTGAGGCGAGGGCCTCGATCTCAGGGCTGAGTTTCTGCGATATGCGGTTGTTGAGCACCACTTCCGGAGTGATGGCCATGAACGTGTCGATCACGCGGATGGTGGTGTCCTTGCCTGCCGAGGTCTTGTCCTGGTAGGAGAGGTAGAGGTAGACGGCGGAGTTCTCGAAGCGCATTATGCGGCCGGAGCCGTAGGAGTTCTTGACATAGAGTCCGGGGAACCATTTCTGGAATGCCTCGGGGTCGTTGAACAGGGCCGGGCCTTCTGTCGAGAGGTATTTACGGTAGAAATCCTGCCCCATCTCGCGCGGGAGCTTCACGTAGACCACCCTGGCCTCGTCGGTCGACGAGCTTGAGTAGGTGTAGTCGGCGGCGATGCTGTCGGGGAGTCCTACGACGGTGGCATTGTATATGGTGGATGCTATCGGGGCAGAGGGGTCGTAATATGAATCGACGGGGCTGTCGGATGCGAGTCCGGATGTCGGCAGCGGTTTGTTTAGGCGGAACACCTCAAGTCCGAGAGGCATCACGGAGTCGCCGACCATCTGCCCTTTGCGCATCACCATGGCGAGGCGTATCGAGTCGACATTCTCCGGACCCATGCCGTGACCCGTGGTGAGCTTGTTGGAAGGCATGAACCCGCTGGCGAAGTCGGTGGCGAGGTAGCCGTAGCCCTTGGCATCGATGCGTCCGAGGAGCTGGTATTCGGAGCGCGATGTCACGCTGGTGACGGACACCGACCGGCCCGTGACTGTGAATGCCGAGTCGATGATGATTTCAACCTGGTCGCTCACGATCGATGATCCGATCGACGATCCTTCCTCGCATGCGATGAATGCGAGTGCCGATAATATTGCGGCTACTGGCAAAAGCCTGGAGTATTTCATAATAGGTTCAAAAGTAGATAGGGGGAGATGTCCTACTGCTGGAGAGAAGCGTAGAATGCGGCGAAACGGTCGGTGCGGTCGGGCGTGTCGGTCTCGGAGAACGGGAGGAACGGCTTGCCGGACTTCTCGATATAGTCGAGGATTTCCGGGTCGATGTCGGGCGACGACTGGGCCACGGCGTCGGAATAGTCGATGGCGAGCTTGTTGAGGGTTATCCAGTCGACCGGCTTGTCCTTGATGGACTTGATGTCCTCCTCTGAAAATCCCTCAAGCAGGAGCTTTTCGTGGAGTCGAGGATCGAGCGTGCCTTCGAATTTGTCGCTGAACAGCGAGTAGATGATCTTGGAGCCTGCGAATGTAGGGTCGTCGGCGAAGATGCGGCGCAGGTACATAGGGGCGAAAGCCGAGATCCATCCTATGCAGTGGATGTAGGCCGGGTCCCAGCGGAGTTTCTTGACGGTCTCCACCACTCCGCGCACGAAGAAGATGGAGCGCTCGTCGTTGTCGTCGGGCGTAAGGCGTATCTCAAGGTCGGGGGCGGTCTGCGTGCGCAGGAAATAGTCCTCGTTGTCGATGAAGTAGACCTGCATGCGTGTGGGCAGCAGGGTCGCCACCTTTATGATCAGGGGATGGTCGGAATTATCAATCTCGATATTCAGGCCGGACAGGCGGATCACTTCATGGAGCTGGTTGCGGCGTTCCTTGATAAGGCCGTATTTAGGCATGAATGTTCTCACCTCGAATCCTTTTTCCTGAATGCCCTGGGCGAGGTCGCGGCTCTTGTCGGCGATGTCGGAGGCAGGGACGTAGGGTGAAATCTCCTGCGAGATGTATAATACCTTCTTTAAATCCATGTTTAAATAGTAAATTTGGATGCAAAGGTAATGATTTTTTCTGAAATAATCGTGATGTCCTGCCGGTTTGTACTGACAATTCGTTGCATATTCGGAAAAACCGATTATCCATGCATACCGGCGTGCTTTCGCATGGCGCAGCAAAAGCGATTACTGCCGTTGATAGGACGCGGTTATTTGCCGGAACTGTTTTCCCTCATGTACTGCGACGGCGACATCCCGAACTCCTCGCGGAAACACTCGCGGAAGTGTCCCATGTTGTTGAATCCCGTCATCATCGCAGCCTCCGACACGTTGTGTGTACCTTTCCTGAGCAGCCCGGCACAATACCTGAGTTTGATCTTGCGCACGTATTCGTTAGGTGTCAGGCCATACAGGGCTTTCACCTTACGGTAGAGTGCCGAATAGCTCATGTGCATGTTGGACGTCAGGAAGTCGTTGTCGAGTTTCTCCTTGTCGATATTGTCGTTTATGAGGCGGTTGAGCCTGTCGATGAATTGCTCGTCGAGCTTGGTCAGCTGTAGAGGTGCGGCCTCCGAAGCCTTTTCGGTGTCGTCGTCGGCTGCGGGTGCTGTTGCTGCCGGGGCGGAGGATGCCCCCGAGAGGCCCGATGTGAGAAGTGCGGCCAGACGCCGGCGCGATTCAAGCAGGTTGTTGATGCGGGTACGCAGCAGCGTGGCGCTGAACGGCTTGGTGATATATGAATCGGCCCCCGTGCGGTATCCCTCCTCCTTATCGTCGAGGGTATCTTTCGCCGTGAGGAGGATGACGGGGATGTGGCTCGTGAGGATATTGTTCTTCAGTATGGAGCAGAACTCTATACCATCCATCTCGGGCATCATGATGTCGCTGACGATTATATCGGGTGTGGTGTCGCGAGCGACCTTGAGCCCCTCCTTGCCATTGGTGGCCTGCATGACCGTGAAGTCGGACGAGAATTCCGAGGCGATGTAGTCACGGATATCGTCGTTGTCCTCGACCACGAGGAGTATGGGCTTGATGTCCTCGGACAATGTGTTGTCGTCCGTTACGGTTGCCGTCGTTTTCGCATCCCCGGCTTGTACGGCTTCGTCATCAGGCTTGCCGTAGAGGGTACACGACACCGGCAGCGTGAAGGTGAACGTGGAGCCTTTGCCGGGCGTGCTCTCAGCGGTGACGCTCCCGTGGTGCAGCTCGGCGAGCGACTTCACCAGCGCCAGTCCTATTCCGGTCCCCGATGCCTGGTGTTTCCCTTTTACCTGGTAGTAGCGGTCGAATATGCGCGGCAGTGCGTCCTTCGGGATTCCGTAGCCGGTGTCGGTGACCTTGATTGAATACGCCTCCCCTTCCGGCAAGTAGACGGGACGCATGGTCAGCGATATTTCGCCTTTAGGGGTATATTTGAAGGCGTTGGAGAGCAGATTGTTGAGGATGGTCGATACCACCTCGCGGTCGAAGCATGCGTTGTCGCGGCACGGGCACACGTCTACGGTTATCTTCACGTTGTCGTTCCTGTTCGGTTCCTTGTAGCGCAGCCCGATTTCGGTCACGAGCTTGCCGAGGTCGCCTCGGGCAACGGCCAGCTTCTTGTTGTGCGTCTCGGTCTTTCTGAACTCCATTATGCTGTTTATCAGGTTGAGCAGGCGAATGGAGGAATTGTGTATGATGCCGATTTTCTGTGAGTAGGGGGCGGGCAGGTGCTTGTCCTTCTTGAGGTCCTCCAGCGGGCCGAGTATCAGGGTGAGCGGGGTGCGCAGCTCGTGGGCGATATTGGTGTAGAACTGCAGGCGTTCGTTGTTTATATCCTGTTCCTTCTGGCGCGCGTCCTTTTCGAGTTCGAGCGAGGCCTTCTGGAGCTTGATGGTGCTCTCCATCTTCAGCTTGCGCTTGTAAAAACGAATTATCGACAGGATGATCGCAGCGGCGATGAGGAGGTACAGGATTTTCATGTACCATGTGGCATACAGTGGCGGCTCGACTGTGATTTTAAGGCTTGCCATATTGCCGTGATTCCATTCTCCGTTTTTGAGGCGTGCCTTGACCTTGAAGGTGTAGCGCCCCGGGTCGAGGTTGCGGAATGTCACGTCGGTCTCATTGCCGGCATCGTGCCATTTGTCATCAAGTCCCTCAAGCATGTAGGAGTAGCGGGCGTTTGCTCCCTTGGCCATGTCGGCTATGCCGTAGTATATCTTGATTGTGTTCTGTGACGACGGTAGCACGATGTGTCCGTCCTTGTCGGCTGATATCAAAGTGCGTGCGCCGCTTTTTTCGTCGGGGTCTATGCCGTCGCACTGGAGTATATTGACCTTGCTCTCGGCCTCGTCGATATCGGCATTGTCTGCGCTGATGCGGCATATACCTTTGGGAGAGCCGAAATAGACATTTCCGTCGGGGCTTATGGTTGCCGATCCTTCCATGAACGCTCCTGCCGGGACTCCGTCGTTGAAGTCGAAATTGCGGATCTTGCCGGTGTCCGGATCGAGGAGCGCCACGCCGGCATAGGTGCTGATCCAGATTTTTCCTGAGAAATCCTCCTGCACGGCGCGTATGTGAGATTCGGTCAGTCCGTCGGCATACCCGAATATCTCTGTCTTTGACGGCTGTCTCGTGTCCTTGACACGTACTATACCGTCGGACGTGGGAATCCATATGGAGCCGTGTGTGTCCATGAAAAGCTGGTTGACGTCGTTGGATGGTAGCGACTTGTCGTATTCACCGAGATGTGCCGTCCTTCGTCCGTTGCGGTCGAATATGTCTACGCCTCCGCCGTGTGTGCCCACCCACAGTTTTCCCTGCCTGTCGCGCATTATGCCGTAGATGGTGCTGCTGTGCAGCTGGCGGTTGATCGATTCTTCTTGCCGTACTACCCCGTTGCGGTAGGAATATAACCCCAACTCCGAACCTATGAGTATGGTGCTGTCGGCATCCTCATGAAATGCATGTATGTCGATTTTCTTATGTCCGAGATTGATTGTGCTGAACTGTTCGGTGGCGGGATTGAAGCGCACCACTCCTTCGTCATCGCATCCGAGCCATATCCGGCCGTCGCTTGCGGGATAGATAATGTAGACGAGCACCGACGAGTAACCGAGAAGCGGGGCAAGACTCCATTCCTTCAGTGGCTTGTCGTTTTTCATCAGGGAGATTTTCGTGTCGCCGCCTGCCCATAGGTTGCCTTGGTTGTCGTAGGCGAGACTGTAGACGGGGTTTCCATGTCCGTCATCTGAGCGGGGGTGCAGTGTGGTGAATTCCGAATCTCTGGGGCTGAGCATGTCGAGTCCGCGTCCGTAGCTGCCTATCCATATGTTTCCGAAGTCGTCGGTGGTGATTGTTTTCGTGCCGACGTTGGCGTCTGAGTCCTTTATGTCAAACTGCGACATGATGGCGTGGGAAGGTTTATCCTCCCCTATTTTGCTGGCTTCCAACACTATGATGCCATCCATGTAGCCTGCGACCCATATGTTGCCTTCGATGTCGGTGCATATGTCGTAGATGTTTCTTTCCGTGCCATGGATGCCGGCGATGTCCATGCGTGAGAATGTGCCGTTGTCGGGATCGAATATCGCCATGCCGTTGTTGGTGCCTACCAGGATGTCGTCCATGTTGTCGCGCTTAATGACGCGTACGTTGTTGCTCGGCAGGGATCCAGGGTCGGAGGGGTTGTGGGTGAAGTTGCGCACCTTTCCGGATTTTATGTCAAGTATGCTCATGCCGTCGTAGCGGTGGCCTATGTAGAGTGAACCCAGCCCGTCGTCCATGCTGCCATGGCTCGCCTTTTGCAGGCTTGCCGGTGAATAGTTTTTGATGGTCAGGCTCTCCGGATCGATATGGGCCACTCCTTTGGAAAAGTAGGTGATCCAGATGTCTCCGTCGGCGGCTCCGGTCACGTGTGAGATTATATTCTCGCTGAGTCCGTCGGCAGTGGTGAGTGTGTGGAAACGTGCGCTTCGGGCGTCGTACACGGCCAGTCCTTTACCGGTGGCGATGAAGATGCGACCGGTCGAGGAGTGGTGGAACAGCGCGTTGATCTTATTGGAAGGGATATCGGAGTTGCCGGTATTGTATATGGTGTTGCCGGCTGCGGAAAGGCGGTTCAGTCCCGACTCGGTGGCGATCCATACCGAGCCTTTTCCGTCAATCTCGATATCGGTCACGAAGTCGTTCGACAGACCGTTTTTAAGGTTGAGGTTAGTGATGGAATACTGTTCGTCGATGGCCGGTGCCGCAATCAGATTCCATGATAAGATTAATAAAAATGTCAGTAGAAGGTGGCGCATAAGGTTGGCGTTTCTGTCATGATTTTCAAGTATGCAAATTTACTCAAAACCTTTGTTTGCCGGGCTCTCATGGCTCGCAAAGACATAATAGCGGCGATAAATGAAAAAATAGCGTCGGTTTTCGGGTAAATTAGGAAGAATTGCCTACCGTTGGAAAGATGGTAAACAAGTAACTTTGGAAAGTCAATATAGTTAGAAAAATATTTTTACAGTATAACCTTATAAAAATAAGTAACCTGGTGAAATTGGTTTATATTATATGCGAAGTTTAGGAACGAGCGGATTTTGCTCGACGAAGAAGGAGTGTAGCCGTGGCTACGTGACTTATGAGGAGAGTGAAAGATGCCGTTCATAAACGAGTAGATGAAATAAATTAATTTTCATTGGCTGCTTAATATCGATTAAATTCTATGATAAAGAAAATACAGTTCAGCCTCGCCCTTCTTTGTCTGCCGGCGGCAGCCTGGAGCGCAACGTTTACAATAGGAGGAGATGATGTGGCGGTGTCGATGCCTGAAGAATACAGGCCTGTTTTGTCGACCGCGATCGAGATTCTCGGTCGCGATGTACGCAACTACACCGGCGACACCGTCGCCGTGGTCGGCTCGGGAAGCCGAGCCGACATATGTGTCCGTATCGATCCCGATGCGATCGGATATCCGCAGGGATTCCGGATGGAAGTGATGCCCGACGGCACACTTTCGATAAAAGGCCACGACAGCCATGGCGCCGCTTACGGTATCATCGAGCTTACGCGCATAATGGGTGTGTCGCCATGGGAATGGTGGGCCGACGCCTCTCCACGCAGGCGCTCGACGGTGGAGCTGCCCGCAGGGTATGTCTGCGAGCATCATCCTTCAGTGGAGTACCGAGGCATATTCATCAACGACGAGGACTGGGGACTGATGCAATGGAGCAGCCTTAACTATGAGCCTTGGTATATGCCCGGGCGTATAGGGCCGCAGACCAACGCGCGTATATTCGAGCTTATGCTGCGTCTGCGTGCCAATTATTACTGGCCTGCGATGCATGAGTGCACGCAACCTTTCTTCTTCACTCCCGGCAACCGCGAGATGGCCGAGAAATACGGCATATATATAGGTGGTTCCCACTGCGAGCCTATGGCTTCGAGCACGGCGGTGGAGTGGGGGCGTCGCGGCAAAGGGGAGTATGACTACGTGAACAACAGCGACAACGTCTACTCTTTCTGGGAGGAGAGGCTCAAGGAGGTTGCCGGCCAGGAGATACTCTACACGGTGGGCATGCGCGGGGTGCACGACGGTGCCATGAACGGCGCCAAGACCATTGACGAGCAGAAGGCGGTGCTGGCGCGCGTGTTCAAGGATCAGCGCGGGTTGCTCGCCAGGCATGTCAACGAGGATGTCACCAAAGTGCCGCAGGTGTTCATCCCCTACAAGGAGGTGCTCAATGTCTACAAGGCCGGTCTTGAGGTGCCGGATGACATAACCCTTATGTGGACCGACGACAATTACGGCTACATACGCCACTTCCCGACCGACACGGAGCGCGCGCGCAAGGGTGGCAACGGGATATATTATCATGTGTCGTACTGGGGACGTCCGCATGACTACCTGTGGCTCGGCACCATAAGCCCGGGACTCGTCTACCAGCAGATGAAAACCGCCTACGACAGGGGCATACGCAAGATGTGGGTTCTCAACGTGGGGGACATAAAGCCTTCGGAATATCAGATAGAGCTGTTCATGGACATGGCGTGGGACATGGACTGTGTGGCCGCTGACGGAGTGAAGCGCCACATGGCGAATTTCCTTTCCCGTGAGTTCGGCGACGAGATTGGCCGCGACATATTTCCGGTGCTTGACGAACATTACCGTCTGGCCCACATCCGGCGTCCGGAGTTCATGGGCAACACCCGTGTGGAGGAGTGGGAGCAGGAATATTCCACGGTAAAAGATATGCCTTGGACGGAGAGTTATCTCAACGATCGCCTCGACGACTATAAGAAGATTTCCGACAGGGCGCAGGAGATTGACGCGCGCATTCCCGATGACCGCAAGGACACGTATTTCCAGCTGGTGAAATACCCGGTGCAAGGAGCGGCGGAGATGAACAAGAAGCATATCTATGCCCAGTTCGCGCGCCACGGCAAGATGGACTGGCATGCGAGCGACTGCGCCTACGACAGCATCGTGGCCTTGACGAGAATATACAACACCGGCATACATAACCGTGGCAAATGGCATCGTATCATGGACTTCCAGCCGCGCAGGCTTCCGGTCTACGAGCCTGTTGACCGCAGTAGTGCTGATGCTCCGATGCTTGCGGCGTCGCCATCTCCCGTTGCTTCATGGAACGCCGTGGAATGCTCCGAAGGGAGTGTTTCGCCATGGGAGATGCTCGGCTACGAGGGGAAGGCCGCCGGATTGGCCAAGGGTGAGGCCGTTGGCTACGACTTTGGCCGCGTCGATACGGATTCAGTCGGGATTGAAGTATGCATGGTGCCTACGCACCCTGTCGACGACGGTGGAAAGCTCCGTTTCGCCCTGTCGGTCGACGGGAAGGAGTGCGGCGAGTTTGCCTATGAGACCTACGACCGCAGCGAGGAGTGGAAGGAGAACGTGCTCAATAACCGTGCGGTGAGAAAGGCGAAAGTGGCCGTCGACAAGAAAAAGAAGAAGCACCGTCTCCATCTCAAAGCCCTCGATGATGGTGTGGTGCTCGACCGCATGAGCGTATATGCCGATTGAACGGTTCATATACGTTATATATTAGAGTAATTTGAATTTGAAAATGGTACTGTGTTGGTTTACTTCGGGGAAAAATCATTAACTTTGAAGGAAACAAACACAGTACCATAATAATATATGTTTTTTCCAACCATGAAGATGATATTTCCGGCAGGTGCGGCAATGCTCCTTGCCGGGTCCATTATGCTCGGAGCTTGCGGGCGAAGTGACAAATATTACGAAAAGAGCGTTGAGATCCCCGCTGATGCCACTCCGCAGGAGCGTGTGGACATGGCTTCAAGGGTAGTGCCTACTCCCCAGCAGCTTGCATGGCAGGAACTGGGCCTGACCGCTTTCCTGCATTTCGGAGTCAACACGTTCACTGACCGCGAGTGGGGCGACGGCACGGAGGATCCGGCGGTGTTCGCCCCTACGGCCCTTGACGCGGAGCAGTGGGTGGCGACCCTCAAGAAGGCAGGTTTCAAGCTTGTGATACTCACCGCGAAGCATCACGACGGATTCTGCCTGTGGCCTACTGCCACCACCGGACATTCCGTGGCCGCTTCCGGATGGCTCGAAGGGAATGGCGACGTGGTGAAGGCCTTGCGTGAGGCGTGTGACAAGTATGATATGAAACTTGGCCTCTACCTTTCGCCATGGGACCGCAACGCTACATGCTACGGCGACTCGGAGAAGTACAACGACATGTTTGTGGCCCAGCTGCGCGAGCTTCTCGGCAATTATGGCAAGGTCGACGAGGTGTGGTTTGACGGAGCATGCGGCGAAGGACCGAACGGGAAGCGCCAGGAATATGATTGGGAGCGTTTCCGCAAAGTCATGGAGGAGCTGCAGCCCGAGGCCGTGCTGGCTATCACCGGCGACGACGTGCGCTGGGTGGGGAACGAAGGCGGTCTGGGACGTACCACAGAGTGGAGCGTGACGCCTCTGACGCCTGCGATATTTCCGGGCAGCAAGGAGGCCAACGATAGGCTTGGCATCAACGAGATGTCGGCCGACCTCGGCAGCCGAGAGCTGCTTGCGAAGGCGGAGAGCCTCCACTGGTGGCCTTCGGAGGTCGACGTGTCGATACGCCCGGGCTGGTTCTACCACCCCGACGAGAAGCCCAAGAGCCTGCGTGAGCTTGCAGAGATATACCTCCAGTCGGTGGGGCGCAATTCCACCCTCCTGCTCAACATACCTCCCGACCGTCGCGGTCTGATAGCCAGGGCCGACTCGTTGCGCCTGATGGAGTTCGGCAAATGGGTGGAGACAAGCTTCGCCAATCCTGTCGGCAAGAGTGAGGGCAGTCTTACCATCGATTTCCCTGCCGCTACGGAAATCAACTGCGTGGCCGCCGGAGAGGACATATCCAAGGGGCAGCGCGTGGAGAGTTTCGTGATAGAGGGCCTCAGCGGCGGCAATTGGACAACGCTCGCCGAAGGCACTACAATAGGCCACCGCCGCATCCTGACATTCGAGCCTGTGGCAGTGGAGGCTGTGCGCCTTAATGTGACATCGAGCCGAGGGGAACCGTGTATGAAGCCTGTCGAGGCTTTCCGCATAGAGCTTCCTGCCGAGGAGGTGGCCGATGCGAGCAATGTGCCTTCGGGCCATAAGGCCGTCAATGGTGTGACCGCGAGCGTGCGCGACGGTGAGATACAGCTGACTTTGCCCGAGGTGGCACGCGTTAGCGGCTTCATCTACACCCCCCATGCCGACGCGCGTCCCGGCACGCTTTACCGTTATAAGTGCGAGACGAGTCCCGACTGGGGTGTCTGGACTGTTCCCGCAGGTGTTAGCGGCGAGTTCGGCAACATCATGCACAACGCCACTCCGCGCACGGTGGTTTTCAGCAAGCCTGTCGATGCCCGCTATCTGCGCTTCAAGCTTCTTGAGGACACCAAAGGCTCGACCACCGCGTCTCCCTCCTGGGCCGACATAACGGTGCTTACTCCGCAATGACCGTTGACGGATATCTCGCACAGAGCACACAATAATTTCGCATAAGCAAATAATAATCTCGCACAGAGCACGAGGAGAGCACAGAGAAATAAGGGTAACCCTGTCTAATCTCTGTGCTCTCCGTGTGCTCTGTGCTTTTTTTCTTACAACTGGAAGGTTGAAGGTGTTTAAAGTTGAAGGTGTTTAAAAAGGTGGTGTCAGTCGGCTTTCTCGAATGTGAGGCTCTTCAGGTCCATCAGGCCGTTCATGCTGCGGAATTCCAGACAGTAGGTGCCTGCCGGGAGGTCGGCCTCGACGGTCTTGTCCGCCCATTGGTCGAGAGGGGTGTCGAGTTCTACGTCATGCAGGAACCATATGCCGTCGAGGGCGAGCGAGAAACGTGTGCCGGGTGCCTTGCGCATGGCCTTGAGCACTATCTTGTATTTGCCGGCTTCACGGATGTCGATTGTGTAGCGGGTCCATTCTTTCTCGCCCATGTTGGCTATGCCGCCTTTGCGTAGCAGTTCGAGAGGGCGCGTCTGGTCTTTCAGGGCCACGAATTCCTCGTTTGCCGGGCGTTTGAAATAGCTCAGATGCGATTCGGTTTTGCCATTGGCGTTGACATTGACGGCTTCGGCGGGGATCACGGTGCTCTTTTTCGGTGAAATCACGAAAACGCCTTTCTTGCCGGGACGCCCGAAGTTTTTGATCATGTCGATCTTGCCGTCGTGCACGTTGACATCGGTGAAGCATACCGAGCGCAGGGCGCCATGGCCGCTATAGTTGCCTGTGTGGTAGAACTGGTAGGGCTTCCCCTTGAACCATACGATCGAGCCGTGGGTGGTGTCCTCGCCGTGAGGATTCATGTAAGGCCCTTGCGGAGTCCATGGCCCGAGAGGCGAATCGGAGGTGGCATACAGGAGTTTGTTGCCGCCGAGGTGCATGGGATTGCCGTCGGAGTAGGTGAGGAAGTAGACGCCGTCGTGCTTGAACACGAACGGGGCTTCATGGAACGTCGGGAGCAACGTGCCCTCGGGATCTACCTGCGGCACTGCGTTCTCGTCGGCGAGTTTCGTCCAGTCGTCGGGGTTGAGACGCCCGGCCCAGCACCCCTTGCGGTCGCCGGAGATGTAGAGGTAGGCCTCGCCGTCGTCATCGACGAAGATACAGGGGTCGATGGTCTTTGGGAGCAGTTCGCCATCTTTGCCGGTGATGAAGCCCTTGTAGGTCCATGGGCCGACGGGAGTGTCGGAGGTGTAGAGCACGTGCAGCCAGTATTCGCTGTTGTCGTGGGGGAACTTCTTGCGGTCGCGCACGATGGTGTACTGCTGGTGGGGGAACACGAAATAGTACTTCCCGTCGCGCTTGTTGTAGGCGGCATCGGGTGCCCACATGAAGCCGTCGCCATGCACCGTGAAGCCTACCTCTCTGCTGACGTCGGCGTTCACCATGTCGGCATTGAGGAATTCGCCATGGTCGGTCCAGTTCACCATGTCCTGTGTGGAGAATATGTGGTAACGGTCCATGCGGTCGCATCCACGGTTAGGCTCCATGTCGTGGGAGGCATAGACATAAAGGGTGCCGGGGTCTGATTCCCACACGTGTGCCGACGGATCGGCGGTCCATAGGTTGCCTTCGAACTCCTGTCCGAACATCGGTGAGGGGAATTTCACGAACAGAGGCATAGTGTCGTAGCGGTCGGTGAGGGGATATGTGTATTTCGTGTCGCTCCATATTCCGTCGACAGGTGTGTCCTTATATTCGCCGGCGTATGCGAACTCGAACTTGTCGACATTCTGGCCGCCGACCGGCGACCAGCGCAGCACGTGTCGGCCCGGCGAGAGGGCTACCGATGGAAATTTCGCCCGGTTGTAGGTGTTCCATCCGCCGCGCGGGAGTGTCTTGTCGCGTCCCACGGGCTTGCCGTCGATGGTGATGTGGAATTTGGCGTTGCCGTCGCAGCTGCCTGTGACGATGATGTCGTAGAGTCCGGCATCCTTCACGTCGATTGTGTAACATGCCCAGTCCTCTCCGTCGATATTGCCGAGCACGACTCGTCCGTCGCCGGCATCGTTGACGGGAGCGGCCTTTGCGTCGGCGTCGTGCGTGTCCTTGCGGTAGGCATTGCTCTGCCCGTTGTTCCTGCGTGCTTCTATGGCTTTGAAATGGTAGGTCTTGTCGAAGCCTCCCGTATCGAAGTCCTCGGCCTCCACCGTGGTTCCTGATGTGGTCAATTCATGTGGACCGTTGTGGGGCGTGCCGGCGTAGCCGGCTGCCTGCGCCGAAGCGCCGAGTGTGAATGCGGCCATAGCTCCGAAGGCCGCGCTCCTGTAGATTGTCGGTAACATATCGCTTAACTGTGTTTTGCTTTGGGATGGCGATGCGTCGAAACGTGACCGAAGCCGAATGTCGATAGCGACGACCCAGATGAGCCATTATGACACACCCTCATTGTCCCGTGGTATTTCTGTCGCAAAATTAGTCCGGGGTGATTAACAGTCCGGCGATATTCCAATTAAAAAGGACTTAAATCCCGCTTAATAGGGATTTAAGTCCTGGATGTTTGTAGAATGTCTACTGAAGGAACGGCTTGTATCCGTTTGTCAGAAGAGTTTCTCTGGATATGTGCCGTCGCGGTGGAGTTCGGCGAACTTGGCCACCACTCCGGGACGGTCGGCAGCGTAGGTCACGCCGAACCACTTGGAATCGGTGTCGAGTACCTTCACGGTAGCTTCGCCCGAGTTGATGAGGGTGTCGATGCAGAGGGGGATGAAGAATTCAGCCTTGGGCGTGTCGATGTCCTTCTCAAGGAATTTCTTGAACTCGCGTTCGCTGAAGTCGAAGTAGTCGGGAGTGAAGCCCCAGAGGTTCATCGATACGGGAGTGTTGGGCTGAAGTGTCTGCACCTGGCCGTTCTCGTCGGTGAACACGATGTTGTGGTCCTTGTCGTAGGAGATGGCCGTACGCTCTACAACTGAGGTGAGCAGTCCGTCCTTGTTCTCACAGACGCCACGTGCCACAGAGCCGTTCTCGGTCATGGTGTTGCCTACGCGGAATCCTACCATGCAGTAGTCGCCTTTCTTGTCGCGCGGACGCTGAAGTTCCTCGGCAATCACGCGGAACGCGTCGCGGCCATAGAAGTCGTCGGCGTTGATCACGGCAAACGGCTCCTTGATCACATCCTTGCCCATGAGCACGGCGTGGTTTGTGCCCCAGGGCTTCGTGCGGTCGGCGGGGCAGGTAAAGCCCTCGGGGAGCGCGTCGGTCGACTGGAACACTACCTCCACGGGGATATGTCCCTCGTATTTCGAAAGAATCTTGTCGCGGAAATCCTGCTCGAAGTCCTTGCGGATCACGAATACCACTTTGCCGAATCCTGAATGGATGGCATCGTAGATCGAATAGTCCATGATGGTCTCGCCGTTAGGTCCGAGACCGTCGAGCTGCTTGAGGCCGCCGTAACGGCTTCCCATTCCGGCTGCAAGTACAAATAATGTTGGTTTCATTGTTGTATAAGTGTGTTCAAAAATGACTTGAATGTCACGCGATTCCGAATTTGTAGATTATGCGCTGCTCGTATACCTCGCCCGGGCCGAGTATCTGCGAGGGGAAGTTGCGGTGGTTGGGAGAGTCGGGCATTCCCTGGCACTCGATGGCCACGCCGTCGTAGTCGGCATACTCCTTTCCGCTCTTGCTCGCCGGGCATCCGGAGAGCCAGTTGCCGGTGTACACCTGCGCGGCGGGCTGGGAAGTGGACACTTCGAGTACTCGTCCGCTGCGCTCGGCTTCGAGGCGCGCCACGGGTGCCATAGTGTGCTTGTGCCAGTTGTCAATCACCCAGCAGTTGTCATACCCCTTGCCGTAGTTGAGTGCGGGGAAGTCGGCCTTTATGTCGTCGCCGATTACCTTCCCTTTGGTGAAGTCCATCGGTGTGCCCTCGACCGGGGCGAACTCACCCGTGGGGATAAGTGTATCGTCGGTGGGCAGGTAGCGTGAGGCCGCGAGGGTGAGCTTGTGGCCGAGCACTGAACCGGCGTCCTCTCCGTCGAGGTTGAAGTAGGCATGGTTGGTGAGGTTGACCACCGTTTTTTTGTCGCATTCGGCAAGATAGTCGATGATCAGCTCGTTGTCGTTGGTCCAGGTGTAGAGCACGGTGGCTGTGAGAGTGCCGGGGTAGCCTTCTTCTCCGTCGGTCGAGGTGTAATCCATCTTCACCTGGCATCCGCGCGACTCTTCCTTCCAGATCTTGTTCATGAATCCTTCGGGACCGCCGTGCAGCGCGTTGGGTCCGTTGTTGACAGCAAGTTCATACTCCTTCCCGGCGAGGGTGAAGCGCCCTTTGGCTATGCGGTTGGCGTAGCGTCCGGGAGTCTTGCCCATGCATGGGCCGTCGGCGATGTAGTCGGCGGCCTTGGCATATCCCAGGGCTACGTCGGCAAGCTTGCCGTCGCGGTCGGGCACGACGACGCTGACTATGCCGGCTCCGAGGGTAGACAAGGTGACTGATGCACCGTTGTCGTTGGTGATTGTGATGAGAGTGACTTCCCCTCGGGGTGTCTGCTCGAATTTCTTGTCGATTTTCATATCAATCTTCTACTTTGCGTGCGCCGTCGCTGACGATTACATCGTAGATAACGGGTTCGTGGCCGTACTTGGCGTTGAACTTTTCCTTTGCGGTCTTGATGAAGTTGTCGTAGAGGTCGTCCTTGACGAGGTTGATGGTGCAGCCGCCGAATCCGCCGCCCATGATGCGCGATCCTGCCACGCCGCACTCCTTGGCTATGTCGTTGAGGTAGTCAAGTTCCTCGCAGCTTACCTCATAGAGTTTCGACATGCCTTCGTGGGTCTTGTACATGCGGTCGCCCACGGTGGCGTAATCGCCTTTCTGGAGGGCATCGCACACGTCGAGCACACGCTGTTTCTCGCCGATGACATAGACGGCGCGTTTGTAATCTTCTTCGGAGATTTTATCCTTGATTTTCTCGAGATCCGCCATCTCGGCATCGCGCAATGTCTCTACGCCGAGGGTGCGGGCCACGTTCTCACATGATGCGCGGCGCTTGTTGTAGGGGGAGTCTACGAGTTCGTGTTTCACCTTGGAGTCGACGAGCACGAGCCTGTAGCCGTCGAGCTTGAAGGGGAAGTATTCATATTCGAGCGAACGGCAGTCGAGACGGATGAGATGGTCTTTCTTTCCGAATACCGATGCGAACTGGTCCATGATGCCGCAGTTCACGCCGCAATAGTTGTGCTCGGTCGACTGTCCGATCTTTGCCAGCTCGAACTTGTCGATCTTGTCGTCGTTGAACATGTTGTTGAGGGCGAAAGCGAAGCAGCTTTCGAGTGCTGCGGACGATGACAGGCCTGCCCCTAGGGGTACGTTGCCGGCGAATACGGCGTCAAAACCCTTGACGGTGCCTCCGCGCTTGATTATCTCGCGGCATACGCCGAATATGTAGCGCGCCCACTGCTGTTTGGGTGCGTCCTCTTCGTTCAGCCCGAATTCGGCGTATTCGTCGATGTCGATCGAGTAGACGCGCACCTTGTCCGTGCCGTTTGCCTTGAGTTCGGCCATGATTACCTTGTCGATGGCGCCGGGGAATACGAATCCGCCGTTGTAGTCGGTGTGTTCGCCGATGAGGTTGATGCGTCCTGCCGAAGCGTATAGGGTGCCTGAAGTGCCGAAGCGGTCGATGAACTGCTTGCGGATGTTCTCTTTCATGTCCATGATGTTAGTGTTGTTGGGTTAAGAATAAATCGATTGGTTAATATTGCAAATTTAATCATTCCTTTTGTAACCCGGGTCATTTATTCGGTCAATTTACGTGACAAAACGGTCAATAATCATTTTTCCGTAGGGTATTGATGCAGAAAAAGGATGGAGTAGCGCCGTATGCGACACTGCTCCATCCGCAGGAATATAGCAGACTTAGAGAATACCCACCTTATTGTATTTTGGCTACTTTCCGGGAACCTACGATGTAGAGTCCGGGGTTGAGTCCGTCGAGGGCTGAGTGGCTTTCGGCATCCCGGCGCAGCAGGCATCCGTCGACGGAATATACGTCGACACGGGTGTGGGCGTCATCAGCTATGGTATCGTCGATGCCGGACGATGATACCTGAGCGAATGTGAAGCTCTTGAGGTTGGTGCCTCCGGTGTCGAGCGAAGCGCGCATCAAATGCTTCCCTCCGGAAATTGATATCGGGGTGTCGGTCGACACGTCGAAGTGCTTGGAGTCATCCCAGCCCCGTCCGTCGAAACCGTAGGTGTGTACAGTCTTGCCGTCGATGCTGATGCGTAGACGGCGTCCCGGAGTGTCGGCACCTACTTTTGAGATTATATGGTATTCACCATCTTCCGGACATGTGAACGTGTATTCGAAGTAGTCGCCGTCGCTCGTGTGCTCGATTTTGCCTTCGCTGTTGATGCTTGCGGTGGCGGTGAGGTTGAACGGATAGGTGCTGAACACGGTGCCTGTGGTGGCCTGCTTGTGGCGGTAGCTCCCTTCGGCGGTGTCAAACAGTCCGGCGATGATAGTGCCGGGAATGGTATGGTTGAAGGTGACAGCCGGTTTTCCGGGGTCGGTCTGTCCGGGAGCGGGACAGGTGGCGGGCGTGATTGTCACGGGAGTGCCTGCGGTGACACCGAGCACAAGCTCGTTGTCGCCGATGCGTTCCTTGACCGTTGCACCTGACACGTCGGCAGTGGCCGCACCGGGGAATTTGACGGTACATTCGCCCGACTCGCCCTTGTCTTTAAGGATGGTGGCTGTAGTGAGGCATCCACCTTCCCATTGTGCGTCCACGATGTAACCGCCTCTGGCGCGCATGCCGCTGAAAGCTCCGTCGGCCCAGTCGTCGGGGAGCGCGGGGAGAATCTCGATGGCGTCGCCCTGGCTTTGCAGGAGCATCTCGGCCATTCCGGCGGTAACGCCGAAGTTTCCGTCAATCTGGAATGGCGGGTGGGCGTCAAACAGGTTTTTGAATACGCCTCCGGGCATGTTGGAGCCGTTCTGTGTAAGGTTCATGCATCCTTTGAGCAGGGAGTGGGCGCGGTTTCCGTCGCGCAGTCGTGCCCAGAAGTTGAGTTTCCATGCGCGGCTCCATCCCGTACCTTCATCTCCTCTGGTGTCGAGCGTGATTTTCATGGCGTCGGCATATGCGCTCTCTTCGGGTGAGCGTCCAGGCACTATCTGCGATCCGGGATGCAGCCAGAATAGGTGGTTGGTGTGGCGGTGTGTGCCGGTGTAGCGTTGCTCGTCGCGGTTCCAGGAGCCGTCGCCGGTAAGGTCGCGGCGCACCTCGTCCTTCCATTCCATGAACTGTCCGCCGAGCCCGATGCGCGGCATCGAGAGGCGAGAGCGTGCTGCCGCGATTTCTCCGACTTCCTTTTCGCCGGAGCGTCCGAGGATGTCGGCGCCTTCAAGGGCTGCGGTGAACATCTCGTAGATTATGCCCTGGGTGGCGGTGCAGCCAAGGGAGAACTCGCCATGCTCGGGAGAGAGCGATGGGTTGGCAACGAGAGTGCCGTCGCGTTCGTCCTCCCATAGATTGTCTACCCAGAAGAGGCATGCGTCGAGGAGCGTCTGATAGTTTCCGCGCAGGAATTCGATGTCCTGTGTGAACAGATAGTGTTCCCAGATGTCCTGGCATGCCCACAGTCCCCCTTCCGGGAAATAGGAATGTGTGCCGTCGGCGGCAGGTGCGGTATTGCCCCAGGCGTTCACCTCGTGGTAGGTGGTCCAGCCGCGCACATCGCCTCCGTCGGGGCGGCTATGGTAGTGGCGCGCGGTGGCCACTCCGTGCGGCGCGAGCTGGTTTACGAAGTCGATCATGGGGAGATGGCATTCCGAGAGGTTGGTCTGTTCGGCAGGCCAGTAGTTCATCTGCACGTTGATGTTGGTGTGGTAGTCGGAGTTCCATGCTCCGGCGGTCTTTTCACACCATACA
Source organism: uncultured Muribaculum sp. (assembly GCF_910583865.1). Lineage (GTDB taxonomy): Bacteria > Bacteroidota > Bacteroidia > Bacteroidales > Muribaculaceae > Muribaculum. The sequence goes on from NZ_CAJTYX010000025.1 coordinate 33,034, forward strand.
CCCTGGAGGTTGGCGGGGAGCGATCCGGGACGGGATGAGGCGATCAGCAGGTAGCGTCCGTACTGGTAGTATAGTGTCTCGAGGTAGTGGCGGTCGTTGTCGGAAGGGTTGCCGTCACGCAGCGCTTCGAGAAGGCGGTCGGTGCATGCGGCAGGCTCAGTGATGTTTTTGCCGAGCTGTATCTTGTTGGCATTGTAGAGAGTGTGGTAGTCGTCGAGATGCACCGAACGCAGCGACCCGAGACTTTTCCCGGCTGCGGCATCGACACGCTCCTTGGCTATGGCCATGGGATCTGCGCTACGGTCGATATAGTCGAATGTAGCGTCATAGCATGGCTTGTAGTTGGTGGCTGCCGACATGACGAGCACAAGGTCGGTGACGTCATCAGCGAGAAGCGATCTGCCGTCGTCGGCAATCTTGACCGTGCCGCCATTGTGCGAATGTACTCCGATCACCTGGGCGAAACGGAGGAAATCTTTCCAGTTGTCGTTCTCGCGACGGCGCACGTTGCTTACGGGTGTGGGCCATCCGGTGAGCACGATCTGTCCGTCGGAGTTGACCGATATGTCGTGGTCGCTGTGGGGCGAGGTGACGCTTATGCGTCGTGAGAATGGTTTGTCGGCTGCCAGGTGCATCACAAGGATGTTGTCGGGGTAGCTCATGAAATATTCACGGGTATATGTGCACTCTCCCGAGGTGTAGGTCACGTATTGTACGGCATTGTCTATGTCGAGCGAGCGTCGGTAGTCCCGGTAGTCGCGGGTGGCGACGTCAAGCTCGATTACGCTCAACTGCGGTTTCTGGCCTGCGCCCTGTAGCGACGTGATGGACAGACGGAAAAAGCGGTAGCCGGAAAGTGTTTCGGGAAATTTGAAGTATTTCTTTGTCTTGCGCTCGTCGTCGCTCCAGAACTTCCCATCCTGTGAGTCAATCTCATCGTATGTGACCCCGTCGCGTGATGCGTAGAGTGTCCATGACTTTGGGTCGCGCGCCGGCATGTCGTTGCCTGAGCCTATCGTGTAACCTTTGATGTCTGGGGCTTTCGTGTATTCCCATTTTATGTCGACGGGGAATGTGCGCCCGTCATGGTTCTCGGCGAACCATTTGGTGGATGCATTGCCGTCAAAGGCGCTCTTGATCACTTCATTGGAGCCTGGGTTGTTGTCATAGTTCGTCCAAATCGATTCAGTGATGATGGCCGGGAATCCGGTATCGTCGATGTGGATGTCGCCGAGTGTCTGGAATGAGCCGAAGTGGTCTTTTGTGCCGAGGAGTCCGTTGAGCATCTTGCCGGTGCCGTCGTAATCTCCGTGACTCCCTTTTTCGTCGTAATAATTGGCATTTCCGGGATAGTCCTTCAGTCCGCCCGGCACGAGTCCGGCGGTAAACTGTGTCATGCTCTCCTGTAGCATGGTGCGGAAATCCTTGAGTGCCTTGTGCGCCGATTCTTTCGTGTGCATGTGTCCTCCGTCATAGTCGGCGTCCTCTCCTGGGCCGCCTGACCATAAGGTCTTTTCGTTTGTCTGGATTGTTTCGTTGAACACGTCGCCAAACACCATGGCGCCCATGTAGCCGTTGCCGAGCGGCAGGGCCTCTTCTTCCCAGTTTGTGGCCGGCTTGTCGTAGACGGCTGTCAGGCGAGGCTGCAATGTCTGTGCTGTGGTATGGTATGCCGGACATGTCGCAGCCATGGCGGCCGTAGCGGCACATAACCTCAATAATCGTTTCATAACTATGTTTTTATGGTAAAATAATCGTTCACGCAAAGATAAGTGTTTCCGACGGTTTTTACAAACCGTGGCAGCACATCTTAGAGGTTGTTTAAAAACAACCTCTTATTTTTTCTTGCGGCGCGATGAAGTGCGGAGCTTGCGGGCGATGGTGGCATGGCGCGCGCTGCTTTCATCGTCGCCCACGGAGGTGTAGAGCGCCGACATGCTTTCATGTAGCGGGGCGCTGTCGGCATCGATGGCCTCGGCCTTGAGGTAGCGGTCGAGGGCGTCGGCAAACGCGTCGAGACGCCGGTAGGACTCGCCGGCCATGTAGAGCGCCTCGAAATTGTCGGGCGACTTTTCTGCCACCTGCTCGAAGCATGCCGCAGCCTCGTCGTATGCGCCTGCGTCGAAGTAGGCAAGCCCTTTCCCGGTCAAGGCACGTGTGTGCCCGGGCACGAGGTCGAGCGCTTTGTCGTAGTTGGCTATGACCGGGGTGGGATCCATGCCTTCGAGGCGGCATTCATCGGCCATGGCAACATATTCGTCGGCGAGACGTATGAAGCGCGAGCGGTCATCCTCGATGGTGCTGCGAAGGAGTGCGATCTCGTCGCGCCGGTCGGCGATGCGGTTGAGCTGCATCCGTGCGAAGCGCATCAGCAGAGGGTTGTCAAGCTCGCTGCGGCATCTTAGTCCTTCGGTGAAGTGGTCGAACGCACTGGCGAGATCGCCTTCGCGGAGGGAGGCGAGAGCCCGGGCGTACTCGTCGTCGGCCTTCGCGCGTTCGAGTGCCGAGGCGATGAGGGCGTTGTCATTGAACGTGTGGCTGAAACGCACGATGGCGGGATTGACGAATATGTCGCGTTCGTTGATGGTGCCGGCAAGCGTCATCCCCTCCAACGAACGGCAACGGCTCAGGGCCACGTAGGCCTGCCCGCTGCTGAATGCGCCTTCGCCGAGGTCGATGCGCACGTTGGCGAAGGTGAGGCCCTGGCTCTTGTGGATGGTGAGCGCCCATGCCAGCTGCACCGGATATTGGGTGAACGTGCCGAGCACGTCCTCTTTCACTTTCTTCTCCTTTTCGTCGTAGTAGTAGCGGACATTCTCCCATACGGCCTGCTCGACATGATGCTTCTCGCCATCCTCGGTGATGACTATGAGCCGGTCGTCCGAAGCCATGTCGACGCGTCCGAGAGTGCCGTTGACCCAACGGCGCTCGGCATCGTTCTTGATGAACACCACTTGTGCGCCGACCTTCAGCGTCAACGTGCGCGGCGTCGGGAGCGAGCTTTCGGGGAAATCGCCCGAGACGGTTCCCGTGTAGGTCACCTCGGGCACGTCGATAGCCGCGAGGTGGCGGCTGTTGATCGACTCGACCATGTCGCGGCGCGTGGCGAGGGTCATTACGAGGCGCCCTCCGGCATCGGTGGAGAGGGTGGGGCTGCTTTCGTGGGCGACGCGTTCGTTCAGGCGCATGATGTCGTTCCTGTCCGGACGTCCTGTCCTCACCCTGTCGAGCAGGGATATGAATGCTTCGTCGTTCTGGCGGTAGACTTTCCTCAGTTCCACGGGCACGACGCTCAGCTCGCGGAACGCGTTGGCACAGAAGAAATAGTTCCGGCGGTAGAAGCGCCCAAGGATGTCGCGCATGTCGGCGGTGACCACCGGTTCGAGCTGGAATACGTCGCCCACGAGCAGGAGCTGCTTTCCGCCGAACGGTTCGCGGGTGTTGCCGGTGTAGACGCGCAGAATCCTGTCGATGAGGTCGATCATGTCGGCCCTCACCATCGATATCTCGTCGATTATGATCAGTTCGAGTTCGCGGAGCAGTTTCACCTTGTCGCGTGGATACTTCATGCGCTCCTTGAGGTGTCGTGGCATGAACTCCGGGTCGTCGGGCACGACGGGCTTGAACGGGAGCTTGAAGAATGAATGCAGGGTCTGCCCTCCGACATTCACGGCGGCGATGCCGGTGGGGGCAAGCACGACATGCTTCTTACGCGTGTGCGCGCACACGTATTTTAGGAATGTGGATTTGCCGGTGCCGGCCTTCCCGGTCATGAACACTGACTGCCTCGTGTAGCACAGCAGTTTCCACACATCCTGAAACTCCGGATTGTCAAGATCGATCTTCTGCTCCATACCCCAAAGTTAGCAATCATTTTCCGTGCCGCCAAATCCTGAATGACAATGGTAGATATTGCGTTAAAACGTATTAGACTGTCAGATATTAAGAGGTTGTTTTTAAACAACCTCTTAATCACAAGCTCGCCACTAATCTTTTGGGTATGTCGTGATGTTATTTTAATAAAGTCTCGCACGAAAATAATCTCACACGATATGTTTCACGACATTCTTTTTCTGATTCTCGGCATGGTGCTCATAATAGCCGGAGGAAATTACCTTACCGACGGGGCCGTGTCTGTGGCCAAGCGGTTCGGCATATCGAGCCTTGTGATCGGTCTTACGATAGTGGCGTTCGGCTCGTCGACTCCCGATTTCGTGGTCTGCTTCATCTCGACCCTGAGCGGCAAGTCGGAACTGGCGCTGGGCGACATACTCGGGGCCAACATCTTCGACATAACCCTCGTGATTGGCGTGGTGGCCCTAATCGCCCCGGTGACGATAAGCTCGGAGATGGCATTCAAGGATCTCCCCATGCTGGCTTTGTCATCGTTGGCGCTGTTTATCTGTGCCGACGACAGGATAGTGGACGGCACGCCGCTGAACATAGTGAACCGCACGGACGGCCTTATGCTACTGTCGCTGTTCGTGATATTCATGTGCTACACGATGGCTATGGTCAAGAGGCCTGCGGTCAAACCTCTTTCGACCGCTCCGCGCCCGGCGCCGAGGGCGAAGGAGAGGAGCGTGGAAAAGGCTGAGGCCGCCGATGCCGACAACACGCGCGTGATGAAACCATGGCTTGCCGCGGCGTGTATACTCGGAGGCCTTGCCGCGCTGGTGTTCGGCGGCCAATGGCTCGTGGACGGAGCGTCGGGTCTGGCCAGACGTCTGGGCATGTCGGAGGCGTTGATAGGCCTTACCATAGTAGGTATCGGCAGCTCGATCCCCGACCTTTCCACCTCTGTCATCGCGGCTCTCAAGAAGCAGCCCGGGATAGCGATAGGCAACGTGGTTGGCGCGTGCATATTCAACGTGTTTTTCATCATCGGCCTGTGCTCCACAATCAGCCCTCTGCGTGCCGGCAACCTGACATCCGTGGATTTCGGCATCCTTGTGGTGGGATCGCTTATGGTGCTGCTCTTCGGCGACGTGATAGTGAAGCGCACCATCACCCGGGGACAGGGCGCGATTCTTGTGGCAATCTACGTGGCCTATATGGTTTATCTGATATTCAGCGCCAGATAAATCCGGTTGATCGTTCACTTCCCAAAATATTGATGTGACATGGCTATCTCATCACGACCATATACATTCGACCGTGTGGTGCGCATACTTGCAGGCGTGGCGCTTCTTGCCGGTGCGATATGGCTGGTCAATTCTCTCCGCAATGTGCTGTTGCCGTTCTGTGTGGCGTGTCTCATCGCCTATCTGCTTGAGCCTGTCGTTGAACTGCTGCAGAAGCTGCTCCACCTTAAAGGGCGTGTCATCGCCACTCTGCTTACGCTGATCGGTGTCACGGCCATAGTGGTGCTTCTCGGACATATATTCGTGCCGTCGGTGGTCAAGGAGATCCATCAGATCGAGGAGATTCTGCACACCACATCAGACAGCGACGTGGCAGTGCCTTTCGTGCCCGACAACATAATAGAGCCTGTCAGGAAATGGGCGTCGTCGATTGACCTCGGCGACCTGCTCGACAACAGCCATTTCCAGTCGCTGCTGAACCAGGGGACGAGCTTCGTGGCGGCGACTGTCGAATTCCTGCTCCATACGCTTGAATGGCTGCTGACGTTTGTCTACGTCATCTTCATCCTTATCGACTATCCGTCGCTCATGACCAACTTCCGTATGCTGGTGCCGAAAAAGTACCGCAGGGTGGTATACCGTGTGGAGGACGACATGAAGAACAGCATGAACCTGTATTTCCGTGGGCAGATACTTATAGCCGCCTGTGCCGCCGTGTTTTATTGCATTGGATTTTCCATTGTCGGCATTCCTTTGGCCATCGTCCTCGGGCTGTTGGTGGGGATATTGTACATAATCCCTTACTTCCAGTATGTGACGCTCATTCCGGTGACACTCGTCTGTCTTATCGATTCTATGAGCGGGAGCGTGCATTTCTGGTCGGAGCTGGGGCAGTGTCTGCTTGTCTATGTGGTGAGCCAGTGCATATGCGACTATATCCTCACTCCCAAGATCATGGGCAAGACCATGGGGCTGAACCCGGCGATCATATTGCTGGCCCTTTCGGTGTGGGGATCGCTGCTCGGGCTTATAGGCATGATAATAGCGTTGCCTATGACAACGATACTGCTTGCATACTATAAGGAGTACATAATCGACGGGGGCGACTCATCGCCTTCCGACAAGCAGCAGGCGCAGGATGCTTTCCGTCAGGTGACGGAGGCCCCTAAGCCTCCGCTCAAGTCATGACAGGGTTGTACGGTGGGATATGAACGTGTTTCCGTAAGTTACAATATTTTAAGTATGGCCTCCGCCCAGTAGCGTCCGAGTAGGTCGGCTCCCTCCGCGTTGGGATGGAGATAGAATACGCCTGCATTTCCGTTTTCCGGGGTAAAGTATTTCGGCTGTTCGCGGAATGCTTCATAGGCCGCCGTGTCGCCGAGAACCACGTGGGATGGCTTTACTTCGTCGTAGTATTTTACAAGCTTCGGGAGCATGGGCTTGTAGCTGTTCAGGCGTTCAAGTCCCGACTTCAGGTACATGGCCTTGTTGTATGTGTTAGGGCTGTACCATATAGGCCCTTGCACCACCACCCGGCAGTGAGGGAACAGACGCAACAGTTCGTTGATTATGGCCTGCATGTTGGTGTAATATTGCTGTGGAAGCACGGGTGCCCCCATCGGGCGCGACTCTGCGCTGTCGTTGGTGCCGAGCGAGATGGAGAATATAAGTTCGCCATTGTTATTGTTGCTTAGTTCGCGGGCGGCCTCTACTATTTTTGGAAATTGGGTATCAGTGGCCGGAAGATAGTTCACGGTAGTCATTCCGCTGACTCCGCAGTTGCGGAAATTAAGGTTTATGTCCGGTCGTTTCTCCGTTATATGGCGTGAGGCGCGGGCGGGAGGGGCATCGTTGGCTTTGTCGTCGATATATGCCCCGTAGGTTATGCTGTTGCCTACGTAAACTATGTTTACATCCTTGGCGAAGAGCGACATGACACCAAGTAGGGCACTTGCGAGGACTGATGTGGTTCTGTTCATTGCTGCTTTGATTGGTTTATGTATGAGTAGGTCGGTTTTTTGCAAATGTACTCAAATTTATGGAATCAAGAGGGATTCATTAAAAAACAGCGGTGTACAAAAATTGCACATCGCTGTTTTGTGTACGGATGGGCCATTAAGGTGCATCCTGCCATTGGTTATAATCCATTATTTATTATAGCCGGGTCTTGAAGCTGACGGTGCGGCCTTCGGAGGTAGTTGCCGAGATGATGTAGAGACCTCGTGCGAGCGACGCCGTGTTGATTTCGACAGTGGTGGCGTCACGTGCATCGATGTTTGCCGCCGATTGTCCCTGGAGATTGACGATGCTTACCGACGAGAGGCCGGTGGTAGCGCTAACGATAGCGGTGCCGTCAAGGACTGTCAGTGAAATGTCGTTTCCGTCGTTGGTTGCTGACTCGATGGATGAGGAGCCGGCCTTGTTGATTGACAGGTTGTCAATGCGCAGGTTGGCGTAGGTGCAGGTGTTGACATTGTGTATGCCGAGATGGTATACTCCCGCTTCGGGCACGTTGAAACTTATTTCGATATGCGCCCATCCTTTGGATTCCGTTCCTGAGAGATTTGCTCCGTTTGGATCATAGACTTTTTCATTGGCTATGGAGTATATCTTGTTTGTAAAGCTTTCGACCGACTTGGGGTCAGTGCCGAGGCATATCTCGTATGAATGGGTGTCATATGAGGCTCCGTTGGCGTAATAACCGAGCACGTGGTTACCTGCCTCAAACTCTATTGCCGGGGAAATTAGCCAGTCATCGGCAGGCTTTCCGTTGGTGCTGCCTATGGCGGTCTTTTTACCGTCGTAAAGATAGCTTCTGTAGCCGATTGACCATCCTGCACTTGCGGGATTATTGATGAAAGTCCATTGCGAGCCGTCGCCGTCATCCTCGAAGCCAGTGAAGTAGGGGATGGTAGCGGTGGAGGAGAGGACGAATGTCTCGGACGTGGCGCGCACTCCGGCCACTCCGCCGCTGACTGCTTCTATCACATAGTAGAAACCGCCGTTTTCGGTGATAGTCTCTGAGAACTCGGGTGTGGTCAGGCCTTTTGCCACTTCGGTCAATGCGTCCGCTATGCCACGGTAGACGTTGTAGGTGATGGCGTTGTAGTCGGCATATCCGCCGTTGACGGTTGTCGTGGGAGCTTTCCATGTAGCGGTGACTGTGCGGTCGGTTACCTCCACGGCAATGTCGGTTACTGCTGTGAGGCGGTCGTAGCCGGAGAATACGGAGGTGAATGCCGGGAATCCGTAGCCGGCTTCATTGGAAGGGAGCACTTCGTAGACGACATCGCCGTTGGGGGCTGATGTGTCGGTGAATGTCACGGCGTTGCCGTCGAGAGTGGCTATGGGTTCAGACGTGCCGATGCGGTAGATAGTGACTCCTGTCGGTACGACCTGCGCGCCGGAGTAGTCCTGCGTGGGGAGCGTCCAGGTGAGCCTTACGGTGTTTACGTCGACATCGCTGACCTCCGCTTTAAGGTCGGTGACGGTCTTTAACGATTGGCTGCGGATGGTCTTGTCTTTGAGGAAGAGTGCGGTCACCTGCGAGTCGTCGCCGAGTTTGTTAAGCTTCTCGTAGTCGGTCTTGAAATCGACAAATCCGCCGGGTATTCCGGTCGTTAGGTCGATTTCGCAGAAATGCCCGTAGCTGGGATGCTGCTGCGCCCACCAGAGCTTGCCGTCGGCGGCGAATGTCATCGACTGGAACTGGGATGCTGTGCCGAGATTGTGTCGCGGAGCGGCCTGCTCGACCTTGGCCGTGAATTTGTCGATCTTGTAGAGGTAGCGGTAGCTCGACATTGCGTAGAGCTGTCCGGCGGCATCGCATGCGAGGGTGATCAGTGCGTCGGTGTCCTCGCGGCCATATCCGTCGATGGCTGTCAGTTCTCCAGGCGATCCGAGCAGTGTGTAGTCGCCCGTAGCCATATCGACGGCGCAGAGGCTCGTGGGTGATAACTCTCCGGTAGTGTATTTGTCCTCTATGAGAGCATACATCGTGTTGGTGGTGTAGTCGTAGGTCATGTCGACCACGCGGTTCATCGTTGTTTTCGACTTCTTCTGGAGCTGCTTGAACGTTTCCCCGTCGTACACGGCCCAGCTGTCGGGATAGATTTCGCTTATGTCACCAAGTTCTACCTGGTAGGTGTAGACCTTGCCGTCGACATATTCCCCGGCCGAGGGGTGTACATAGCCGTAGTTGGTATTCTTGTTGTTGAGGGTCTGCGGCTTGTCGATGTCAAATGAAACGAAGCCGTACTTGCCAGATTTTGACCCGAAGAGATAGCCGTAGGCGGTCTCCCCGGCCTGGACGGTGACGGTCGTGGCTGCGACAAGGCAAGCCGCGGCCAATGGTTTGGTAAAGATACTTTTCATACGCAAAAGATGTATGGGTGATAATGATTATAAATTGTTTATGTGAAAAACTGTTTTGATATCCAACGGTCTTTGTTTGCAAAGATATGATTTTAGTTTCTTGGTTGTATGCATATGGATGATGTTTTTAAACAAAACGATGTGATTTATAATTTTCTGCACCCGCGACGCGTTAATTATTTGCAATGAAAACGAAAGTAGAGCTACTACGATATATAATACTTCCGCTACTGTGCATTCTTAACGCCGCAGGCATCGAGGCGCGGGCGGAGTCGGTGAGGATTCATGGCCGTATTACAGATGGCGACAACCGCGCGATGGAGTTTGTTACGGTGAGGGTGGCCGGGACGGCTGTCGGCACGATGTCGGGACTCGACGGCGACTACAGCCTGTCGGCAGCCGAGGCCGACACTATCACCGTGGTATTCACGTGCATTGGCTACAAGGAGCAGCAACGCAAATTGGTGGATGCGAAAGGCGACGTGACGCTTAACATGCGCATGTTCCGCACAGCGCGCGAACTGCGCGAGGTGGAGGTCAACGAGGTGAAGAAGCAGATCGGCTCGATGCAGTCGATCGACGCGTCGGGCTATCGTCTGTCGCCCGACGTGAGCGGCGGCTCTGTGGAGTCGCTGATAAGCACTATGGCCGGTGTGACCGGGTCCAACGAGATGTCGTCGCAATATTCTGTGCGGGGCGGTTCGTATGACGAGAATCTCGTGTATATCAACGGTGTGGAGGTGTATCGCCCGCAGCTTGTCACGTCGGGACAGCAGGAAGGGTTGAGTATCATCAACCCCGACATGGTTGGAAAGGTCAACTTTTCGACTGGGGGATTCGGCGCGGAGTACGGCGACAGGATGTCGTCGGTGCTCGACATCACTTACCGCCAGCCCGAGGCATTCGAGGGTTCTGCGGGAGTGAGCCTGATGGGTGCCAACCTGTCGATAGGGTCGAGCACTAAACGATTCTCGCAGCTCCACGGTGTGCGCTACAAGCGCAACAATTCCGTGCTGTCGAGCATGGAGACAAAGGGAGAGTATGACCCAAACTTCTTTGACTATCAGACCAATCTCAATTTCCGCCTCTCAGGCAAGTGGCGTGTGGCTTTTCTGGGCAACGTGGCGATAAACAATTATAAGTTCACGCCTGTCAACCGGGAGACGTCGTTTGGCACAGCCATGGACGCCAAGAAGTTTAAAGTGTACTTCGACGGTCAGGAGAAGGACCGTTTCGAGACATACTTCGGGGCGCTGTCATTGCAGTATGCTGCGTCGAAGCGGTCGAGCTACACGCTGTTTGCCTCCGGGTTTCTGACCAACGAGCTTGTAGCCTACGATATAAGCGGGGAGTACTGGCTCGACCAGGCCGGTACTTCCGGTTCGGAAGGCATAGGCGGCGAGCTTGGTGTGGGCCGGTATCACGAGCATGCCCGCGACCGTCTGAAGGCATCGGTAATGACCGTGGCTCTGCGTGGCCTGACCGGATTCGGCAACCATCAGCTCAGCTACGGCGTGCAGTATAATCATGAGAATATATATGAACGCGCGAGCGAATGGGAGCGCCGCGACTCTGCCGGATTTTCGTTGCCGACCGATCCGGGACTGTTGCGCGTGGTCTACAATCTGACATCGCGTCAGGATTTTTCGTCCAACCGTATAGGCATGCACGTGCAGGACACCTACCGTATGCAGCTTGACGCCGGCTTCCTCTCGGTCACCGGCGGACTACGTCTGTCCTACTGGGATTTCAACAAGGAGCTGCTGGTCAGCCCGCGTGTCAATGTGGGTTTTGTCCCGTCGGCCAACGACAGGTGGGCGCTCCGTTTCGCTACGGGACTCTATTACCAGTCGCCGTTCTACAAAGAGTATCGGATGGTTGTCACTGACGATAACGGTAACAGTGTGGTGAATCTCAACCGCGACATAAAGTCGCAGCGGTCGTGGCACTTCATCCTCGGGAGCGACTATACGTTCCGGGCCATGAATCGCCCTTTCAAGCTGTCGGCGGAAGCTTACTATAAGGCATTGGGCAACCTCGTGCCGTATGAGATAGACAATCTCAAGCTGGTATATGACGGAGTGAATTCAACAAGCGGTTATGCCATGGGATTGGATTTCAAGCTTTTCGGGCAGTTCGTGCCCGGCTCTGACTCCTGGCTTAGCTTCTCGCTGATGAAAACGCAGGAGAAACTGCGCGGCGTGGATGTGCTGCGTCCCAACGACCGGCGCTACAGCGTGGCGCTCTATTTCACGGATTATTTTCCGAGAATACCAAAACTGAAACTGAGCCTGAGGGGCATATTCATGGACGGTCTGCCAACCACTGCCCCGCGCTCTACGCGCGACAAGGGATCTTTTCGTACGCCCGCTTATAAGCGCGTGGATCTCGGTGTGTCGTATGCGTTGCTTCCGCCGCTGAAGGAGGGGGAGACACGTGGCGGCATGTGGCGCCATCTTAAGGCGGTGTGGCTCGGTCTTGACTGTTTCAACCTGTTCGACATATCAAACGTAAGCTCGTATTATTGGGTGACGGACGTGAACGACCTTCATTATGCTGTCCCCAACTATCTCACGCGCCGTCAGCTCAACCTGCGTCTCACCGTTGACTTCTAACCTAAGAGGTTGTTTTTAAACAACCTCTTAAAAGTTATAGAAGTGTTGCATATGTATGGGGATGTCTGAGGGTTGCACGAAACGGCATTTATGATTCAGGAGTTTGTTTTTAGCCGACCCTGTAAATCTCCGGGTGTCACGTAATTGAATCTCGTGGCTGTAATAGCGTAACTCTTTGCCAACCATTGAAATAAATGCGTCGCGAGAAATAAAGGCACGAAACATTTGGATAGGTCTGAAAAATTTTGTAATTTTGTTGCGCTTTTGACAGACACATGTGCTGGGAGCGGCATGTCACGCATGATAAGTATGCTTTCGACAGATGGCGGTGATTATCATTGCGGTGTCGATAGGCAACATGTTTCTCGACCAAGGAAAGATGCCGGAGCGGTCGATCGGGACGGTCTCGAAAACCGTTGTACCC
>NZ_CAJTYX010000026.1 GCF_910583865.1 uncultured Muribaculum sp.
CGGTCCTATTTTTCAATCGCCCTCTAAAGTTTAGCGGACAGTAATAATTTTTTATAGCGTAATTGAAGAGGATAGCCGCATATCGGACAACATTTTGTCTCTTTGGTGCCGTCGTTTTTATATTCATCTAACTGCCCACGGAGTAAGACATTAGGATAGTCACGTACCAATTCTCTTACGAAATTGGAGGGTCTTTGTTGTGGTGTTACAATATAAACTCTATTTTTGGTGCGTGTTAATGCTACATAAAATAATCGTCGTTCCTCGGCATATTCAATTGAACAATCATAGTTAAGTACATATTTTAAGACCGGGTCATCTTGAATCTGTGACGGGAATCCATAGTTGGCATCGATTGCATTTATTATGATTACATTGTCATATCCAAGACCTTTTGCACGGTGTGCTGTCATGAATTCCAGATTGACATCTTTAAAAGTTTTGGATGTTATTGTACCGGTCTTTTCCCAATAAATGAAGTCTGCAGATTTTGTCAGATTGAAGCCGTCAAAACCATATCGGCCCAGTAAAAGTATGGATGAGTCTGGATTCTCAGCCAAAATTTCTTTTATAATTCCCTCAACAGTTTTTCCGATGAGAAAATATTTTCCGCCTTTGCCCTCATATTTGGTTCTGTCTACTTCTTCAGTATAGGATTGGATTATTACAGGATTAGTTATTCTTTTGGAGGATAGAAGTGATTTTTGAATCTGAGAAGTGTTTTTCTGTATAAAGTTGCCTGCAATATCGATTAAATCCTGGGCATTTCGATATGTACGGGTTATATGCAACTCCTTTCCATAACCGAATGTCTTTTTGAATTCGGTAAACAAAGTAATATCAGAACCGGCATAAGCATATATGGATTGCCAGTCGTCTCCGACTGCAATGACTTTGGCATTGCAGAGTTTGCTTAATTCTTTGGTCAAATTAAATCTTTGGCGTGAAATATCCTGGTATTCATCGACAATGATGTATTTGAAATCCAATTTTGTACCCTTTATTTCTTCTTCGCGGATAATACGGGCGGATATGTTTATCATATCCTCGAAGTCAATAGCATCTTTTTCTTTTAGGCGTTTTGAGTATTCATAATAACATTGTTCGCAAATCGTCAGGAATAATCCGCTACGGACATTCTGAGTGCTATTTTGGAATCGATATAAATCATCAAGAGTGTAGTTGTTGGTCTTGAAGTTTTGTATGAATGTGCATATTAGTTTCACGAGTTTCGAGATGTATCGATTCTCTTCTGTACTTATGATTTTGTCGAAAATTTCGCGTGAGGGGCGTGGCCTTAATTCAAAGCCATGATTGATCAGCTCTTCCTTCAAATGTGCCAACAGGTCTTGTCCGTCATTATATTCCGAAAATGTATAGATTAAATCTGTTTTATGCTTGCGATGAATGGTTATTTTATCATTTACGGCATTCTTATATTGTGATAACTGTTCTGTCGAATAGCGATTATTACGACCATCCTGTGTAATGCCGAAGTGTTCTATATAAGCAATCTTATCATCTTGGGTTATGGTGAAATCAGGGGTGTATGGCTTATATGAGTTGGGTATATTGTATGGATAGGTTTTTTCATAGGTATAATCTATCCCCTGAGTATACAAGAAGTTTGCTATTCTTACCTCTTGGGCTGAACGTAATGTCTCATGCACAATACTTATATGCCTGCCGGTACGACTATCGATTATTTTTTCGGTATATTCGTTAATGTTACCACGTAAGGTTGAAAAATCAGCCTTTTTGATATAGTTAAAAAAGTCATTTAAATCGTTGCCGTCGTATGGTGCATCAAAATAACTTCCAAAGAAAAGTATGAGTTTATCTACGAGTTCGGGATTCTCGAGTATATTAGTCTTTAGATAGTTGTTTATGACATGAAACATGAAGCCTTGATCTACCACTATCTTGCGAGTATCTTCTTGTCGACGAATAATGGCATATCCGGTTTTATGGAAAGTGGTGATAGGGCAATCAATATTCAATGCTTTGTTGATCTTATCACGGAGTTCTCCAACTGCTTTATTTGTGAAAGAGATGACTAATATCTGATTTGGGCGTATTCCTCTTTTTTCTACGAGATATTTTACTTTTGCCGCTACTGTCGTTGTTTTACCCGCACCGGCTCCTGCAATTACAAGGGTATAATCTTCATCCGACAATACAACTCTTCGTTGCTCATCGTCAAGGCTTATATTAGAATCGATGTTGTCAAGGATATGGTTCAGATAGTCTTTTTCAGAAACAAGGTGTGAAGCGATATATTCATCATTATGGGCTCTTATGCGTCCGGATTCGATTGGATTTAATAAATCTTCATAAGATGATATAAAATACTCTGCCTGATAAAGTTTAATGCTTTTATCGCGACAAAAGTAAGACAATGTTCCAGTGTCTTTAAGTGTTTTGAATTGGTTATATAAGGATGAAAATGAGTTGGTAAGCTCAGAACAGTCATTTCTTGCAATGAAGTGATCAATTCGGAGCAATTCCTGTAATTGGTATTCGAATGAAGATAATAATGATGATTCATGAGAGGGAGCTTTCTCATGAACAATCATTTCCTTTAATTTATTTAATGCATTGATTAAAGACATGGACAGGACAGTAATCTCTTGCTTGATTTGCCATTATTCATGCAAATATAGCTATTTTCATTTATCGGAATGAAGAGAGCCACGTATATTCTTAATCCTAATCGAGAAAATAAGCTGAAAAAATGAGAGAATTATGATTGTCGAGATTAAGAGATAATAAAAATTCCCGGCTGTCATCGCGACAGCCGGGAATCCGGTTTGGAATGATTGATATTAACGCTTTATAAGAGTTTTCAGAAGGAGAATTTGCGACCTTCGATTATATATATACCACGGGAGATGCCTGTAATCACGTTGCGGCCCGGAGCGAGGGTGATTGCTCCTGCGAGGCGTCCGTCGACGGTGTAGATGGCGGTCTGCCTTTCCTTTGCCGAATAGATTACCAGAGCGTCGTCCTCTACTCCGAACGAGAGGTCGATATCACCGTCTACGGAATCGATTCCTGTGGTGGGATCGTCGCCGAGGTCGATTTCAATCTGCTCTGCTCCATCGTTGCTTACAGCATATACCGAGAAGGGTGCTACAGCTACGGTGGCTGTGTCGTTGGCCTGTTCGGTGGCTGTGCGTACGAATGCATTTCCTTCCTCGTTGAGGACGTAGGTGGTTGCCGGGGCTGCTTCGACTGCCTTGTAGGTGGCGACGAGGTCGTAGCCCGTGGCGCTGACGCTCATGTGGTCGGGTGTGGCCGGGATGACAGCGTTGTTGGCGGCAGAGAGACGGACTTCGCCGGAAGCAGCGCCGAGTCGCATGAGATATGGCTTGTTGGCCTCGATATTTTCCTGACGGACGAATATCTCTTCGTCGGTGTCGAAGGTAATGGCTGTGTAGTTGCCTTCCTGGTCATCCTCACCCCAATCGAGCGACGGGTTGAGCGGCAGGTTGTCAGAAGCAAGGGCTACAGTCTCGACGTTGAACGGCACTACGAGCGGCGACCATGCTCCTGCTGCATCGGCGCTGTTGGCCGGGGCGGTGAGCGATATCTCGTCGTTGTCGCCGAGGGTGAACTTGTTGGCTATTTCGAGAGGATATCCTGCACGGAGCGATATGTTGCCTGCGGAGGTGTAGATGCGGCCTTCACGCTGAGTGGTGACTCCGTCGACCTCCTCGGTCACTGTGCCGATTGTCGTGGCGATATAGTTGCCGGCTGCCGAGGGCACTGCCACGTTCTCGCCAAGGATTATGAGACAGTTGGGGTTGACTCCTTCAAAGGCTTTGTCGTTGAATCCTGCGGCGCGTGATGCTGCGGGAGCGCGCATGGCCGATGATGACGATGCCGTGGCGGCGTTGAGGTTGATCGAAGTGATGTTGTCGCATCCGCTGAATGCTCCGGCTCCGATGGCGTCTACTCCGGTGAGAGTGATTGATGTGAGCGACGAGCAACCGTTGAATGCTCCGTCACCGATGGTGCTGATCGATTGGGGCACGGTAACCGTGGTGAGGTTCGAGCAACCGTCGAAAGTGTTGGCTTCGATTGTAGTGGCTGCTTCGGGGAGGGTGATGGTGGAGAGCGTTGTCATGCCGTTGAATGTGCCGGCAGGCACGTCACCGTTCATGTCGGAAAGGTCGAGTTCCTCAAGTGAGGTGAACGATTCCTTGACGCTGTTGAGGATCTCGGGCGTGATTTCACCCTCAAGGGCGATGGAAGTGATGTCGACAGCTTCTTTCACGTCGATGGAGTTGAACTCCTCGGGGTTGAGGGTAGCGCCGTTGACAGGCACTGCGAATATCTCGACAGTCATGTCGGAATCGGCTACATTGATGCTGTAGTAGCCATCCTCATCGGGGGTGATGACACTCTTGGCAGCCTTTACGCGAGCTTCGATATTCTCTCCGTTGGCCTTGGCGGCATCCATGTTGACCGTGAAGCGCACTGTCGAGCCTTCGGTGACGTTTTCAAGCACGGGAGCGAGGGCGTCGTAATAGTTCCATGTCTCGAACTCTGTGGCTGAGGCGCCCATTGTATCCTCGTTGTTGCGGATTTCCTCGGGAGCGATGGTGAAGAGTTCTGACGAGCAGTTGAACTTCACGTCGAGGAGGCGTACTACCTTGATGGTGTGGTTGCCGCTCTTGTCGGCATGCTTGTTGGGGTTCCAGTAGGTGACTGTTACCGATCCGTCGGCAGCAACAGCATCGTCGGCGAGCAGTATGTCGTTGTCGTAGACCTTGACCTTGGCTGCGGCGTCGTATGCGTCCATGCCTTCGGGGCGTCCTTCTGTGAGATTGCTCTTGACTCCGATGTAAAGTTTGCGGTCGAGGCTGTCGAGGGCGATGTTGTCCTTGAGGAACGATGCGGCTCTTGACACATTGTCCTTGATTTCCGCGTCGGTCACGAAGCAGCTTGCGGCATCATATTCGAGGGAATATACGGGGTATTCGCTTACGATGTTGAATTTGCCAGCTTCCCAACCGTTGGACCAGTCAAACGTCGGATAGTCGTCTTTCGTACGAGGAGTTTTGTAGGCTTCAAGATGTTCCGCAGGAACTACTACGGTCACTTTCTTGTTGTCAGGAAGGCCGGTTTTAAGTGAGTGGTAGGACATATAATACCAATGACCTATATTTCCGTTAGCACCAGGTTTGCAGGGAACATATATTGTTTCGAGAGAATTACATCCGAGAAAAACATCATCCAGGATACCTCCTCGAGTTAAGTCTCTCACTACTCCGCTTGAGACCACCTTTCCTGATGACCAAACGCGTAAATTCTCGGGGAGTCTTATCTCTTTTAGTCTGCTGCATCCTTTGAATGCATCGCTGTCGAACTGTACGAGTGTCGGAGGAAGAATGATTTCTTCGATATGGCAGCCTCCTAATTCGTTGTTATACAATGCACGTGCGGGGAATACATTATCAAGACCGGTAGTGCCTGCATTTTTGTCACGGTCGCACACGAATTGCGCTTCAGAGAGATCCAGATATTTGATATTGGCGGCAATCCAATAGTTTTGGCGGAAGAGGTTGAAGTCATAGTAATCAATCTTGCCTACGATTTTGAGTTTCTTGATGTTGCGGAACTTTTCTGCTGTAGCGTAATTGATCTCGCCCCAGTTGGAGATGCCTTCATCGCCTGAGAGATAGAGGTGTTCACCCTCTTTGAGTACTACGGTGGCCTCGGTATAGCTTACAGGGGGTACGACTTTGATATCAAAGTTCATATCCTGCTTGGCGATGAAGGAGTAGCTGAATGTCTTGCCGCCGTTGACGATGGTGTCGCCGTTGACTGCTACGACCAAAGTGTGGGATGCGGTCTTTGGTGTGATTTTGAATGTGAGGTCACGGCCACGTACCGCGCTCTTTACCACGCCTGAGAGGTTGGCCTTATCCTCAAGACCTTCGGGGAAGGTGAAGTTATAGACAGGAGTCTGGTTGTTGAGGGCGGGGAGTGCGGCGATCACATCGTCGGACTTTCCGCCTACGAGCGACCATGTGTTCTTGTTGAACGAGGTGGCCAGACGGATGAGGTTGCCTTCGCGCACTGTCGATTCCTTTACGCAGCATTTGATGGTCATCTTGAGGCCGTCACCGGAAGCACCGGACGATACGGTTATGGGTGAGATGAATTCCTTGATGTTGCCATCCTTGTCTGTGAGCACTGCGGCCCAGAACATGGAACTGTAATCGGCAGGGATGTAAAGAGCGTTGGCACGTATGTCGAAGTTGATTCCGGGAATCACGTTGACGGCATCGGTGAAGAGACCTACCGTGCCTCCGTGGTTGGTCAGCTGCCAGGGTGAGGGAGATGCGTTGCAGGGGGTAGGCTTTACAAGGTCGAAGTGAATGATGGTGTTGCCGTTTACGGTGGTGTTGTAGCGGCCTTCTGCATCGGGGGTAAGCTTGATGTTGTTGGCGTAGACGTCCATGCGGTCGTCGTTGTCGGCGATATGCTCGGCGGTGAATGTCACCTTCGTGCCTTTCTGAAGGCGTCCGTTGGGTGTGTCGCAATCGAACTTGACGGCATTTACGTCCATCACGGCGAATGCGAAGTCTGTCATCGCGGGTATGGGATCAACGGTGATCTTGGTGGCTATCTCGCTCCAGTTCTCCTTGTTCTTGTAGTTGTTGACGGCCTTTTCATTGGGCACGTGCAGAACGATGTCGCCCTTGGATGTGCCTGCGAATACACACCAGTTGATGAACTCTGCTGTCTCGCGTCCTACCCACACGTCGCGCAGACGCCATGCGTTGAGGAAGATGTTGTATTCATAGGTTTTTACGCCGGCGGGTATCTTGATGGACGTGATGCCGCAGGAGCGGAAAGCAGCGTTGTTGATGCGGTTGATGTTGTTGGGTAGGAGCACCTCAGTGAGCTGTCCCTGGCCCTGGAAGGCCTGCTTGGGTATGGCGTTGGCCTGGTTGACGCCGTTAGCGGCGATGTAGACCGACGATATGTCGAGACGGTTGAGTTTCATCTTGCTGCGCATGAACTCGAAGTCGCGTGCATCGATTGATCCGAACAGTGTGAGATCCTTGATGGTGCCGGTCTCGCTTTCTGGTATGAGAGTGGCAAGCTCACCGGGGTTCTCCACCCATATGCTGCGCTTTGCCCTCACCTCCGATGCTTTCTGCACGAGTATGGCAATCTCCTGATCTTCCTTGACGTTGGCTATGGAGTAGGTGTTGTTGGCGCCGGGAGTTAGTATGTAGCCGTTGGCTTTCACTGTCACTACGTCCTCGGCGGCGTTGGCTACCGCGACATTGAACGAGTAGTCCCATCCACGGATTACCTTGTCCTCTCCGGAGAATGTGGCTCCTGTCACCGATGCGGGGAAGTTGATTGCGAAATAGTCGGCGGCTGTGCGGATTGCTGGAATTTCGTTGATGGTGTAAAGTTCACCGGCCACGGGAAGCCATGTGGTGCCGTTGTCGTCGGAGGTGACGATGCGCACCATGTCGCCCTGCTCGGCTGTGGCTCCACCCTTGAGCGAGCAGTTGCGCAGGGTTACGTAGCCTGAGCCGAGGGTTGCCATCGACTGTAAATTGAATCCGGCCGGCTCGCTGAGGAGCGACTTCATAGTGCCGTCGGCACCGAATAGGGCTACAGCGATCTTGCCGCTGAAGTTTGTGTAGGCGAGGTTCTTCATGTTGCCCACACGCACGGTGAATGCCTTTCCGGATGTCAGGTCGGTCAGGTCTGTGCCGATGCCGGGCTGGCCGCCGTCGGCGGTGATGTGGATGGTCGACCATGCCTTGTTGGCACCGGTGGCGGGCTTTATGTTATAGATGATGGTCTGGAGATTGTTGAAGTTATGGGCCTGGCTCACGGAAGGGTTGAGCGAGGTGCTGAGGAAGTATCCGTTGGCTGCGCCTCCCCATCCCCAGTTGAAATGGAAGTATCCGCCTGCACGGTATCCGTCGCATATGAAGGCGTGGCCTACGGTGACATCCTGACCGCAGTAGAGCACCGGACGTCCGGCATCGATCTCATCCTTGACGATCTTGTCCCATGCGGCCTGTGACGATACTTCGGCGCGCTTCTTGAACGATACGCCCGGGTCGTAGTTGAAATAGTTGGAGAGAGCGGCGGGCACGCGTACTTCATAGGCGCTTGATCCCGACATGCCGAACTGTGTATTGATACTTTTCGCGGCATGGTAGACAAGCGTAGCTACTGCGTCGGCCTCTGCCTGTGAGTAGCCGGAACGGTAGTTGTCGGAGCGCATGTTGTCCCAGTCATAGGCTACGTCGAAGCTTACGCCGTCGTAGCTGCCTGTGCCCTGGGCGGGATAGTTATAGTATTTCATTATCGAGGCCATGGCTGTGCCCACACATCCTACGAGGGGATGCCCCGGGATGGCGTCGTTGAAGGGAGCTTCCTGGCTCCATGACGGTGTGTTGAGCAGCTTTTCGGTAGCTTCGGCAGCTGCCGCGCGTGCCGCGCTGCGGCGCACGGTAGGAGTCATGGGCTTCTGAAGCTTTGATGCGGCCTTGATTTCTTTCTCTACGCCGTCCATCATCCATTTCATGGCATCGGGAACTTTGGAAACAATGTACGGATTGTCGAATGAGAACCCGAGCACGGGGGTCGTGCAGTCCTCGGCGGAAACGATTACGAATCCTTTTCCGTCCTTGGCGTTGAAAACATAATAAAGCGGTTTCGACTCCGACCCTGCGGTATAGGCAAGTTCCAGAGTGTTTCCGTCCGTGTTTGCTTTGTTGGCGGAGGCAAAAAAGTCATTTGCCAGTTGCCGAGCGTCCTCCACGGGCACTACGGCAGCATAGGCTGAGACCGATGCAGTCGCAAACAATGCGAGGCTTAGCATTTCGTGATGATGTCGTAACATAGCCTTGATGTTAATTCGCGTTAATAAATAGTTGATTTTGTTGTTGATAATTTTCTGGTTTGTTGCAGTCACCATGGTGGCTGCGAGGGAGTTTCATTCACTAAAAACTCAGCGTTTAATCTATCCGGCGACAAAGGTATTAAAAAATACTAACACGGTGCAACTTTTTCGTAAGAAAAATGACAATGTGATGTAACTTTTGTGTAACCGAATTGTAAAATGGACTACCTGCAAAAAATGTCATCGAAAATGACTAAATTTGCGAATGTATCCGATTTGCGGGCTTAACGAGTTAAGGACATTAGGGACATTAAGGTCATTAGGGCTTTGAAGCATGCGGATGCGATTATATATAATTAATGTGTATCTGAGAATATGGACTATAGGATATTCCCGCCTGAGGAGCTGCCGGAAGCGATTGTCGGACTGCCGCTGTCGAAAAGTATAAGCAACCGGGTGTTGATAATCAATGCTCTCGCAGGTGGTGCACCGATGACATGCCAGGTGGCCCGCTGCGATGATACCGACGTTATGGTTTCCGCCCTTGAGTCGGAGGATGAGAATCTGTCGGTAGGGGCAGCGGGTACTGCGATGAGGTTTCTTACGGCCTATTTTGCTGCAAAACCAGGCCGAACCGTCTCGC
Source organism: uncultured Muribaculum sp. (assembly GCF_910583865.1). Taxonomy (GTDB): domain Bacteria; phylum Bacteroidota; class Bacteroidia; order Bacteroidales; family Muribaculaceae; genus Muribaculum. Next base: position 9,537 of record NZ_CAJTYX010000026.1, read on the forward strand.
TCGACGGTTCGGAGCGCATGCGTCGACGGCCAATAGCACCGTTGGTAGATGCCTTACGGGAGTGCGGCGCTGAAATATCCTATCTTGGAGAGGAGGGCTTCCCTCCGTTGAGGATCGCGGGTAAGAAGCTCCACGGAGGAGAAATCGCGCTCGACGGTTCGGTAAGTTCGCAGTTCGTGTCGGCGTTGCTGATGATTGCGCCCGCTATGTCGGATGGACTGGTGCTACGACTGGAGGGCGACGTGGTGTCGCAGCCCTATATAGCCATGACGCTCGGCATCATGGCGGAGTGGGGTGTGGATGTCGTGCGCGATGGTGATGTGATAAGGGTGCCGCATTGCAGCTACACTGCTGTGCAATATCATGTCGAGGCCGACTGGAGCGCGGCATCCTATTGGTACGAACTTCAGTCTTTCAGTTTCGGCACGATAGGGCTTCGCGGACTTATGAAGGGGGGCAGCCTGCAAGGCGATTCGGTACTTATGGACATCTACCGCAATTTCGGAATAGTCACGGAGGAGAGCGAGGAATTTCCCGGTGTGCTCGACCTGATGGCCGACCCTGACATGACACCACGCTACGAGGCTGACTTCAGTGCCATGCCCGATCTCGCACAGACCGTCGTGGTCAGCTGCTGCATGCTCGGTGTGCCGTTCCATATCACAGGTCTGAGAACACTTAAGATCAAAGAGACCGACAGGCTTGAGGCATTGCGGAAAGAATTGATGAAGATATCGTTTGTGGTCGATATCGATGACGACTCAATATCATGGGAGGGGAGACGCTGTCCGGTCGACGGCAGCCGGAAAGTGGCCATCGACACTTACGATGACCATCGGATGGCCATGGCCTTCGCTCCTGTGGCATGGTATATACCCGGACTGATAATCCGTAATGCCGAGGTAGTCTCGAAGAGCTATCCCGACTATTGGAACCATCTGCGTGCCGCAGGATTCGTGATTGATGAGCTTGCGCCGCAGGAGGGCGATGCATGATGGGTGTCGCATTTGTAATATTTCTGGCTGTAGGGTGCATCATGCTCGGATTGTGGGCAGAGCGCCGCACGAGCCGCAGAAAATAGAAAGGTAATATGGAAGTGATAATCATAATATCAGCCGTGCTGCTGGTGGCTGGTGTGCTTCTGTGGGCGCATGACCGTATGTCGCGGCATCGTAAAGACGTGCCGTCCACCGACAGTGGCAGTGCGGATGCAGCGGTGTCATCCGGCGATATGCAGCCACAGGAGACGGAAGAAGAGGAATGCTGCGGGATGCACATCACGTGCGAACGCGACAGCCTTCTGGCTGCCGTCAGTCCCGAGATAGTCTATTATGACGATGAGGAACTTGACCGTTTCCGCGGACGTGCCGCCGACGACTACACCGACGAGGAGATAGAGGAGTTCCGCGACGTGCTGCTCACCCTCCTTCCCGACGACATCGCAGGGTGGGGGAGGAGCATACAGCAGCGTGACATCACTTTGCCGACCCCCATCCGCCAGGAACTGCTGCTTATAGTGGCCGAGGTGCGTGAGTCGCGCGGAGTGCATGCTTAGGTATCTCAATTCCATATGTCATCATGAGTTATCTTGACTACACATTTTTCCGTTATGCTCTTGTCGGTCTGGTGATAATCAGCATAGCCGGAGCCATGATCGGCACATATATCACCACTCGCCGGATGGTATCGATCACCGGAGGCATCACTCATGCATGCTTCGGAGGTCTCGGACTGGGTTATTTCCTCGGGCTGAGTCCGGTTATCACGGCGGCCGTCTTTGCCGTAGCCTCGGCCCTTGGGATAGAAGGGCTTGCCACACGCTATCGCGTGCGAGAGGATTCGGCGATTGCCGTTGTGTGGTCGCTTGGAATGGCCGTGGGCATACTTTTCGTGTTTCTTACGCCCGGATATGTGCCGGAGCTGAATTCATTCCTTTTCGGCAACGTGCTTACCATAGGGCGTGGCGACCTGCTGGCTTTCGCCATCTATACGGTTGTCGTCGGGCTCTTTTTGGGTGTGTGCCGCAATGTGGTGGTGGCATGCGCTTTCGATGCCGATTTCGCACGCGTAGCCGGATTGCCAGTGCGCGTCGTCAATACCCTCATGACCGCTCTTGTCGCCATAGGGATCGTGCTTACGATAAGGCTTGTCGGCATAATGCTGCTTATCTCCATACTCACCGTGCCGGTCATCGTGGCGGAGATATGGTGTCGGCGTTTCACCTCCATAATATGGGTTTCGGCAGCCGTAGGGACAGTCAGCTCTGTGGGTGGCCTCTTTCTTGCCACGGTGGTCGACGTGCCATGCTCGGCCATGATCGTGTTGCTTCAGATCGGCGTATATCTCGTCTCGCGCGTGGCGTTTGGAGTGGCGGTGCGCCGAGGTGTGCAATAACCTGCGGGTGGCAGGCGTTTTATTATTAATATATGTATAGAAGATCAAGGCTTGGACCGGTAATTATGGTGGCATTGGCCGCCTTGCTGGCTGTGTTGCAGGGGTGCAGTCTCCGCAAGAACACGGCGGCTACCCGCAAGTACACCGCTTTCATCACTCGCTATAACATATATTACAACGGGGACGAGCACTACAAGGAGACCCTCAAGCAGATGGAGTCGGGCTATGAGGATGACTATTCACAGCTTCTTTTTGCACATCCCGCCGATGCCCGTCGTGACGAGTCGGCCCCTCAGCCCTCAGGCGACTTCACCCGGTCGATAGAGAAGGCACAGAAGGCCATACAGCTGCGCAGCATCAAGAAGAAACCCAAGAAGAAGTCGGGAAAGTCGTCGGATCCGGCCTATAAGGCGTGGATGAAGCGCGACGAGTATAATCCGTTTCTACATAACGCCTGGATGATGATGGGGCGCTCGCAGTACAACAACGGCGACTTCCTCGGTGCCGCCGCCACGTTCTACTACATCACACGTCATTTCTCATGGCTTCCGGCCACGGTGACTGAGGCCAAGATATGGCAGGCGCGTGCCTACTGCGCCATGGGATGGGACTTCGAGGCGGAGAACATACTCACCAAGATTCATGAAAAGGAGCTTGAATCCAACAGCCGCCTGCGAGAAATTTACGACCTCGCACAAGGCTCATACTGGAGCCGTACCGCCGACCCGTCGAAGGCCATCCCCTATCTCGAAAGGGCGGTAAAGGCGGCCAAGGGTAGCCAGAAGTCGAGACTGAATTTCATGCTCGGCCAGCTATATCAACGTCAGGGCGAGAATGCCAAGGCCTATCAGGCTTATAAGCGCTCCTCGACATCGAGTTCGCCCTATCGCACACAAATCAATGCACGCATATGCCAGAGCGAGGTGTATTCCGGAGCCTCTATAGAGCCTGAGGTTAAAGCTCTGAGGCGCATGACCCGCTATGACCGCAACAAGGATTATCTCGACCAGATATACTACGCCATAGGCAACCTCTACCTGTCGCGCCGCGATACGGCAAATGCCATAGAGAACTATAAACTTGCCGCCGAGAAGTCGACACGCAACGGAATAGAGAAAGCCATCGACCAGCTTGCCCTTGGACGCCTCTATTTCGAGACACACCGCTATGAGCTTGCCCAGCCGTGCTATAGCGAGGCCGTACCTCTTTTGCCCCAGAGCTATCCCGGACTTGACTCCATAAAGAGGCGCAGTGACGTGCTCGACGAGCTGGCCGTGTATTCACAGAACGTCACTCTCAACGACTCGCTTCTGCGCCTGTCGGAAATGGATTCCGCCGCGCAGTTCAAGGTCATAGACAAGATTATTGCCGATCTCAAGAAGAAAGAGGAGGAGGAAGCCGAACGGCAGCGGCGCGAGGAGTTCATGGCCGACCAACAGGCCAACGGCTCGCAGATGCAGAATACAGGAAACGCCGCGTCGGCTCCAACCACGTTCATGATCAACAACGACGATTCATGGTACTTTTATAACACGGCCACGCGCAACGCCGGCCGCACGGAGTTCCAGAAGCGATGGGGCGCACGAAAGCTTGAAGATGACTGGCGTCGCCGCAACAAGGCCTCGTTCAGCTTCGACGAGTTTGAAAATTCAGAGGGCGACACCGCCGAAGGCGCGGATGCAGAAAATCCCGAAGGCGGAGACCTCGCGGAGGGAGAAGGAAACGCCACGCAGGAGAACGCAGACCTCGCGTCGGATCCACATAACCGTGAATATTATCTGCGCCAGATACCTTCCACGCCCGAGGAGAAACAGACTGCCAATGACGTTATAAAGGAGGGCCTTTACAACATCGGGCTGATACTCAAGGACCAGCTTGAGGACTACGATGCCGCCGCCCTTGACTGGGACGACCTGCTCCGTCGCTATCCTGACAACATCTACCGACTCGACGTGTACTACAACATGTATATGATGTATGCGCGAGACGGGCGCAAGAATCTTGCCGAACATTATCGTGCGCTGATCCTTAAGGAGTTCCCCGACTCGAAGTATGGGATGGCCATGCGTGATCCGGCCTATATCGACAATCTGCGCCGCATGAACGCCGAGCAGGAGAGCCTTTACGAGAAGGCCTATGCCGCCTATCTCGACAACCGCAACGATGAAGTGCATGCCGCCTACCGCGATATGATGCAGCGCTATCCGCTGAGCAAGATTATGCCGAAGTTCATGTTTATCGACGCGCTTTCCTATGTGACTGAAAACAAACCGGAGGAGTTCCGCTCCACCCTCAAGGAGCTGCTTGAACGCTATCCGCAGACCGACATCACCCCATTGGCTTCGGCCTATCTGAAGGCGCTCGCACAGGGTCGTAAACTGCATTCCGGAGCGTCAAACACCCGTGGCATGCTTTGGGATCTGCGTTTGGGCAACGACAGCGTGTATAACGAGAACGACTCCATCACGTTCGACCTCAATCCCGATGTGCCGCAGCTGCTTGTGCTCGTCTATCCTACCGATGAGGTCAATGCCAACCAGCTGCTTTATGATGTGGCCTACCACAATTTCAGCGCATTTGTCGTGAGGGATTTCGACCTTGAACAGATGAACTTCGGGCGACTTGGACTGTTGCTCATAAAGGGATTCGCCAATTTCGAGGAACTTAACCATTACCGCAAGGTGATGGACGAGGAAGGACGCCTGACGCTGCCGCCGGAGGTACGTCCGGTGATGATCAGCGTCGAGAATTTCAACAAACTCATCCATCAGGGGCGCAGCTTCGAGGACTATTTCCGCTATGTCGACGCGCAGGCCGAGGAGCAGCCCGTCACGGCATCGCCCGGACTCACCGACAGTCCTCCGAAGGATAGCGACGGATTCCCCGTTGCCGATCCGTCTGCCGATCCGGAGGTGCAGCCGGAAGATGACGTCCCATCCGAATCGGCATCGTCCGAATATGAAATGCATCCCGCCTCCGAACCTGCTTCAGAATAAACCGAACAGATATGCCAGACTCCATACTTTGGGCCGATGACGAGATAGATCTCCTGAAGCCCCACATACTTTTCCTGAAAAGCAAGGGTTACGACGTGACCACCGTCAACAACGGGCGCGACGCGCTCGACCTGGTGGCTTCGCGCCCGTTCGACCTGATAATCCTCGACGAGAACATGCCCGGGCTTACCGGCCTTGAGACGCTCATGCTCATCAAGCAGTCGGCCCCCCATGTGCCGGTGATAATGATTACCAAGAGCGAGGAGGAGAACATAATGAACCAGGCCATCGGCAGCAAGATATCCGATTATCTGATAAAGCCGGTCAACCCTACACAGATACTCCTGTCGATAAAGAAGAACCTCCACTCAGAGCGGCTTGTCACCGAGACCACGGCTACAGGCTACCGCCAACAGTTTACCGAATTGTCGCAGCTGATAGGTGACTGCCGCACTATCGGCGACTGGCAGCAACTTTACGGTAAGCTCGTCTACTGGGAGATGGAGCTTGCTGCCGCCCCCGACAGTGGCATGGAGGAGATGCTGATGATGCAGAAGCAGGAGGCAAATGCCGCCTTCAATAAGTTCGTGCGCAAGAACTATGAGACGTGGGTCACCACCGACGACCGTCCGCTTATGAGTCCGGCGATATTCAAAGAGAAGATTTTCCCGTTGCTCGACAATGGCGAGAAGGTGTTTTTCATACTCATCGACAATTTCCGTCTCGACCAATGGCGCACCATCAAGCCGTTGCTGGCCGACATGTTCAACTTCGACGAACAGCTCTACACTTCCATCCTCCCCACGGCCACGCAATATGCGCGCAACGCCATATTCTCCGGACTTATGCCTTTGCAGATAGAGCGCATGTTCCCGGAACTGTGGGTCGACGAGGACAGCGAGGAGGGGAAGAATCTCAACGAGTCGCCACTTATCGCCACGCAGTTCGAGCGCTATCGCCGGCGTGTCAAGTTCTCCTATAACAAGGTCAATGATTCCACCGGCAACGAACGCCTGATAAGGGAATTTTCCAATCTCGCCGTCAACGACCTCAACGTCGTCGTGCTCAACTTTATCGACATGCTGTCGCACGCACGTACCGAATCGAAGATGATACGCGAGCTTGCCGCCAACAATGCCGCCTACCGTTCGCTGACCGAGACATGGTTCCGCCATTCGTCGGCCATCGACCTTTTCCGGCGTATCGCCGAGTCAGGCTACCGCATTGTGCTCACTACCGACCATGGCACCATACAGGTCGATACCCCGGTGAAGGTGGTCGGCGACAAGAATACCAACACCAATCTCCGTTACAAGGTTGGGAAGAACCTCAACTATAATCCCCGGCAGGTCTACGAAATCAAGCGTCCGGAGAAGTTCGGATTGCCATCTCCCAATGTTTCTTCGACATACATCTTCGCCGGAGGACGCGACTTCTTCGCCTATCCCAACAACTACAATTACTATGTGCAGTACTATACCGGTACTTTCCAACATGGCGGCATATCCCTGGAGGAGATGATAGTGCCGATAATCACACTTACCCCCAAGAAATAATATTCCTCAATACGATTATATACACGAAATGACAACAGCACTTACAATACCTTCGCTTGCAGACATCGACAGCGTTGCCGAGAAGTTCATCGACCTCATGGGTGACCATACCGTGTTCGCATTCAACGGCGAGATGGGCGCCGGCAAGACCACATTCATCAACGCTCTGTCGCGTGCGCTCGGCGTTGACGACGATCCTACGAGTTCCCCGTCTTTCGCCATCATCAACGAATACCGCTCGTCGACCACTGCTGAACTCATCTACCATTTCGACCTTTACCGCCTTGAGAACCTGGAGGAGGCGTTTGACATAGGTGTCGAGGACTATCTCGACTCCGGAGCGCTCTGCTTCATAGAGTGGCCCGACAGGATCGCCGACATACTTCCGGACGACACCGTTACAGTCGATATCGCCGAACAGCCCGACGGCTCGCGTATGCTCACGGTGACCGTTCCCGACGAATAATCACCGTATGTCGGTTGAAGCAGCCAAGATGCTCCTCGTCATCATCTTTGCCGCTGTCGGGGTGTTTTCCGTGGCGGCAGGAGTGGCGGGTTGGCCGTGGTTTTATGCGAGTCTCAATGCCCGCATCCTCACCGGCAGGATGCGTCGCAGGCATGCACGCATATTCTATGTGGCGGTCGGTATCGCCATAATAGCCATGGCCGCCTATCTTTTCGTACAGCCGGTAAATGTTGCATCATGTCATCAGCGATAACGCATATTGTAAGGCTCGATTCAGTACCATCCACCAGCTCGTATCTGGCCACGGTGACTGACGCTCTCCCTCATGGTGCGGTAGTCATAGCACGTGAGCAGACTGCAGGTCGCGGGCAGCGCGGCAACTCGTGGGAGGCAGAGCCGGGCGCCAACCTCACATTTTCCCTCCTTCTGCGTCCCGAAGGAATACGTGCCGACAAGCAGTTCGGCTTGTCGGAGGCGGTGGCTCTTGGCATCGCCTCCACTTTGCAGAGGCATCTCCCCGACTCGGAAGTCCGCATAAAGTGGCCAAACGACATATATGCCGGCAACCGTAAGATATGCGGGATACTCATTGAAAACTCGCTGTTGGGGAGCGAGATACGCCGCAGTATCGCCGGTATAGGTATCAATGTAAACCAGACGGAGTGGCGCAGCGATGCACCGAATCCTGTGTCGATGGCCCAGATTGCAGGGCACTCTTTCCAGCTCGACGGAGTGCTTGAAGATACGGTGTCGGCCATAATGCATGAGTTTTCACTCCCTGCCGCCGACCGTCATGCACGCTACATGGAGTTGCTTTGGGGGCGAAGCGGACTCACCTATCGCGACAGCGCTACCGGCGATGTATTTCGCGCGTCCATCCATAGCATAGCCCCTGACGGGATGATGACTCTCGCGCCCTCCGACGGGTCACCTCTGCGCACGTATGCTTTCAAAGAAGTCGCTGTGATATTGTAAAAAGGATACTCACGCTCGGAAAAGTACAAGCGATATTGTCCTTTTCTCTCGACTTATTCGTATCTTTGGCAGTCGCCGTAGATACTCACGCTCGGCAAAGCTCAAATAAATTTGGCTTTGCACTCGACTTATTCGTATCTTTGCCATATGTCAACAATAAGACCATATACTTTACTCGCAGCTTTGGCGGCACTGACCGCGTCGGGACAGACTTTGTCGAAGGAGATTACCGTCGACAAGGATGTCGTCCCGCAGGAGCGCGAGGCATCAAGAATGATAATGACCCCGAAGCTCGTGCTTCCCGCCATCGAACGTGCTTCGCTCAAGTGGACAGACCGTGGTGTCACGGCCTCCGTGCCTTCGACTATCGCCACGCTTCCACCGGCAGCATATGCTTCATCGATTACTCCTTCGCCCTATCGCGGCTACGTGATGGCCGGCTATTTCCCCACCTTTCAGGCCGGACTGTCGGCGGGATACAGGATTGTGCGCACGGAGGATACTGACTTTGGGGCATGGCTGCAATATGACGGCAGCAATGTGAAGCGTACACCTCCATATGCTGAGAAAAAGATTTCCTACGACACGCAGGATGTGCGTGTCGGCCTTGATGGCTCGCACAAGTTCGCCGGCGTCGGCACTATCTCGGGGCGTGCTTCATACGGATTCTCCTCGTTCAACTTCCCGTCATTGGACGCGAAGGGCTTCACGCAAAATGTCAACCGCGTTGATGTCGGCCTTGATTGGCACTCGCAGCTCGGTGCGTTCGATTATTCTGTAGGCATAGGTTACGACTACTTCGGTTTCTCAAAGCCTGTCGGGAATGACAAGTCGCTCAAGGCTGAGAAAAACAATACGCTATCATTGGCACTTGGGGGCGCGTATGCTCTCTCCGATGCTTTTGCGGTAGGGGCTGATGTAGATTTCAATACGACAAAATTTACTTCAAATTGGGGCTGGCATATCATCACGGCATCCACTCATGCTGATGCATTTGAGCTACAGCCGGTGGAAGATTCCGTTGACAAGGTCCATTTCGTCAATCATGATAATATCAGCTACAGCATGACCGAGGCGCACCCGTATCTTCGTTGGAAGGATGAGAACCTCACGGTGAAAGCCGGAGTCGGTGTACAGATTGCGGGAGGCGACCGAGGAAGCAACCGTGTGCGCCCCGATTTACACATCGACTGGACGCCATCGAGCTCGTTCGGCATGTGGGCGCAGCTCAACGACCGCCGTGTCGACATGCAGACTCTCGGCTCTCGCTATGACCGCAACCGTTACATCAATCCCAACCAAGTGGCCGGCCCGATGTGGGACAAATGGCGAGTGGAAGGTGGAATGATAATCGGCCCGTTCAAGGGTGCATCTATAGAGCTGTGGGGTGGAACAGCGCGTGTGAATTCATATTTCTCTCCGGTGGTCTTTCCCGGAATGTACTATTATGCATCCTTTACATCCGAGGTTACAGGGAATATTTTCATGGGTTCATGCATGCCGATTGATGGGTTCACAGACGTGCATTACGGTGCTGCGTTCAACTATGTCTACCGCGACCTTGCGTCTGTGCGCGTCAGCTGGGAGGGTGCTCCGCAGGAGTTCGATAAAGGCAACATCAATGCCGTTGACCGAGCAAAATCGGTACTGCGCGCCGCTCTCGAAGTGCATCCACTGAAGCCGCTCGACGTGTCGGTGGGTTATACCGTCCGTTCGGGGCGTTGCACCTACAGCGTGCTTCCCGCGTCGCCCGACCTGTTCCTGCCATATGAACATACCCGTATATCACTCGGCAACGCCGCATCGCTCGACCTCAGTGCCACATGGCGCTTTTCCGACCGGTTCAATGTGTGGGGCAGCTTCGAGAATCTGCTCAACCGCGACTGGCAGATGGTCTACGGCATACCCAACAAAGGCTTGACAGGTCTGGTTGGAGTAAGTTACCGCTTTTGAGACGTGCTAATCCAGCCATAAACGTCATGAAGGCGTTATCTGCTAATAATCAAACGAGAATAAAAATCCAATAATCAACATAATTCACCATGGGACAACTTGCCATCATCAAAAACGACCCTTGGCTTGAGCCGTATTCGGCTGCCATCGAAGGTCGCCATCAGGATGCGATCAACAAGGAGAAGGAACTCACGGCCGATGCCGGTTCGCTGAAGGCTTTCGCCAATGCCTACAATTATTTCGGGCTACACCGTACCGACACCGGATGGGTGTTCCGCGAATGGGCGCCTCACGCCACCTCAATCAACCTTATCGGCGACTTCTCCAAGTGGAAAGTAATGCGTAAGTATGCCCTGCGCCGTATTGCCGCCTCCGATGGCGTATGGGAGATAAAACTCCCCGCCGAGGCGCTTCACAACGGCGACCTTTATAAGATGTATGTCTGCTGGGAGGGCGCATGCGGAGAGCGCATACCGGCATATGCCAACCGTGTGGTGCAGGATGAGCAGACACATATATTCTCCGCTCAGGTATGGTGTCCGGAGAAGCCCTACAAATGGGCCGTGAAGAAATTCGTTCCTGACACGAAACCGCTGCTGATTTACGAGTGCCATATCGGTATGGCTCAGGATCGTGAGGGTGTGGGCACATACAACGAGTTTCGCGAGAACGTACTTCCGCGTATTGCCGCTGACGGCTACAACGCCATACAGATAATGGCCATACAGGAGCATCCCTACTATGGCTCGTTCGGCTACCATGTCAGCTCGTTCTATGCACCGTCGTCGCGCTTCGGCACTCCCGAGGATCTAAAGGCTCTTATCGATGCTGCCCACCAGAAGGGTATAGCCGTCATAATGGATATCGTGCATTCCCATGCCGTTAAAAACGAGGTCGAGGGTCTTGGCCGTCTCGACGGGTCACCGGACCTCTACTTCTACGGCGACCATCGCCGCGAGCATTCCGCGTGGGATTCGCTATGCTTCGACTATGGCAAAAATCAGGTGTTGCATTTTCTGCTCTCCAACTGCAAATATTGGCTTGAGGAGTTCCGTTTCGACGGTTTCCGTTTCGACGGGGTGACCTCTATGCTCTACTACGACCACGGACTCGGCAAGGCGTTCGGCTCATATGCCGACTACTACGACGGCGGCCAGGACACGAACGCCATCGTCTATCTTACGCTTGCCAACAAACTCATCCACGAGGTGAACCGGCGTGCCATCACTATAGCCGAGGAGATGAGCGGCATGCCCGGACTGGCATCCCCGATAAAGAGCGGCGGCATAGGATTCGATTACCGTATGGCCATGGGCATTCCCGACTATTGGATAAAGACACTCAAGGAGAAGAAGGACGAGGATTGGCATCCTACCTCGATCTATTGGGAACTTACCAACCGACGCCCCGATGAAAAGACTATATCCTACGTCGAAAGCCACGACCAGGCCCTTGTGGGCGACAAGACGGTGATATTCCGGCTGATCGACGACCAGATGTACTGGCACATGACCAAGGGGGACGACAATGCAGCTGTCAACCGTGGCATCGCCCTGCACAAGATGATACGTCTTGTAACTCTCGCCACCATCAACGGCGGCTACCTCAACTTCATGGGCAACGAGTTCGGCCATCCCGAGTGGATTGACTTCCCGCGCGAAGGCAACGGATGGAGTTACAAGTATGCACGCCGCCAGTGGGATCTTGTCGACCGCAAAGAGTTGCGCTATTGCGAGCTTAACGCTTTCGACAATGCAATGATCGGGCTTGTGGGCGACGTCTACGACTTCCAGGCGCTCCCGGTAGAGAAACTGTGGGACAAGGACGACGACCAGGTGCTCGCGTTTAAGCGCGGTGATCTTGTGTTCGTGTTCAACTGGGCACCATTCAAGTCCTATGAAGGCTATGGATTCCTCGCGCCCGAGGGTGAATATGAAGTGATACTTTCTTCTGACAACAAGGATTTCGGAGGTTTCGGCAATATCGACGAGGGTGTACATCACTTCACACAGCCCGACCCGCTCTATGCTCCCGACCATAAAGGCTGGCTCAAGCTTTATCTGCCGGCACGCACCTGTCAGGTGCTCCGATTCCATCATCCGAAATCGGAATAAGAAATCCATGTCATAGTCAATCTGACATGTTTTTATAAGGAAATCGGCCATGACGCATGCGTCATGGCCGATTTCCTTTCCTTTGGTTGCATAAATGGCACTATATCTGTAATTTTGCGTTTTCAATCTATTAACCAATCGAATCAATTCAATGATGAAGAAGTATCTTTTGTCTATCGCCGGAGTCGCATTGTTGGGCACCGCATGGGCAGTAGGGGAACTTTCGGTATCCGAAACGGAATCCACAGCCCCGTCAGCCTACGGATTCCTGATAAGCGATGACAGCGGACGTGACGTGGGACTCTATACGTTCCCGGTCACAAGCGCATCGTCGCCGACTCTTGTCGCCAAAAGTGAAGATGTGTCTGCCGGAGCTATGGGTGCCGACGCCTACTATGCCGCCACCTATACGACCGGTTCACCCGCAATCCCTAAGGCATGGAACAAGGTGGATCTTGCCACCGGAACGTTTACAAAGCTCGCCGATTTCGGAGAGGGTGCGCCCTTGTATGTAGATCTCACCTACGACTATACACGCGGAAAGTTGCTCGGTCTGTATCACCATAGCGGGAACTCTTCAAGTGTCGTGGAAGTCAATCCGTCGGATGGCAGCGTTGTCTCGACCTATGTAGAGATGCCTATGATGTGGATGATCGGTATCGCTGCCAATTACGAGGGTGACATATATCTGATAGGCCGTGGTACTACCATGACGTATTATCTTTATAGCCTTGACGACGGCCGCCGCCTTTCTACAGTAGGGCAGGTGGCCTCGATGGCCGACTACATGCAGTCGATGGAGTTTGACCGTAAGACCGGCAAGCTTTATTGGGCCGGGACTTCCCAATATGATGCCTACATATATGAAGTGAACGTGTCAACCGGCGCATGCTCGGCGTTGACACCTATCGGCAAGAACGGTGAGATTACGGGCATGTACATACCGTTCAGTCTTGCTCCTGACGGCACTCCGGGCGCAGCTTCCGGATTCAGTGTGGATAACCATTCCCACGACGGCAACGTGGAACTGACGTTTACCGTACCCGTCGCCACTGCCGACGGCAAGGAGCTTGCTTCCGTGTCGGGCTGGAAGATAATGTGCGACGAGACAGTGCTCGACATTCCGTTTGAGAGCGTCGCGCCGGGTACGTCAGTCTCTGTCAATGCCGTGGTGGAGCAGGGAATGCATCTTTTCAAGGTGATATTCATCAATGAGATAGGCGAGGGCGTACCTGCCAACTGCAAGATGTATGTCGGTGTCGACACTCCGGCCGTTCCTGTAGGGGTTGCCGTGACATCCGAAGGCAACAAAGCAGTCGTTTCATGGGATGCCGTGGTGACAGGCGCCAACGGTGGCTGGATCGACGCAGCCGGCGTGACCTACAATGTTGTGCGCAATCCTGACGGCAAAGAGGTGGCAAAGGGCATCTCTGCCACGACGGTGACCGATGAAGTCGCTGAAATGAACGCCTACCAGTATATGGTAACGGCTGTCGTTGGCGGCAAGGAGGGCCAACCCGGTATTTCCGATATGGTTGCGGTAGGCGAGGGGATGACTCTGCCCTACATATGCTCGTTTACTCAGCCGCAGGATCTCGTCCTGTGGACATCGGTCGATGTGAACGCTGACGGATATTCCTGGCAGTATGCGTCGAACTACGGCAATCCGGCCATGCTCGCCCGCAGTACATTCTCATATGAGTGCGACGAATGGCTGATTTCTCCCGCCCTTAAGCTTGAGGCAGGCAAGGAATACAAGATAGCCTACGATGCCGGCGCGATGAACATGACCTATCCTCCATCCTATACTCTGGCCATGGGTGTCGACGCCTCTCCCGAGGCTCTTGACAAGGAACTTTATTCGGGCTCGCCAGAAGGTATGTATCCCACACGCTCCATCGTGTATCTTCCCGAGGTTGCCGAGAGCGGCACGTACCATATCGGCCTGCATGCTAAATGGGCCAAGGGCTATCCTGCGCTTTATTTCGGCAATGTTAAGGTCGAAGAGAACCATGCGGCACGTCTGGCCCTTACTGTTGTCGATGCCGACAACAAGCCTGTCGAGGGTGCTACCGTGACTTTCGGTGTCGACGGTGACAAATACACCACTGATGCGGAAGGAAAAACCTCCATTATCGAGATCGATCCGGGCACATATGATGTGACCGTGGAGAAGTACGGCCATATCACCGAAAAGGTTTCCCTCACATTCGCCGCCAATGAGGACAAGCACCAGTCGCTCACATTGAAGAATATACCCGTCACCACGGTGAGCGGTGTGGTCAAGTATGCCACAGGCAAGCCCATGGGAGATGCCTCGATATATGTCAACGGCTATAAGGATTATACCGCCGTTACCGCTGCCGACGGCAGCTTTACCGTGGAAGGCGTGTATGTCACCGGCGATTATTCAGTAGAGGCACATGCCCTGAATTATCTTCCCGGCGTAGTCTCGGTCAAGGGGATTACCGCCGAACCGGTGAATGTGGGTGACATTGTACTGCAGGAGAAGCTTACCGCACCGGCTGCTGTGAAGCATGTCTATGACCGGCAGAAGGTCGACCTGACTTGGGAGGCTCCTGTCGACAAGGAGGAGACAATGCGCTATGACGACGGCCAGTCGGGCATGATCAACAGCTATTCGATGAGCCCGAATATCAGCTACAATACCGTGACCGGCGTCGCTTACGACACTCCCGGAGTGTACACCGGCATGAGTTTCAAGGCCGACAATTACAAGGATATAGGCATCGTGGTGTTTGATCTCGACGAGAATGGCGAACCGACCACCGACATCCTCTACGAGCAGACCGTCAAGGGTGACAGTTGGAACTGGGTGGATGTCACGTTCTCCCATCCCGTTGTGGCTCCGAGAGGTGCGCTCTTCGCTTTGCGCGGCGATTCGCGCCTATATTTTGACGGACAGACCGACGGCTCGCGCAACGAGGCTTATCCGGTGAAGAGCGACAAGATGTGGCTCTCCTATGATTATACTTCGGCAGAGACGCCGTTCCACTGGCAGATGAATGACGGCAGCGGGCCTCTGTTTATGTACAATTTCTGTCTGCGTGCCGTGGGCCGCCTGATGGGCGCGCCACGCAAAGTGTCGCGTAGCGCCGATGCCGCCGCTCCTGTTGTCGGCTATCATGTATGGCGTATTCCCGACGGGTCTGAAACCACTCAGGCCGACTGGGTGCAGCTCACCTCTGCCCCGGTTGCCGAGGCTTCTTATACAGACGATTCATGGAGCACAGCCGCCAAAGGTCTCTATCGCTATGCAGTAAAGGCCCTTTACACCGGTGATGAACTTTCTTATCCGGTATTTTCCAATGTCGTTCCACGTCAGCTTACGTCGCCCGTCGATCTGACATTGCTCACCAATGCCCCGGGTGAGAGCGCTGCGGGCGCGGCTGCGCTGCTCGTGGAGAAAGATGGTGTGCACAGCTACAATGCAGTGGCAGACAGCGATGGCAACGTGCATTTCGACAA
Organism: uncultured Muribaculum sp.; assembly: GCF_910583865.1. Taxonomy (GTDB): domain Bacteria; phylum Bacteroidota; class Bacteroidia; order Bacteroidales; family Muribaculaceae; genus Muribaculum. The sequence goes on from NZ_CAJTYX010000026.1 coordinate 25,480, forward strand.
CGTGTGGGAAGGCACATATCTGCTTACCGTCACTTGCGAAGGCTTTGCAGCTCTTTCGGAGGAACTGACGGTCAATGGGGATACCGACTTCACTGCGACATACACCTTGACGGAGAATGTTTCGATGCCGTTCAACATCGTGGCCGACGAGACCGGTGACGATACTTCACGTCTGCTCCGCTGGAACTTCAAGGAATTCATCTTTGACGACTTCGAGAGCTATGCAGACTTTACCGTACATCCTTCGGGCGAAATCGGCTGGACATATATAGATGCCGACGGTATCGATGACGTAGGTATCCAGAACACCCGTTATCCGGGTATCGATGCGGCAGCATTCGTGGTGCTCAATGATGCCACAAGTGATAACCCGAGATATACGTCAGCTCATTCCGGTGAGCGTGTCATCGTATCGATGCCTTCGTACAACGACAAGGCTCCTGCCGATGATTACATCGTATCGCCGGAACTAAACTTCAAGGGTGATTTCGTTGTGAATTTCTGGGCACATACTTATTGGACACGTAACGACTACTATCGTGTAGGCTATTCATCCACAAGCAACAGCCTCGATGACTTCGTGTGGACTGATAATGTGGCTGTGCCTGACGACAAATGGATCAATCCTACCGTCAACATTCCCGCCGGGACCAAGTACGTGGCCATAAATTACGGATCCGCCTTCAAGGCCGGAGCCATCGACGACATCTATATCGGTCCGGCAGAGAGCATTCCGGGCGTGACCGCCAAGATGCCGCAGCGAGTGGCCGGTGCCCCCGTTCGTTACGAGGTCTATCTCGATGGTGTGAAGAAGGGCGAGACTCAGGCCAATGAGTGGCTGCTTGAAGGCCTTACGGCCGGAGAGCATACCGCAGGCGTCAAGTCGGTGTTTGCATCGGCTGTTTCCGAGATGGCTGTGGTGAGCTTCACTGTTTCGACAAGCGGCATCGTTGAGAATATATCGGAGGAGCTGCGCATAGTCTCGTCTAATGGCGCCATCACTGTCCATGGCGTGGGTGCCGCCGATCAGGTAGCGCTCTACGATGTGGCCGGACGCTCTTGTCCGCTCTCGCGCTCTGCCGACGTGGTTGCCGCTTCCGGTCTTGCAGCCGGTAAGGTCTACGTGCTCCTCGTCAATGGGCGCACCTACCGTATAATGCTCTGAACATCTCCCTGACGGAAACTTTCCGTACCTTTTGCGTGGGGGCATGTCATGTGCCGGCTTCGGCCGCCATGACATGCCCCCACCGCTTATATACCCTAATCGACTTTGTAATTGATAAATTAGAGGGGTGTTTGGATTAATGTGTTCGAAATTTGTTGTATATTTGTGGTTGAAAAGCGAAAAAAATATGGCACGACCAATAAAAGAAACCCCGATATTGGAGGGTGAGGATGCCCGTCGGTTCGTTGAACGCATGAACGAGACTCGGGTGGAATCAGCTGAAAAGAAACGTAGAAGGTTGGCTAACTATAAGTTAGCCATGAGTATTTTTGTGGACAAATAAGCCTTTTATGTGAGCTGAAGAAATATTGGCCGACTATGAGATACGTAAGCTCGGACTGGATGATGCTATAACCGAGTTCGATTGTGGCGACGATTATTTGAATGATTTCATAATTAATGATGCTCCTTTGTATAGGAGGGCATTGTTGGCAATGACTTACGTTCTCGAAAATAAAGATAGCGGTAAGATTGTCGCTTATTTTAGTGTGGCCAACGATCGCATTTCGATAAAGGATTTTCCTACAAGTACTGATTTCAATTGTTTCAGGAAGCATAAATTTGTCAACGAAAAACGGTTGAGGAGTTATCCTGCGATAAAAATCTGTCGGTTAGGTATAGATAAAACTATTCAAGGACAGCAAATCGGGACATTCCTTATTGACTTTGTCGGCACTATGTTTGTCACTGACAATAAATCTGGATGTCGTTTCTTAACGGTAGATGCATATTCGCAGGCAATCCCTTTTTATCTTAAGAATGATTTCGCATTTTTAAGTTCGGAAGATGATGGACAACGGACTCGGTTGATGTATTTCGACCTTAGTGACATTGACGGTTGATGATATAACGGGATTGCTCCATATGTGAGTCGGGCTTCATCCCGACCGGTCATCCAAAGCTTTGCCGGGGATGGAATCATATGGCGGTCGGGGCATTTGTTTTTTAGGAGGGAAATGGGTAACTTTGCAGACATAAACGAAATACGCGATGCAAAAGGAATATAAACGCACACTTATCACTACCGCTCTTCCCTACGCCAACGGCCCTGTGCACATCGGTCATCTTGCCGGTGTCTACGTGCCTGCCGACATCTATGCCCGTTACCTTCGCCTTCGCGGCGACGACGTGGTGATGGTCGGAGGAAGCGACGAGCATGGTGTGCCCATCACCATAAAGGCGCGCCGCGAGGGTGTCACTCCGCAAGATATCGTCGACCGCTACCACAAGATTATCAAGGACTCGTTTGAGGAACTTGGCATATCGTTCGATGTGTATTCACGGACTACTTCAGCGACGCATTCAGCCACGGCGAGCGAGTTTTTCCGTCGACTCTATGACAACGGACAATTTGTGGAGCAGACTTCGAAGCAGCTCTACGACCCCGAAGCCGGACAGTTCCTGGCCGACCGTTACGTGACCGGCAAGTGCCCCCATTGCGGCAACGAGCGTGCCTACGGCGACCAGTGTGAGGCGTGCGGGACATCGTTAAGTCCCGACGAGCTGATCGACCCCAAGAGCGCCATCACAGGTGCGGTTCCCGAGCTGCGCGACACACATCACTGGTATCTCCCTCTCGACCGTTGGGAAGGGAAGCTCCGCGAATGGATACTCGAAGGCCACAAGGAGTGGAAAACCAATGTCTACGGGCAGTGCAAATCGTGGCTCGACCTCGGGCTTAAGCCCCGTGCCGTGAGCCGCGACCTCGACTGGGGCATTCCGGTGCCTGTGGAAGGCGCAGAGGGAAAGGTGCTCTATGTGTGGTTTGACGCTCCGATCGGCTATATCTCCAATACCAAGGAACTGCTTCCCGACAGTTGGGAAAAATATTGGAAGGATTCGGAGACTCGCATAATCAACTTCATCGGCAAGGACAACATTGTGTTCCATTGTATCGTGTTCCCTGCCATGCTGATGGCTTATGGCGACGGTTTCCAGCTCCCCGACAACGTGCCAGCCAACGAATTCCTCAATCTCGAGGGTGACAAGATATCCACTTCGCGCAACTGGGCCGTATGGCTTCATGAGTATCTGCGCGACTTTCCCGGCAAGCAGGACGTGCTCCGTTACGTGCTCACCGCCAACGCTCCCGAGACCAAGGACAATGACTTCACATGGCGCGACTTCCAGGCACGTAACAACAGCGAGCTTGTGGCCATTCTCGGCAACTTCGTCAATCGCGCGATGGTGCTGACGCATAAGTATTTTGACGGCATTGTGCCCTCTATCCCCGCCGATGTCGACGCAGGCCGTGCAGCCCTTGCCCCGGAGCTTTCCAAGGCCGTGGCCGACCTTACTGCCGCTCTCGACACGTTCCATTTCCGCGATGCCCTCAAGTCAATGATGGAGATTGCCCGCATAGGCAACCGCTACTTGCAGGATATGGAGCCGTGGAAGGTGGCCAAGACCGACATGCCCCTTACGGGTGCCATACTCAATGTTGCCCTGCAGCTGTGTGCCAACATAGCAATTGCCGCCGAGCCGTTCATGCCGTTCATGAGCGAGCGTCTGCGCCGCATGCTCGGCATGGAGAATGTGGGCTGGAACATGCTCGGATCGCTCGACATGATTCCCGCCGGAAGGCATCTGGCCGCTCCGGAACTCCTTTTTGAGAAAATCGAGGACGCCACGATACAGGCTCAGGTCGACCGCCTTGCCGAGATAAAGGAGCAGAACAAGCTCAACGCATGGACTCCCGCGCCGCAGGCCGCCGATGTTGATTTCGACACGTTCATGAAAGCCGATCTCCGCGTAGGCACGGTGCTCGAATGTGTCAAGGTTCCCAAGGCCGACAAGTTGTTGCAGTTCCTTATCGACGATGGCATGAAGAAGCGCACGATAGTGAGCGGAATCGCCCGTTATTACAACCCCGAGGATCTCGTAGGCAAGCAGGTGTGCTTTATCGCCAATCTCCCACCGCGCAAGCTGCGCGGTATAGTCAGCGAGGGTATGATACTTTCTGCCGAGCAGCCCGACGGCTCGCTGGTGGTAATATCCCCCTCAGCTCCGGTGGTTCCCGGCGTACAGATTAAATAAGGTATCGTCGAACGTGCTTCAAAATATCCGCTCCTCGTCATCATGAACAAGCCCAATATCCTCATAATCTACACCGGCGGTACAATCGGAATGATCGAAAATCCGCAGACCCACACCCTGCAGCCGTTCGATTTCGACCATCTGATAGATAATGTCCCGAAGATCAAGATGCTGGATTATACGATTGAGAACATCCAGTTTAATCCTCCGATCGACTCCTCTGATATGAATCCCGACCGGTGGGTGGAAATGGCCCGGGCCATTGAAGAGAATTTCGACCGTTTCGACGGTTTCGTGGTGCTTCATGGCACCGACACGATGGCTTATACCGCCTCGGCTCTCTCGTTCATGCTCGAGAACCTCCACAAGCCGGTAATCATCACCGGATCGCAGCTCCCTATCGGTGAGGTGCGTACCGACGGTGAAGAGAATCTGATCACGGCGTTGCAGATAGCAGCCGCTACGGATGTCAATGGCGAGCCTATGGTACAGGAGGTGGCGATATTGTTTGAAAACTATCTGTGGCGAGGAAACCGCTCTACCAAGATGAGCGCCGACAACTTCAACGCATTCAAGTCAAACAACTATCCTTCGCTTGCCAAGATCGGCCTCGGCATCCATTTCAACGAGGAGTCGCTGATGAGGGCGCGCATAAAGCGTCCGTTGAAAGTGCGCTATGCGATGGACACCAATGTGATGTTTGTCGACCTCCATCCGGGCATGACCGAGGAGATACTTCGCCATCATCTCGACACACCGGGTATAAAGGGTATCGTGTTGCGCACGTTCGGAGCCGGCAACGCTCCGACTTACAGTTGGTTCACCCGTGCAATCAAGGAAGCCGTGGACAGGGGTATAGTGCTGCTGAACGTCACCCAGTGTGTCAATGGCGGTGTCCATACCAAGCGCTATGTGGCGGGTGACCGGCTCGTGGCTGCCGGGGTCACTTCCGGCCACGACATGACATCTGAAGCCGCCATAACAAAGATGATGTATCTCTTCGGCATCGGACTCTCGGCCGAGGACGTACGGAAATATCTTGAATGCAACATCTGCGGTGAGGTTACCCTTTAATGGGTTTCGCGGGATGTCCGCAAATATGCTAAGTATGTGTTTGTGTGCTTTTTATTCAAAAAAATATAGCACACATGTCTCCAATGTCAAAAAAAAGTGCGATATTTGCACCTGCAAATGTCCGTAAGGCCTTATAGGCGTTCTAACTGTTTGCTACACAATAACTCAAATCATATTTTCTAAACAATACAAAACAATGACTAAAGCCGACATCGTTAACGAAATATCCAAGAGTACCGGCATCGAGAAGGGTGCTGTCCTGGATACAATCGAGAAGTTTATGGAGATCGTGAAGGACTCTCTTGCTCATGGCGAGAATGTTTATCTCCGTGGCTTCGGCAGCTTCATCGTGAAGGTCCGTTCTGAAAAGACCGCCCGCAATATCTCCAAGAACACCACGATCATCATCCCCGAGCACAAGATTCCCGCTTTCAAGCCGGCCAAGGTGTTCATGGAAGAGGTCAAATAAGATTAATCTACGAAGATATCATGGAGCCTATGCCGCGTGATGTGGGTTCCATTACGAGACAAACATATTTTATTAACTCCAAAAATGCATTGAGATGCCAAGCGGAAAGAAAAGAAAAGGCCACAAGATGGCTACTCACAAGCGTAAAAAGCGTCTGAGAAAGAATCGTCACAAGAAGAAATAATCATTGACGCGGTTCTTGAGAATATACACGAGAGCAAACGCTGCCTCAGCGGCATTATTTCCATATCGCCGCATGGCATCGTTTGTTCTCTGCGTATATCATGTAGTCGCTGTTCCCCATGACCCTTGTAACGGCGGCCGGCGTTTTACTCCGCCACCGCGCTATGCCGCCATCAATTTAATCAAGGCGGAGATGTTCAGATAATGAAAAGCGAACTCTTCATCGACGTTCAACCATCGGAAGTGTCTATCGCGCTTACCGAGGACAACCGGCTCGTCTCTCTACAGAAAGAGGCGCGCAACATTGCCTATGCCGTCGGCGATATATACCTGGCAAAAGTGAAAAAGCTTATGCCGGGTCTCAATGCCGCATTTGTCGACGTGGGCTATGATAAGGACGCTTTTCTTCATTATCTTGACCTTGGCTCACAGTTCGCGTCGTATCGCGAATTTCTCAAACAGGCTTTTGATGATAAAAAGCATCTCCCTTCGCTGTCGAGGATGAAGCTGCTCCCTGACATAAACAAGAACGGGTCTGTGACGGACGCTCTTGAAAAGGACCAGCTGCTTATGGTGCAGATAGTCAAAGAGCCTATCTCTTCGAAAGGTCCACGTCTTACCACGGAAATCACGTTTACGGGCCGCTTCCTCGTACTAATCCCTTTCAGCGACAAGATTTCGATATCGCAGAAGATAAAGACCACCGAGGAGAAGGTGCGTCTGCGCCAGCTCGTAGAGAGCATCCGGCCGAAGAATTTCGGTGTGATAGTCCGTACGTCGGCTGAGGGAAAGCGTGTGGCCGAGCTTAACCATGAGCTTAAGACCCTTCTGAAATGTTGGGAGGATGCCGTGGCCGCGGCACAGCGTTCGACTCCTCCCACCCTTGTTTTTGAGGAGGAAAGCCGCATCGTTTCGATGTTGCGCGACGTTTTCAGCCCTTCGTTCGAGAGCATCTATGTGAATGATGCCGAGACGTTCAGCCAGATTTCAAAGTATGTCAGCCTCATTGCGCCCGAGCGTCAGGAGATTGTCAAGCTTTATGCAAAGGACGAGCCGATTTTCGACCATTTCAATGTCACCAAGCAGATCAAGTCATCTTTTGGCAAGACGGTATCGTTTCGCTCCGGTGCGTATATCATCATCGAGCATACGGAGGCCCTGCATGTGATAGACGTCAATTCAGGCAACCGTTCACGCGCCGCCAACGACCAGGAGAGCAATGCTCTTGAAGTGAATCTGCGTGCGGCTGACGAAATTGCCCGCCAGTTGCGTCTGCGTGATATGGGAGGCATTATCGTGATCGACTTCATCGACATGAACAAGGCTGAGCACCGTCAGGCGCTCTACGACCATATGCGCGAAGTGATGGCTAACGACAGGGCGCGACACAATATTTTGCCGCTCAGCAAGTTCGGCCTGATGCAGATAACGCGCCAGCGTGTGCGTCCGGCTCTTGACGTGGTGACTGCCGAGAAATGCCCTTCATGCTTTGGAAAGGGTGAAGTGCAACCGTCATTGCTCTTTACGGATACTCTCAAAGAGAAGCTCGAATATCTGGTGCATGACCTCAAGATCAACAATTTCATCATGTATGTGCATCCTTATGTCGATGCCTACCTGAAGAAGGGGCTTGTATCGCTATCCCGAAGATGGAAACTCGAGATTGGCGGTAAATTTAAGATCATGCCCGATCAATCGCTCGCCTATCTGGAGTATCGTGTGCTTGACCGGGACAAGAATGTGATCGAGCTTGCCGAGGAAAAAGACCTCGAGACATCATCTACAAAATCAAAAAACAAAGCCAAGGAAAGGAATAAGGAGGACTAAGCGTCTGAGTGTTAATCCAATCTTAAAGAAAAGCTGACGGGGGCATTCCGGATTGATCCGGAATGCCCCCGCGAGTTTTCAGGGTGGTGCGTCGGTAGAAGTCCAATATGGAAATCCATCTGCCATGCAATGGGATGTCAGCGGCGACGGCGTGTGCGGTCAGCACCGCGACGCTGCTTTGAGCCTCGGCCCGATTTCGGACGTCCCGACAATGCTTCTTTCACGCTTACATCCTTGCCTTTGGCATATTCGCCTACGGGACGGCCTTCGTCGTCGAGGAGGGCGAAGTCGACCATGCGTTTCTCGATGTTGGCACGTGCCACCTGCACGCGCACGCGGTCGCCGAGTGTGTAGCGTGTATGTGTCTTGCGTCCCACCAGGCAGTAGTTCTTCTCGTCGAAATCGTAGTAGTCGTCGGCAAGATCGCGGATAGGCACGAGACCTTCACACTTGTTTTCGTTAAGTTCCACGTAGAGGCCCCATTCGGTCACTCCGGAAATCACCCCGTCGTATATCTCGCCGAGGCGGTCGGCCAGATATTCGCACTGCTTGTATTTTATCGACGAGCGTTCGGCGTTGGCCGCGAGCTGTTCCATTTGCGACGAGTGCTTGCACTGTTCCTCGAGTTTCTCCGCATTGACCGAACGGCCACCGGAGAGGTATTTGTCAAGCAGGCGATGCACCATCATGTCGGGATAGCGTCGTATGGGAGAGGTGAAGTGGGTGTAATAGTCGAATCCGAGACCGTAGTGGCCGATATTGTCGGTGGAATATATGGCCTTGGCCATGGCGCGTATGGAGAGTACCGAAAGGAGGTTTTCCTCACCCTTCCCTTTCACGTCGGCCAGCATGCGGTTGATTGACTTGTTGATCTCCTTGGCGGTGCCGGATGTCTTTATCTTGTAGCCGAAGTTGCGGGCGATGGCGGCAAGGTCGGTGAGGCGTGTCACGTCGGGCTTGTCATGGATCCGGTAGACAAACGCCTTGGGCTTTTTCTTCCCCTTGGGGACACCTATCTCGGCGGCGACTGTCCGATTGGCAAGCAGCATGAACTCCTCGATCAGTTTGTTGGAGTCCTTCGATTCCTTGAAGAACACATCGATGGGGTGGCCGTCCTTGTCGATTTCAAAGCGCACTTCTTCGCGGTCGAACTCTACCGAACCGAGGTCGTAGCGACGTTTGCGCAGTATCTTGGCGAGGCGATCGAGGGCAAGGATCTCTTCGGCATAGTCACCTTTGCCTGTCTCGATCACTTCCTGGGCCTCCTCGTAGGTGAAGCGGCGGTTTGACTTGGTGACGGTACGCGCGATGCGGTGGGAGAGCACATTGGCGTCGTCATCCATCACGAACACGCAGCTGAATGTCAGCTTCTCTTCGTCGGGACGCAGGGAGCAGATGCCGTTGGAAAGATGTTCGGGGAGCATCGGCACCACGCGGTCGACGAGGTAGACCGACGTGGCCCTCTTCTGGGCTTCTTTCTCTATGATGGTGTCGGGTGTGACGTAGTGTGTCACGTCGGCGATGTGTACGCCGACCTCGTATTTGCCGTCGGGAAGGCGGCGCATCGAAAGTGCGTCGTCGAAGTCCTTGGCGTCGCGCGGGTCGATGGTGAACGTGGTCACGTCGCGCATGTCCCATCGTGAGGCGATTACTTCGGGTGTTATACCGGCATCGATGCGCTTGGCCGCCTTGTCGACATTTTCCGGATATCGGTAGGGCAGGCCGAATTCCGCAAGTATGGCGTGCATCTCGGTATTGTTCTCGCCATTCTTGCCAAGGATGTCGACTACTTCGCCGCGAGGGTTCTTGTCGTCGGCAGGCCAGTCGGTGATTCTCACGATAGCCTTGTCGCCGGTCTTTCCGCCCTTGAGCTTGCCTTTGGGGATGAATATGTCGTTGGCCAGGAACTTGGAGTCGGTGTTGAGCGTGGCCATGTGGCGGTCTACGTTGAGCGTGCCTATGAACTGCTGGTCATTAGGCTCGATGATTTCGAGCACCTTGCATTCCGCCTCCTGCCCTTTGCGGTGGGCGGCTATTAGTACCTTCACCCTGTCGCCATTGAGCGCGTGCATGGAGTTGCGTTCGGCCACGAAGATCAGGTTGTCCTCCTCGCCGTCGATTATCACTCCGTTCTTGCCGTTGCTGCGGCGCGAGAATGTGCCGATGGCCTCGGTGCCTCGGCTGGGAGCCTGGTATTTTCCGGGGGCGGTTTCCACGAGCACGCCGTCGAACTCGAGTTCCGCCAGGCGCATCGCCACAGCTTTCTGCTGGGGCTTGGTGCCCATACCGAGCGCATGCGCCACCTGCTTGTAGTTGAAAGTCTTGTTGCCCTGTCTGCTTATGAAGTCATCAATCATCTCGTGAAGTTCACGGGAGGCATTTTTGCGGGCGTTCCTTGAATTGGCCATGTCGTGTGGGTATATTGTAAGTGTTGTATCTGTATATAACACGCGACGAGTGGCATCGGTTGTTGTGTGCCACCCGTCGTCGCGTAAGGGGTCTATATGTGCTTATGCGTCGATATTGGCATAGTTGGCGTTTTCTTCGATGAAGTCGCGGCGAGGAGCCACGTCCTCCCCCATGAGCATGGAGAAGATGCGGTCGGCCTCGGCGGCGTCGTTGATGGTGACCTGCTTCAGAAGGCGTCCTTCGCGCGACATGGTAGTGTCGCGAAGCTCCTGGGCGCTCATCTCTCCAAGACCCTTGTAGCGCATCACCTTTGTCTTGTCGCCGTTGCGGGCGATGAAGCTCTGTACCTGTGTGTCGGTCCAGCAGTATTCCTCGACCTTCCCTTTCGTGCACTTGTAGAGCGGCGGTGTGGCGAGGTAGAGGTATCCGTTCTCAATCACGGGACGCATGCGGCGGAAGAAGAACGTCATGAGGAGGGTGGCTATGTGTGCGCCGTCGACATCGGCATCGGTCATTATGATGATCTTGTGGTAAGCGAGCTTGTCGAGATTCACCTCTTTGGAGTCCTCTGCTGTGCCGATTGTCACTCGCATGGCACGGAACAGGTTGGTGATCTCCTGGTTGTCGAAAATCTTGTGATCCATGGCCTTCTCCACGTTGAGGATTTTTCCTCGCAGCGGCAGGATTGCCTGGAATGTACGGTCGCGGCCCTGCTTGGCTGTTCCGCCTGCCGAGTCACCCTCGACTATAAACAGTTCGCAGTCCTCGGCTGTGCGGCTGGAGCAGTCGGCAAGCTTGCCGGGGAGGCCGCCTCCGCAGAGCGGCGATTTGCGCTGCACGTTCTTGCGTGCGTTGTAGGCCGCGTGGCGTGCGGTAGCGGCGAGAATCACCTTGTCGACTATGAGCTTGGCCTGGCGTGGATGTTCTTCGAGGTAGTCGCGCAGGGCGTCGCTGACGGCCTGCGACACGGCTGCCGTCACTTCGCTGTTGCCGAGTTTGGTCTTTGTCTGGCCTTCGAACTGTGGTTCGAGAACCTTTACCGATACGACAGCCGTTAGTCCCTCGCGGAAGTCGTCGCTGGCGATTTCGATTTTCACCTTGTCGAGCATCTTGGAATCCTCGGCATACTTCTTGAGTGTGGCCGTGAGTCCGCGTCGGAAGCCGGAGAGATGCGTTCCTCCCTCGATGGTGTTGATGTTGTTGACGAAAGAGTAGACGTTTTCGTTGTAGGTGGTGTTGTAAGTAAGTGCCACCTCCACCGGCACGCCCTGACGTTCGGTGTTGAGGTGTATTATGTCGTTGATGAGCGATTCCTTGCTTGAGTCGATGTAGCGCACGAAGTCCTCCAAACCGTGGTCGCTGTGGAACACCTCGCGGCGCGGATTGCCCTCGGCGTCGATGTTGCGCATGTCGGTGAGGGTTAGGGTGATTCCTGCGTTCAGGAACGCGAGGTCTCGCAGGCGGTTGGCCAGCGTGTTGTAGTCGTAGACCGTGACGGTGAATATGCTTTCGTCGGGCTTGAAAGTGATGCTGGTGCCGGTGTGGGAGCTTTCTCCGATTACCTTAAGTTCGGTGACCGGCTTTCCGCAGGAATATTCCTGCATGTAGGCCTTGCCGTTGCGGTGCACCTCGGCGCGCAGATATGTCGAGAGCGCGTTGACGCAGCTCACGCCCACGCCGTGGAGTCCGCCCGATACCTTGTAGCTCCCTTTGTCGAATTTGCCGCCGGCGTGCAGCACGGTGAGTACCACTTCAAGGGCGCTCTTGTGCTCTTTTTCGTGCATGTCGACAGGGATGCCGCGGCCATTGTCGACCACGGTTATGGAATTGTCGGCGTTAATGGTCACGTCGATATGGTTGGCGAACCCGGCAAGAGCCTCGTCGATGGAGTTGTCGACCACCTCATACACAAGATGGTGGAGGCCCTTGGCGCTTATGTCGCCGATATACATGGCAGGACGTTTTCTTACGGCCTCAAGGCCTTCAAGCACCTGGATGTTACTGGCGCTGTATTCTTCTTCTTTATGTTCTGACATTATTCTTACTTTTTGTTTATCGACACCTTCTCCCAATGGGGTGTCATGCCCCTTTTAGAGCATACAAATTTACGAAAAATCCATCACATGAACAAACACACGGATGGTGAGTTTTATCGTGATGCAGCGCTCTCGGGCATAAATGGAAAGTGCTTCCTCCGATACGGAAGAAGCACCTGTGGAATAATAGTTTATGTGGTGTGCCGGCGATTACATTATGCCGCGCTCACGTAGGCGCTGCTGCCATTTCCATGCCGAGCGCATGGTGTCGTCGATGGGTGTCGATGCCGTCCAGCCGAGCACCTCGTTGGCGTAGGTCGGGTTGGCCCATACCTGCTCGATGTCGCCGGCGCGGCGTGGTGCGATCTTGTAAGGCACTTTGACACCGGTAGCGCGCTCGAAAGCGGTAATCAGTTCCATCACGCTCAGTCCGTTGCCTGTGCCGAGATTGAAGATTTCGATCTTTGCGTCAGATTTGTCCTCAAGCATGCGCTCAACCGCAATCACATGGGCCTTGGCGAGGTCGACCACGTCGATGAAGTCGCGGATGCAGTAGCCGTCGCGTGTGTTATAGTCGTTACCGAACACGCTCAGTTCCTTGCGGATGCCGATGGCTGTCTGGGTGAGGTAGGGGATGAGGTTCTGCGGCACGCCGTTGGGGAGTTCGCCGATCTCAGCCGACGGGTGTGCGCCTACCGGGTTGAAATAGCGCAGGATCACGCTCTTGAACGGTGCTCCGGCGTTGATCACGTCGGTGATGATCTCTTCGGAAATCTGCTTTGTATTGCCGTAGGGCGACGTTGCCTTCTTGATAGGCGACTGCTCGGTCACGGGGTTCACGTCAGGCTCGCCATAGACGGTGCATGATGAAGAGAACACAATCCCTTTCACTCCACGCTCGGCCATGATGTCGAGGAGGTTCATCAGGGTGTTGAGGTTGTTGCGGTAATATAGCACGGGTTTCTGCATCGACTCGCCCACGGCCTTGCTGGCTGCGAAGTTGATTATGCCCTTGATGTCGGTGTACTTGTCGAAAAGCGCTTCAAGGGCTTTCATGTCGGTGCAGTCGGCCTCGACGAATTCGGGACGCTGGCCTGTGATGCGCTCGATGCCGTCGAGCACTTCACGGTTGGAGTTGGAGAGATTGTCGATGATCACCACCGGGTAGCCTGCCTGCTGCAGTTCTACCACTGTGTGCGATCCGATGTAGCCGGTGCCCCCGGTTACGAGGATTGTGCCTTTTTTCATTTTATTGTTGGTGTAAAGAGTTGATGATTGGTCTTGTTGCTTGGCTCTGGCTGTTTTATTTGCGGAACTCCTTCGCCTGCTCCTCGATGAGGGCCTTGTCGGTGAAGTAGTTGATCTTCATAGCTGCACGCACTTCGTCGAGGGTCTGTGCGGCTGTCTCGCGGGCTTTCTCCGATCCCTTGCGCAGGATTTCGTAGACGCCGGGTATGTCTTGCTCCCACATCTTGCGGCGTTCGCGTATGGGAGTGAGTTCCTCCTCGATCACGTTGTAGAGCAGCTTTTTCACTGTGCCGTCGCCTACGCCCCCCTTGGTGTAATGCTCTTTTAATTCGTCGAGTGAGGCATATTCGGGCAGGTATTTGGCGAAATGCTCCGGACGCGAGAATGCGTCGAGGTATATGAAGGGACAGTTGCCTTCGAGATGCCCCGGAGAGTCGATGGTGAGGTGGAGCGGGTCGGTGTACATCGAGTTGATTTTCTTCTTGACTTCCTTTGGGGTGTCGGAAAGGTAGATGCAGTTGCCGAGCGATTTGCTCATCTTCGCTTTGCCGTCGGTGCCGGGAAGGCGCTGGCAGACGGCGTTGTCCGGTAGCATGATTTCAGGCTCCACGAGCACTTCGCCGTATATGTGGTTGAAGCGGTTGACGATTTCGCGGGTAAGCTCGATCATCGGGGCCTGGTCGTCGCCGACGGGCACTGTGGTGGCCTTGAACGCCGTGATGTCCGATGCCTGACTTACGGGATAGGAGAAGAAGCCCATCGGAATGGATTCGCCTTCGAAGCCGCGCATCTTGATTTCGGTTTTGACCGTGGGGTTACGTTGCACACGGCTGACACTCACTAGGTTCATGTAGTAGAAAGCCAGCTCGGTAAGTTCGGGCACGGCGGTCTGCACGAATATGGTCGATTTGGCGGGGTCAATGCCCACCGACAGGTAGTCGAGAGCCACCTCGATGAGGTTGCGGCGTATCTTCTCCGGATTGTCGGCGTTGTCGGTAAGGGCCTGTGCATCGGCAATCATGATGAAGATTTTGTCAAACAGCCCGGAGTTCTGCAGTTCTACCCTGCGTCGCAGAGAGCCTACGTAGTGACCGAGATGAAGTTTGCCGGTAGGACGGTCGCCTGTGAGTATGATTTTTTCCATAATCTGTCGTCGAATAATTGTTTTGCAAATATACCCATTTTCCGTCAATATGCATTCCTGATAGCGCAAAAATGATTTTGTGGGAAATACGTAGTGTATGGTGATGTCTATGGCATGGAGCATGCTTGGCCCATTAATTTATACAAGTATTAGCGTATTGATGGGGAAATGTTAAATTGGAGTTAAAACCATAGCCATAAGTAAACGTCATGTTGTTATCATAGTCAGATAAAGCGTAAAAACGATAAAAACTGACTAAATTACAATTCTCATGAACAAGAAAGTATTAAGCGCGATGGTGCTCTGCGCGTCGCTTTTCACCCTCTCGGCATCGGCACAGAACCCCAAGGCACGCAATCAGGCATGTCCTCAACAGCAGTGTCCGGTAGAGGCTAAATGTGACAATTTCCGTCAGCAGTGCGCACCCGCACAGTGCTGCACCATGCTCTTCGAAGGCATTACTCTGACCGACGCCCAGAAATCCAAGATACAGGATCTGCAGAAGGCTCAGATGGAAAAGCGTACCGCGAAGGCCCGCGAGACAAAGGATGCAGCCAAGGCCGAGAAGCGCAAAATGCGTGAGGAGCGTGACTCTGCCCGCAAGGCCGACCGTCGCGCATACCTCGACGGAGTGAAGCAGGTGCTGACACCGGAGCAGTATGTGATATTTCTGGAGAATGCCTACATGACTCCCGCTCCTCAAGGCCCGCGTGCCGCAGTTCCCGGACGCATGCATCATGGAATGAAGCAGGGTGCTAAGCCTAACCAGGGTAAAGAATCTTTTGGGCGTGAACGCGCCAAAGACGGCAAGATCGTACGTGCCAAGGCCACCGAAGTAAAGGCCGCCAATTGATAATAATCTACCCATATTTAAGAAAGGGGCGTACGATTCGTACGCCCCTTTCTTAAATATGGGTAGTAATGGAATTATCTCTTCATGATTTTGGCCGAGTGGCGGCTGCCGTCGGAAAGCGTGGCGATGACGATATATGTGCCAGGGATAAACCCGGATACGTCGACCTTGGCCGAAGCACCGTCGATGTTTGTCTTGACTGCCGTAATGGAACCGGCGAGTGAATACACCTGCACCGAGGTTATGCCGATGGCGGCACGGATGTCGGCAATGCCTGTCGACGGATTATACAATACGGAGAATTCCGAACTGTTGCCACCTACAGCGATACTCTCGATCGCGGATGTGCCCAGGTCGAGCGGGAATTTGGCTATGGCGCGGACGTTGTCAAAAAAGTATTGTTTGGGGTATATCATAGGAAATCCGCCCTCGAATGATAGCATCATGGCGAAATCGGTCGCATATTGAGTCGACGACCAGTAGCGTGTAGTGCCGTCGGCATTGAACGCGGTAGCGCCGATGTTGGTGAATTTCTTGTTGAACGCGGCACGCTGCGACGGATATGGGTTGATTTTGCCTTCTGAGTCGTCGGCAGGGTCGGAGGGAGTCATGGTCACGTTCAGTTCAGTCCAGTCGTTGATCTCTTTCGTTCCCTCAGAGGCTCCCGACTCCACCCATGTGAGTCCGCAGGTGGCGGCGAAAAGCTGGCGCAGTTCCGCTATGGCAGGCAGATACCATTGCAGGCCGCCATCGGTTTTCGACGTGCACCACGCCTCGGCGTCAAACTTTTCCTGCCAGCCGGCGACACCCTTTATGGCGGCGAGGTTGGCCATGCCGTCAAATTCGGAGACGGCTCCCGGCTGCTCCAATGTCTCGGGAGACCATTTCATCTCTTTTGCCTCGTCAAGCGACACTATTTTTCCGCTCTGCTTGTTCGTGGGATCTACATAGAATACGATGCCTATGCATGTCTTGCCCGTAACGATACCTCCGGCCGACTCCCAAGTGTTGTTTGAGAAGTAGAAGTCACCCACTTTGGCATCCTTCTGCGATACAGCCACTGTATATGAGGCCTCTACACCACCTACTTCGGCGGTCACCACCGCAGTGCCTGGAGCCATGCCGCGGAATTTACCGGCGGTCTTTGCGTCAAGAGCCACTATTGCCGGGTCGGAAACGCTCCATGTGACGGGCAGGCTCTCTGCTTCGGCAGGCTCGACGATGGTGACGAGCGTGCGTGTTCCTCCTACAGCAAGTTTCCCTTCGGTTACAGCAACGGTCGGCTTGGTGCTTACCGCAAGTTGAAGCGACGTGACGTTTTGCGCCATGCCATATTGCAGGCCACCGGCAACAAGCAACGCGGTTGTAATCAACGGGTAGAATACTTTCATACGATATGTTTAATGGTTAATAAAATTACATTCCATATGGCCGTAATGGCTAAGGAATGTCAAAGATATGCAAAAAAATATAATCCGTGCAAATAAAAAGGCCGTAAAATCGTGCGGTACCCGGCAACGAAGTAAAAACGCACGGAGCACACAGAGAATTCCGTTTTTCAATCCGACAGATTCGGACTGCGGTTCATTCTCTGTGTGCTCCGTGCGCTCTGTGCGAGGCCTGATGCCTCATGCGCGTATATTTTCCGTGCCGGTCCGGTTTACTCGGCGATAAGGAGGAAGTACTGCTTCTTACCTTTCTGTACAAGGATATATTTGCCTGCGAGGAGCATGTCGGCGGTGGCCGGCAGGTTGATGTCGGTCACTTTCTCCTTGTTGATCGACAGGCCATTGCCCTGAGCGAGCTTGCGAAGCTCGCCTTTGCTCGGGAACACCGGCGCTTTCTCCGTTAGCAGGTCGACAAGCTTGGTCTCGCCGTTCTCTATGTCGGATTTGGCAACCTTGAAGGTGTCGACACCCTCGAACACGTCGAGCAGCGTGGCCTCGTCGATGCGGTGGAGCTTCTCGGCGGCATCCTTGCTGAAAAGTATCGAGGAAGCCTCGACGGCAGCCTCGTAGGCCTCGGCGCTGTGCACCATAGTGGTGATCTCCTTGGCCAGACGCTTCTGTATGGGACGCTGTCCGGGGTCGGCTGCCTGCTCTTTGACAAGAGCTTCCACCTCCTCGCGCGTAAGCTCGGTGAATATCTTGATGTAGCGCTCGGCATCGGCGTCGCTGACGTTGAGCCAAAACTGGTAGAACTTGTAGGGCGATGTGTAGCGCGGGTCGAGCCATACGTTGCCGCTCTCTGTCTTTCCGAACTTGCCTCCGTCGGCCTTGGTGATCAGCGGGCAGGTCAAGGCATATGCCTCTCCGCCGTTTGTGCGGCGTATAAGCTCGGTGCCGGTGGTGATGTTGCCCCACTGGTCGGAGCCGCCCATCTGCAGCTTGCAGTTCTTGTGCTGGTTGAGGTAGAGGAAGTCGTATCCCTGGAGGAGCTGATAGGTGAACTCGGTGAACGACAGGCCGTCGCGGGCTTCGCCGTTGAGGCGCTTCTTCACGGAGTCCTTGGCCATCATGTAGTTGACGGTAATGTGCTTGCCGATCTCGCGGGCGAAGTCGAGGAATGTCCAGTCCTTCATCCAGTCGTAGTTGTTGACAAGCTCGGCGGCGTTGGGGGCGTCGCTGTCGAAGTCGAGGAATTTGGAGAGCTGCGCCTTCATACCCTCCATGTTGTGGTGGAGGATCTCCTCGGTGAGCAGGTTGCGCTCGGCCGACTTGCCGGATGGGTCGCCGATCATGCCGGTGGCTCCGCCGATAAGCGCCAGAGGCTTGTGGCCGCAGCGCTGGAAATGGCGCAGTATCATAACGCTGCACAGGTGGCCGATATGAAGTGAGTCGGCGGTGGGGTCGAAGCCTATATAGGCCGTCACTTTCTCTTTATTAAGCAGTTCTTCGGTGCCGGGCATCATGTCATGGAGCATGCCGCGCCACCGCAGTTCTTCTACAAAGTTCATCTAAATAATATGTTTTATTGTGATTTCCTGCTGCAAAGTTACTACAAAAAAGTGAAATGCGGAAAGATATAGTGATAGAATT
>NZ_CAJTYX010000027.1 GCF_910583865.1 uncultured Muribaculum sp.
ATGTCTATAAGATGCCAATTGCCTATCGCCATTTTATCTTTGAGAGGATGAATAACGGTCTCTCTAAGGAATTTATAGATATCGTAGGCGGCATGAAGGATGGCACCATTTCTATTGAGCATATCATGCCCCAGACCCTTTCGACAAAATGGAAAGCCGAACTCGGTCCGAAGTATGAAAATATTCACGAGAAATATCTACATACCTTTGCCAACCTAACTCTTTCCGCTTACAACCAAAGTTATAGCAACGCTCCTTTTAAAAACAAATGGGAGGGAATGGTTGACAAAGATGGCAATCAGATAGTTGGATTTAAAGATAGCGTCTACAGCTTAAGCGCAGACTTAAAAAAATGCACTCAATGGACTGAGACTGAAATTCTGGAGCGTCAGGAGAAGCTGATATCTCGCTTCAAAACTATATGGCCCATGCTACAAACACAATTCACGCCATTGGAAAAACCGACGGACTCCGTAACATTCAATGATGAAGATGTTGAACTTACAGGCCGTTACCTTGCTGCTTTTACCTATAATGGCGAAAGACGCCTCGTTACATCATGGAAAGCCATGCTGTTGGAGTTGTGTGGCATGGTTTATGAGAATCACAAGACAGCGGTAGATTATCTCTGCTCAAAGGACTCTTGGTTTCACACCGAAGAACAAAAAGGAAGAACAAGTTTTGCTCCAGGCTGCTATGTATTCAGTGACAATAGTACTCAGACTAAGTTGACAATCATCAATGTTTTATTCAAGGAGTGCTCTATTCCCGATGAAGCGCTGATATTCGATCTTCAACTCATTCAAAACTCAACAGACGATGAGTAAATTCAACGAAGCCACACGTTGCGTTTATGCTTCCTTATGTTCTAAAACATAACTTGATACGTTTGCAGTTGGAACATGGAAAGATGCCGATATCGGGAGTGGAGTCCCGGTATCGGCATTGAAAAAGAAAATTAAACCCAAATTTCGATTAAATGATTTATAGGGAACAGCAGTACTTGATAGGGAGACGACTGTTCTGATGGGGGAGGCTGTAGTGATAGAGCACAACCGCCATGTGGCGGCGATATCTTGTCAGTATCGAAATGCTTCAGATAGCTTATGCTTGGAGAAAGTCTGAGGCTTATCTGATGAGGGCACGGCCACCCCAGACGAGGAGAACGCCAAGAACCACGCTGAGTGCGAGGTAGATCACGAATGTGCCCCAGTCGCCTTTGGAGCCGAGCACCCACATGTCGTCGGCAAACGATGAGAATGTGGTGAATCCTCCACAGAAACCGGTGATCAACAGTACATTTTCTCCCGGTGTCATCACATGTGCTTTTTCGAGCAGCCCGAAGAAAAGTCCGATTATGAAGCATCCGATGATGTTCACCAGAAATGTGCCCATGGGAAATGAACCGTGCCACATGCCGGCACACCATTTGCCTACCAGATAACGTCCGCAGGTGCGACGAATCCGCCGCAACCTGCCAATAACATTGCTTTGATCATGACATATAAGTTTTGAATGTTTTCGGTTACAAATAATATTCCTTGATGACCGACAGCTTGTCGTCGAGTTCGAATACCCATGGTTGTCCGGTAGGGATTTCCACCCCTACGATTTCGTTATCATCGAGGTGCAGCAGCATCTTGGCGAGGGCGCGCAGGCTGTTGCCGTGGGCCGCCACAAGTATGTCTCCGTAGAGATTCAGTTTCGGCTCTATCAGTTCCGACCAGCATGGTGTCACGCGCTTGATAGTGTCGGCGAGTGATTCCGTGAGCGGGAGTTCCTCGAACGCAAGACCTTCGTAGCGAGGGTCATTGCCGGGGTATCGCGGATCCTCGATGTCGAGCGAGGGTGGAGCCACGTCGAAACTGCGTCGCCATATGTGCACCTGCTCGTCGCCATATTTCTTGGCGGTCTCCGCCTTGTTCAATCCTTGTAGTGCGCCGTAGTGGCGTTCGTTGAGATGCCAGTCCTTGACCACAGGCACCCAACAGCGGTCCATGGCAGTGGCTGCGATCTCGAGTGTATGGATGGCTCGCTTTAGGTAGGATGTGAAGTAATATGCGGGCAGGATTCCCGCGTCAAGCATTTTTTCGCCTGCTTTTCGGGCCTCTTCACGGCCTTGGTCGGTGAGGTCCACGTCGGTCCAGCCTGTAAAGCGGTTTTCGAGGTTCCACCGGCTTTGACCGTGGCGAAGAAGTATAAGTCGTTTCATAAGTGTATCATAGGTGTGTTGTATAATCAGTGTGCTGATTTCCCGCTCTTCTCCTGAAGCCTGTACATGGGAAGCATGAATATCCATGTGGCTATGCAGAATGGAGCGGTGAGGGTAGCGAGGCCAACTGGTGACAGCAGGGCATCCATGCCGAACTGCACGAACACGGTGAATATCACGGCTGCCAGCGAGTAGAAAAACGATTTGACTCCTGGCTTGTAGAACGTGCATCCCATGGCTATGCCTGTCAGTACGGGCGAGAACCCGAATAACCCTTGAGTGATGTCGGGGTGGGATGCACCGAACACGATCGACATGAACAAGGCGACTGCTGAACTCAGCATGGCCCAGAATGCGGCCCAACGGCTGCACAGGGCAAGCCCTACGATGAAGAATACGCCTGTGACCCATGAATTGACGAGGAACACCTGAGAGATGCCTTTCAGCCAATAGACAACCAGTTCCTGGAAATTGTAGTGGAATGTGTCGGTGGTGATTTCAGTGGGGAATGCGGCATAAGCCTCGCCTACGGGGGTGAGGTGGTACATGTTGCGTGCAGCAAGCAGGATGAACCACGATACGAGTATGAATGGGAACGTGTAGGACGTGGTCTTGAACGGCGCGAATATGTTGTTGAATCCCCGGCGTGCAACCACCGTTGCCGCCGAACCGATTATCATGGCGACCCACGACCATATGGAGTTGTCGAGGAAGGTGAATACGGCGCAACCCACCAGTATGCCGTTGAATCCCCACAGCCCCTGGTCGCCGTCGCTCTTTGATTCAAACAGGTAGCCTGTAAGGGTCGATACGATAAGTCCGGCCAATGCTCCCCATGCCACTACTGGCATGTGTTCACCGGTAGGAGCTTCGAAATAGCATCCTACGAATATTCCTGCGATGATGAACAGACCCGTCCAGGCACTTCCTTGAAACATCACCTGGCCTGCTCCTTTGAGAGTCCCTGATACATATGTGGCGAGGCTCCGGCTGTTGGTTTTAGTAGACATATTGAATTATTTTACGACATAAGTCGGGTTGGTATATTGGGTACTTTGCGAACCTATTATCTCCATGGGAAGTCAGGGAGAAGGGGATGACCTTTGACGGTCATACGCACGGTTGAGGCGAACTCACGCACGATTTTCTTGACTGGTTCGGTTTCCATGCCCATCACTTTCAGTAGCAGTCCCGCATGGTTGGGGAGTCGGGTTATGCCTATGGCAATATCGCCTCCATCCTTGAATCCGACTTCGGTGGCATTGTAGATTTCCTCGGCCTTGTCGGGAGGCGTGAGCACGATCACGTTGGCGAACATGTGGTAGCGTCCCATGATGCCGAGCATCTCCGGAGACTGTTTTCCAGGTTCGATGACGAACTTCTCGCGGAACAGGCGTTCGCCGTCTGGACGCCGTGCGTCGCATGTGACCGAGAGTATGTCGTAAGCGAATATTTCAGGCTCGTCGCGATGCTTGCGTCCGCAGGCGAATATCTCGCTGTAGAACAGCGTTGCCGACGCGTGGCATGTGATGTCGGTGCGTGTCACGTACCGTGCCGTGCGGCACGGTATGGTAGGCTCGGGCATGAACTCCAGATAGGAATCCTCCTCAAGGGTAAGCTGCTGGCATAAGGCCGAGAAATTGTCGTTCATCTCGGCGATCTTGGTGGCGGCGCCTGTGGTGACGTGTGCTATCGCGCCACGGCGCATCACGATTTCCTGTTCGTAGCGGTCGCCGTCGACGTTCGGGCCTCCCGACGAGAGGATATACACGACAGGCATTGCCGGCATGCCCTCGTCGCAGTACAGTTCCTGCTGCACGATAAGCGGGGCCATGCGCTGAAGGTCGCGCATGATGCTCTTGCCGTCCTTGTCCAGCTCGAAGCCGAGGCGCAGGTAGCCCACCTTGCCCGGCGCGCCGATATACATGGCGCGCGTGGGACGGTTGTATGGCTGCATCTCACGGGTGGCTACCACGCGTTGCATCTCTTTGCTGTTTACAACATCTTTCATAGAAATCGGGCAAAAGTGGTGTGACGGTGGCTTTATTTGTTCTGTCCCTGATGGTCAAACAGGGCCATGGCCTTGATGAGGCCGACCAGCTCGTCGATGCCCTCGCCGGTCATGCAGTTGGTGAACACGAACGGCTTGCCGGGGCGCATGAGCTTCGAGTCATGGTCCATCACTTCGAGGGAGGCATGGACATAGGGTGCGAGGTCGGTCTTGTTTATGACGAGTATGTCGCTGTGGGAGATACCCGGGCCGTCCTTGCGTGGAATCTTGTCGCCTGCGGCTACGTCGATCACGTAGATGAAGAAATCGACAAGCGCGGGAGAGAACGTGAGGGTGAGGTTGTCGCCTCCGCTCTCGATAAACACGATGTCGGTGTCGGGAAACTTGGCTTCCATCTCCTCGACGGCGGCGATGTTCATCGACGGATCCTCGCGCACGGCGGTGTGGGGACATGCGCCGGTCTCCACGCCTATGATGCGGTCCTCGACGAGCACACCCTTCAGCATGCGGCGCACGTGTTTGGCATCCTCTGTGGTGACGATGTCATTGGTGATGATTAGTACCTTGAACCCTTCTTTTATGAGGGTCGGTGTGATGGCTTCGATGAGTGCGGTCTTACCGGATCCTACCGGTCCGCCTACTCCTATGCGGCAAGTTGACATTTCGATTGAATTTTGGAGAATATGTGTTGTATCTGATTATAATACGGTCCGGGGGCGATTTTAGTTCATGAACATTCGCATTTGTCCTTTTTCGTGGAGCGACGCCATAAGGTCGATGCCCGGTACGAATGCACGCATGTCGTCATATCCCAAAGTGCGGATGGCTTCGTAGTCGGCTTCGAGTACCGGGGCCAGGTCGTAGAGTATCTTCTGGGTCTCGTAGTGCGACACTCTGACGCAGCGCAGTGCGGCGCCGAGTATCATGTTGGCCACTCCGAAGGCCTGCGACGTGAACATGTCCGCCTCGTTTATGCCGGCCGCGTGCATCACTACGGCCTGCACTACCGGATATGTGCCCGGTGTGGCTCCCGAATTGATGTCTGCGAGCATGCGCTCGGTCTGCGGCGACGGGGCGATGTGCACGGCCAGTTCGGCGAGCTTCTTGCCCATGCGGAGCACCATCTGCCGGGCCTCGTCGTTCATCTTGCAGAGGATCACTTCGTTGTCGGCGCGCACGATGTCGTCGTGGTCGCCACGTGTGGCGGCACGATAGGCGTGGAGCGAAGCTATGCCGTCGGAATAGATGCTCTGTATGGTGGCCGCGCGCACATAGGCGGCGAGTGTAGGAGCGTCGTGCACGATATTTTCGTAGCTCGCGGTCTCCAGTCCGTTGGAGAATGAGAAGTTGCCCACCGGAAACTGTGAGTCGCTCATCTCGAGCAGGCGCATGGTGGCTGTAATCATAAGCTTATGGTTTGATGGAAGTCGGGCTTATTCGTGGGTATGGAAGGTCTTGCCTCCGTCGTGGCTGTGGGGCACGGTGTGCCCGTCATGTCCGAATGCGTCGGCGGTGATGCCCGGTGTGTGGGTATGGACGTGTGCGTGGCTCTCCTGCGAGGTGCCTCCGAAGAGATTGCGTATCTCGTGTGGGGCGAGGAAAGGGATCACGGCTGCCCCCTCCTCAAATGTGTAGGTGACTCCGGGGATGGCGTGGGTGTCCATTACCGACTGCATCACCTTGCTGTCGACGGTGAGGGGGATATATACCTTGGTGCCCTTTATCACTGCCGGCCAGTGTTGGTTGCCGATGGCGTGGCCAAGCTCGATGCAGGTCTGGATAATCTGTAGTTTGTCGAGCTTCTCTACCTCGGTAAGGTCAATGACGAACACCGGATTAAGCTCGATGGCGGCGACGAGCGCCTTCCGGCTTTCGGGATCGATTTCGAGCACGTCGCCCTCGACGAGCTGATGGTTGCGCTTGAGGGCCACGGCGCATTGCGTCCCCTTGTCGCCGGTGACGATGAAGCGGCTCTTCTGTGCCGTCCACTGGTCGAGGTGGAGGCGTTCGATGTCGTATGCGGCGATTTTCTCCGCGAGTTGCTTGTCGGAGTGGATGTTGCCTATTACTTCGCTGAAAATCTTCATAGTGTGAGTATTTGAAAAAGTGACGATGCCGGGTGCTCCGGGATTGCGGAGCCCGGCACCGTATGTTAGTGTCAGTTGTCGATCATATCACTTAGCTGAACCAGTAGAGCTGGGCGAGCGGTAGCACCGGTGCCGGCGGCACGTAGGCGAGTTCGCCGTCTACGTAGGCATAGAATGTCTCGGGATTGATCTCGATGCGCGGCATTGCGGTGTTACGCAGCATGTCGGTCTTGGCAAGCTGGCGGGTGCGGCTCACACCGTAGCACTGGCGGGTAAGTCCCAGTTTCTCGGGCACACCGGCCTCGATGGATGCCTGCGACATGAAGTTGACGCAGGTAGCGCCGAGCGCCTTGCCTTCCGCGCCGAACATCTTGCGCATGTAGATAGGCTGCGGAGTGGGGAGCGATGCGTTGGGGTCGCCCATCTGTGCCCAGTTGATGAATCCGCCCTTTATCACCATCTTTGGCTTGGTGCCGAAGAATGCGGGTTCCCAGAGCACGAGGTCGGCCATCTTTCCGGGGGCTATCGAGCCGAGGATGTCGCTGATGCCGTAGCAGATGGCGGGGTTGATAGTGATCTTTGCAAGATAGCGTAGCACGCGGAAGTTGTCGTTATCGTCACTGTCCTCGCGGAGCTTGCCACGTACCGACTTCATGTAGCTTGCCATCTGGAAGGTGCGCATGAACGATTCGCCCACGCGGCCCATGGCCTGGCTGTCGGAACTTACCATCGATAGTATGCCGAGGTCGTGGAAAATGTTCTCAGCCGACTGTGTCTCCGGGCGCACACGGCTTTCGGCGAAGGCGACGTCGCTCGGTATGTCGGGGTTGAGGTTGTGGCATACCATAATCATGTCGAACAGTTCTGCCTTGGAGTTGATGCCGAAAGGTAGGGTGGGATTGGTCGACGATGGTAGCACATTGGCCAGCGAGGCCACCTTAAGGAGGTCGGGGGCATGACCGCCGCCTGCGCCTTCGGTGTGGTAGGTGTGGATGGTGCGTCCGTCGATGGCGGCTATGGAGTCCTCCACGAAACCGCTCTCGTTGAGGGTGTCGGTGTGGATTGCCACCTGCACGTCCATACGGTCGGCGCAATCCAGACAAGCGCGTATGGCGGCGGGTGTGGCGCCCCAGTCCTCATGGATCTTGAATCCGCATGCGCCGGCGAGAATCTGCTCCTCGAGTGTGGCGTCGACGGAGGAGTTGCCCTTGGCAAGCGTGCCGTAGTTGATAGGGATTGTCTCGTAGGCCTCCAGCATCTTGTGTACGTTCCACACGCCGGAGGTGATTGTGGTGCCGTTCGTGCCGTCGGTCGGGCCGATGCCGCCGCCGATGAGGGTGGTTATGCCGTTGGAGAGGCAGTTGTAGGCCTGCTGCGGATCCACGTGGTGCACGTGTCCGTCGATGCCGGCGGCTGTCAGGATGAGGTGCTCGCCAGAGATGGCGTCGGTCGAGGGGCCGGTGACGAGGGTGGGGGTCACGTTGTCCATCACGTCGGGGTTGCCGGCCTTGCCGATACCTGCGATCTTGCCGTCCTTGATGCCCACGTCGGCCTTTATCACGCCGAGAAGCGGGTCAATGATGGTTACGTTGGTGATCACCAGGTCGAGCGACCCTTCGGATGTGGTGTAGCGGTTGGCGAGTCCCATGCCGTCGCGCAGAGTCTTGCCGCCACCATACACTACCTCGTCGCCGTAGGTGCGGAGGTCTTTTTCTATCTGTACATACAGGTCGGTGTTGCCAAGGCGGATCTTATCGCCCGTGGTAGGACCGAAAAGCATGTTGTTCTGCTGTCTTGATATAGTAGCCATAGTAGGTTGTTCGGATTATTTTGTGGTAAACTCTGCGTCGGCTTCGTCCTCGCTGACGCTCTTGAAGCCGTATTCTTCCATTTTTCGGAAAGCTTTCATCTCGACGGGGTAGAATGTGGGAGTGTCCTGTCCGCCGGTGTATCCGTTGACAAGGTCGTTGAATCCCCATACTCTCTGCTTGCCTCCGTAGCTCACAAGCTCTACCTCCTTCTCGTCGCCCGGTTCGAAGCGGATGGCGGTGGTGGCGGGTATGTTGAGGTGGCATCCGAAAGCTTTCTTACGGTCGAACTCCATGTAGCGGTTCACCTCGAAGAAGTGGAAGTGGCTGCCGATCTGCACGGGGCGGTCGCCGGTGTTGCGCACTTTCAGCTTCACGGTGTAGCGGTTGGCGTTGTACTCTATCGGGTCGGAGGCGAGTATCACGCCGCCTACGGGCACATACTCCTTGGGCGTGAAGCCGGGAGTGACGGGTGTGTAGATTGGGGGCACACCCTGGTAGACCTGTACGGGTGTGTCATACGACTTCGGCGGGTTCTCCTTGCTGTAGCCGTCGGTGTTTAATACGGGATTGCCCGGTGCCTGCGGGTCGGTGGCGGGCTTCTTTGTATTGTCGGTTGCCATGATTGTGTTCGCGTTAGGTGTTGGTTACTTTATCGGGTGGTGTATGCTCACGAGGCGTGAGCCGTCGGTGAATACGGCTTCGACCTGGAGCAACGAGATCATGTCGGCCACACCCTCCATCACATCGTCCTTGGTGAGGACGGACGCGGCTTGTGTCATTACTTCCTCTACGGTCTTTCCGGCCCTGGCCTCTTCCAGTGCCGCCGACGTGATGTAGGCCACAGCCTCGGGATAATTGAGCTTGAGGCCACGGTTTTTGCGGCGTTCAGCTATGATTCCGAGGTTGAGCAACATGAGTTTGTCGATTTCTTTCGGTGTAAGATGCATAACTTAATGTGGTTTATGTGTTATATTACTTATAACAATCCTTCCAAAAAAAAGTTAACGCGAACCCCGGAAATCTTGGGAAATGAAAGAATTTTTATTCCCTCCGGGAGGGGACAATTCAGCCAATAAGACAGTTCGGTTATTATGGGACTGTAGGGATGTCCCCCGGCACATTCGTCTGCGGGAAATGTGAAAACAGCGCGGATTTTTATCGTGAGCACACAGGTGCATCGTGTATATGGAAATGTGTGCTCTGTGCGATTTAGGCTGAATGGTTGCTATGGGTGGGGAATCAGTGCATGGAGCGGTAGCGGGGGAGGATGGGGACAGGGAAGCGGGAGAAGAGGGTGGTGACGGCCTCGGCGATGGAGCTGAGGTTGCGGTATTGCGAGTTGCCGGAGTCGATGATGGTGGCTACGGATGACGAGTAGAGCGGTGTCATCGTCTTTATGTCGACCATGTCCATGGTGAGTACCCCCTCCTTGTATATGCCGGTGACCACCTGCATGCCGGCGTAGCGCCCGGAGTTCCAGTAACGCTGCCGCGGATAGACATAATAGGGGTACATGCCATTGTAGTATGGGCCGGGGACCTGCGGGCCGAGTCCGGGTCCGGCGGGGCGCGGCGGTATGATGACCGGTCCGGGCGCTACCGGCGGCTGAGGCGGGAGGGCCGGTTCGGTGGTGACCTCCTTGTGGATGGTGACGGCGAAATTTACGAGCAGGGAGGCATCGTCGCTCTCGGTGTAACCACGCTCGAGCATCTGCTCGCGTATGGCGGCGGCGATGTTGTAGTATGTCACCATCTCCATCCCCGGGGGCAGTTTGCCCATCGAGGGGTCGACTATCCGGAATGTCTTGTAGTCGGAGAGTCGGGCGTCGTTATAGGTCTCGCTGTTGACGAGAGCGAATTGCGAGCACCCGGCGAGTGCGCCGGCGATGATGCAGATGAGTGCTGTGTGGAGTCCTCGTAGTCCCATAGTCGTGGTGTTTGGTATTCAAACACCTGTGGGGCGCGAATGGTTTGAGGTGTAGGGTAGTATGTACGGAATATATGGGCAGACGGGTATGAAAAACTCCCGGGGACGCGGAGTCCTCGGGAGCTTGATCGGGAATCTTTCAATCGGTGTTCCTGTCTTGTTTGGAAAGACGATGAAAGATTATGGTTGATGTGTTGAAGTCTTATTGTCCGTAGAAAACGATTCCGATATAGAACGGTTCCCAAGTAGAATTGAAGGCATAGTCCCCGTTTGTCCAGCGGATATAGCGGAACTTGGCTGTCTTGGAGAATTTGATGTAGTTGTACTGTGCTCCGGCGGAAGTTCGTAGAGTTACATCTCCCCAATCACTCCAATTCTGACCATCTGCGCTTGTCTGAATATTAGAAGCAGAGTTGATCGCATAATAATAAAGCCAGAAATTCCAGTTCATCACATTCACGTTTTTAACCGATCCGAGATCAATTGCCATGGTAGATCCTATGGGAGTCCATAGGTATACGGTGTTATCCTTAGGATTGGTGAATATCTCTTCCGGAATGGCGGTGTCTCCATTCAACATTCCTGACCATGTGGATTCATAAGGAATCTGAGTGTAGGTACCCGGCAAAGTACTGTAGCACTCGAGTTCGAGAGGCAGCTGAATAACTTTTACATAAGCTACATCCGAACTCAGTTCAGCACCAGCACCTGAGGTGATGGATAGTTTTACAGGAACGAGGAACTTATCGTTTTGGGCAATACCGGTGTAGTCGCCGAAAGTCAGGGCGAGGTTGGCTTTGCTGGCACCTGCGGGGATGTTGAGATCGGTAATGGTTGCCTGCAAGGGCTTATAGTCGGTATTGTGCTCACTGTTGTAGGCATCGATGAGCGAGTTGTCAATGGTAGCCTTAACTGTGATGGCATCGTCTGCTGCCCATTCTGTGGTGAGGAAGTCGTTGATGGTATAGGAGGTGAAAGCGCTCTCCCAACCATCTACATCAGGGTCGATGGTTATACGAGTGTCGGCAATCGGAGTCACTCCATTGGCTCGGTAGGTCGAGGTGAATGTAAGGAACACACGGCTGCTCTTCGAGATGGCCATACCGTCTGCGTTGCGGATCACGATCGGGAGGATAAGGTCGGTATTCTCGGTCTGGAACGCCTTCTTGTCGCCGAAAGTCACAGTGACGGGATCATGGGAAATATATTCGCCTTGGGGAATTGTCAGCATGGGATTGACAATCGAAGCTCCCTCGAGGAATACGTAAGATGTGCCGTTTGCCTGATTGTATTCATCGACAAGGGTGGGATCGATGGCTATCTCCACGTTGATGTTGCGCGGCGCGGGCTTTGTGAGGCGCACTGGCTTGAGAGCCAGTGGATCATTGATATCAATGAGAAATTGGCCGTTGGCCTTATACTCGAGCTGCGCGAAAGTGGAGTTAGGCTGATATATGAAGCAGTAATTGATGTCGTAGGGGTCTACAGTGTCATCGTCGTCGCAGGAAGCCAGCGGAGCGAGCATTACGGCCACAGCGCAGACAGAGAGGTATTTCTGAAATTTTTTCATTGCTTTCTGTGAAATTTTTTTGGAGAATTTGAAATCAACCGTAGGGACGCGACCGGCGAGGAGAGGGCACGGACGCTGCCGTCGGGTGGAAGCGGACGCACCGTGGGTGCGTCCCTACGGATTGATGGAATCGGTTTACTCGAATGTGTACTCGGTCCAGCCGTGAGCCTGGTGGTTGCTGCCGTTGTCGGCAGAGCCAATGGTCACGTCGTGGCCGTTGCCGGTGACGTCGTGGAGAGTCTCACCTTCACCCTCGTTCATCGGGAGGTAGAACACAAGGTTGGGATCAGTGTATTTCACTTCCTTCTTCATGAACTTCTCGATCTGTGATGCAGTGCGGGTGGTGCTCCAGAGACGCACCTGTGCCATTTCTATGTAGTCGTGGAACCAGTCTGATCCGGATGCGCACATGGTAAGGCCGGTGAAGTTGAACACTGTTCCGGCAGGGCCGTTCTTGCGGTTGGCCTCCACACCGTTGACATAGAGGACAACCTCTCCTGTAGCGCCGTTGAAGGTGTGTGCGAAGTGGATCCATTCGCCCCATTTGAGCGGTTTGTCGTTGGGATTTCCGGAGTCGTAGTTGGCATCGATTCCCATTGTCTTTATCTGGAGGAAGTTGTAGAGGTCTCTTCCATCAGGATCTACGTATACTATGTCGCCGAAACGTACGTATAGTTCGACAAACGGATCAGACTCGAAAGCGAACAACGCCTGATTATTTTTGGAGAATCCCCCGTTACCACTGGTATTCACAACACGTGCCCACCACTCGAGGGTGAGGTTCTGTAGGGCTACAGGAGTCTCCCAGTTCATCTTCATGGCGTTGTCGTAGTAGAACTTCGGAGCTTTTTGAACGAGAGTCTTTCCGAGAGTGATGATTAGCGAGGAGGAACCGGCCGATACGCTTACGCCATCTGCTGCGGTCACTTTCACGGGAGCTGCATAGTCCACGCCGGCCTCACCATCGAACGAGGTTATCTCAATCTCCACTTCTGTTGAGGCGGATCCTGCGGGAATGGTTACTTCGGCGGGGAAAGATACATACTGGTTAGGAACCACGACATACTCAGTCTCGTTGCGCTTGTTGTAGGCATCGAGGGTGGCAGCGTCGAGCGCGAGTTTCACTTTGGTGTCGGCATGGGCCTTCTGAGCCATGCGCACGTTGATTTTGGTGGTTGCTTTCTCTCCGGCCTTGCCGACCACCACTTCAGAAGTGGGGTCGGAGCCTGCACCTTCGGAGATGTAGACCATGTTGTCAATCACATCGTTCTTGGCGTCGTCGCAGGCGGTGAAGGCGAGGGCGGCGAGTGAGAGGGCAAGAACGTTATATGCTATTTTCTTCATCTATGTTATTCCTTTTATAAGATTAGTTATTGATAGGAGGATTCTGTGTGGCTATGCCCTTGCGCACATAGGGATAGTCGGGGGTGCCGGGATAGTCATACTCGATGTGGTATGCTCCTTGTCCGGCATGCTCGATGCCTCCACTGTAGTGCCATGTGGACTGCACGGGGAAAAGATTCTTGTCGGTAGCGCGCTCGAATGTGGCAGTGACGATAGACTTCTTCATTACATTCTCGAAGATGTCCGGCTTGAAGCTCTTTACGCTGTTGAAGAATTGGTCGAGACCGGAATGTCCGAGTTCATATGTCTGCCAGCAGATGTAGTCTATGCTCTCCACGACATCCTCGTCGAGGTAGTCGTAATAGTCAAGCCATCCGTATCCGCCGGGGATATCGATCACCAGCATGCGACCGGTCTGGTCAAAGCGTTTGCGCAACTGGCGCAGGAACTCGTTTTGCACTTTGCGGGTCTCGCTTCCACCCATGATGAGAGTACCTGTAGCTTCGATGTCCATGTCGAAACCGTCGATGTTATATTTGTCGCAGGTGTCGGCAATGGCGTCGGCATACTTTCTGGCGGCCTCAATCATTGAGGGAACATCACCATTGGTGAATCCCCAGAACTCCTCGGCGACCTCGAGCGGCGGTACTCCGGGATGTCCGGGAGTGATGTTCTCGCCGATGTTGGTTGCAAGCCAGCATAGCACAGCCTTTGAGCCACGTGCCTGGAACGCTTTCAGATCCGCCTGCTGGGCCTCGGTAAGAGGACCCCATGTGAGCCAGAGGCTGACGAAGTCGGTCGAATCGGGAAGGCCGATGAGGGAGTTGGCTTTAGAAGCGGCGGTCCATGATCCGAACCATCCGAACATCACCTTGTGGGGGGATGCGAAATATTCCTTGAGGCTGTTGTAGTAGCCGTCTGTCGGCGGGGTATAGTAGTCCTCGGCCTCTGCCTCGGTCCAGTCGTCGCAGGAGGTGGTCACCGAGGGAACGATGAGCAGGGCTGCGGCGGCAAATAATATAGATTTCAGTCCTTTCATTTTTGGAAATAGAGATTAATTAAGGTGATTAAGATAAGTAATTAGTTTTTCTTTGCCCACCAGAGGTCGGTAGCGCCGGTGTCGGGGCCTCCGAGCATCTGCTGCGCAGCCTTCACGTTGGCTTCGTTGGTGTTGAACTCCGACTGCGGGAAGGGGAGGCGGCGCATTCCTCGGGCGGAGGTCACGCCGTTGGTAGAGCGGTTGTCGACCACGGGGAACCATTTCGGGAAGCCGGTGCGGCGGAAGTCGGTCCACGATTCCCATCCGTTGGGGAAGTTGCCGAGCCACTTCTGGACGATGATACGCTCGAGGTTGGTGTCGAACGAAGCCGATTCGTCATATTTGGGGCAGATGGTGGTGGTGGCTGCGATGTTGTACGATGTGTTGTCGAGTGCCACATAGTCGGCGGGACCGGACGTGTTGTCGAGGTAGTCGCCGATGGTGGCTCCACGCTCTTCCATAGACACCTTCACGCCCTGCTCGTAGAGATCCTTGGCTGTTCCGCCCATGTTCCATCCGCGGAGAGCGCCCTCGGCGCGTGCGAACCAAGACTCGCTTGCGGAGATCGACAGGAGGCTGGTCTGTGCGGTGACGTTGGGGTAGGAATAGTTGGTGGATTCGGATTTCAGGAGATTGTAGTGGTAAACGCCGCTACGGGCACCAACGATAGCCCCGGTAGCCGACCCGGGAGCGGGTGAGGCGTAGATGGGGAGACGGGGATCGGAATATCCGTTCATGTAGGATGTGATGTCGGCGCTGACTCGACCCTCGTTCCAGAGCACATTCACTTTGTGGAATGAGTTTCCGCCGGGAAGGAAGGTTGACCATGCCGCATCGCTCTTGTCGGCGATAAGGCCACCCGGATCGCTGACAGCCTCTTCGGCTTTCTGGCGTGCGAGCTGCGGCTCTACGTTGACGAGACGCATGGCCATGCGGAGCTTGAGGGTGTTGCCGAACTTGACCCATTTCGCGATGTCGCCCTGATAGATGAAGTCGACATCGGCGAAGATCTTTGCGGCATTGCCTCCGGCAGCCTCCTTGAGACCGGTGATGGCGAGGTCGAGCTGCTCGAACATGGCGTTGTAGAGGGTAGGCATGTCGTCGTAGGCCACTGCGAAATCGTCGCCGCTACCGATCTTGGAGAAGGGTATCGGGCCGTAGCAGTCGCTGACGCGGAGCGATCCGAAGATGCGCATGAGGTTGGCCCAGTGGTAGGTGAGGCCTTCGCCTCCGGAGATGTTACGGATCATGAAGAAGGGGGTGTACATCTTCGGCATGTTGGTGTCGAATGTGTTGCCGGTCCATCCGATGGGAGGATTGTAAGTGGCGTAGTACATGTCGGTACCCCACATGTTGGCTGCGGAAGTCATGCGGCCGTACTCGCAACCGATCATCTGGTCGATCATCTGGAAGTCGTTCTCCTGTCCCAGCACGAGCACGGGCATCATGGAGTTGAGGAGGGTCGCAGTCGAGGCGAAGTCACCTTCCATCTCCTCCGGGGTCGGAGCCTTGGGGTCGGTGTTGAAGTCCTCGAACTTGTCGGTGCATCCGGCCGCTCCGAGGAGGATCGAGCCGCCCAACATCAGGCTTACTATATTGTTTTTATACATATTTTTATTCATGATTGTCGTAAGGTGGATCAGAATGTAAGTTTGACATTGAAACCGTAGGTGCGCATGCTGGGCTGCTGGAAGTAGTCGACACCCTGGTAGAAGTTGTTGGTGGTCGACGAAGTGCTTTCAGGATCGAAAGGAGCCTTGCAGTAGATCATCCAGAGGTTCTTGCCGGTTAGCGAGAGGGTCACGTCGGCTATGCCTTTGAGCATGGCGCGGGGGAAGGTGTATGACACGGTGAGGTCGGCGAGGCGCACGTTGGTGGCGTCATATATATAATATGTGCCGGGGGCCTGCGAGATGGTCTCGTAGTAGTTCTGTGCGTCGGCTATGCCGTTGCCGGGGATGGGCACACCACCGTTGAGGCGAGCGTCGGCAGTCACCTGCGATACGCCGTAGCGGTCGAGCACTGCCTGTGTGTCGGATACGACCTTACCGCCGAATCGGCCTGTGACGGCCCAGGAGAGGTTGAGGTCCTTCCAGCCGAGTGATCCTGTCCAGCCCATGTTGTAGTTGGGGAGGAGCGAACCCACCTTGAAGTAATCGACCTGTTCGAGCTGTACCTTGCCTGTCTCGGAGTCTTTCCAGATGTAGCCGTTGGGTGACTGGCGGAGACGCATGTTGCTGTAGAGGTCACCCATGGTGCCACCCTCGTAGAGGCGGATAGCGGGGCCTCCCGACATGCCGAGGCATCCTGTGGCAGCGAAGTATTCCATCTCGATGGGGCGTCCGGTCTCGGGGTCGATGGCGCCGTTGGCGAGGGAGATCACCTTGTTGCGGTTGAGCGAGTAGGTGAGTCCGGTGGAGAATCTCCAGTCGCCCCACTGGTTGTTGTAGTTGAGGGCTGCCTCGATACCTCGGTTGCGGATGTTACCGGTCTGGATGAGGTTGGTCTTGTAGCCCGACGAACCGGAAGCGGGGATCTCGAAGGTCTGGTTGAAGGTGTTGGCGTTGTAGTATGTGAACTCGAGGCCGAGGGTGTTGTTGAAGAACTTGGCGCTCAGACCGATTTCATACGACTTGGTGTTCTCGGGCTTGAGGTTGGGGTTGTAGTGCTTCGAGGGCCACTCGTATTGGTTGGTCTGGTCATTGTAGACATACTGCATGCGTGTGAGGTAGCGCGAGGGGGAAGATGCCACTTCGGCCCAGGAGCCGCGTACCTTAAGGAACGATATCACCTCGGGAAGGAGGTCGCGGAGAGTCTCGCTGATAAGCCATGAACCGCCCACGGAGGGGTAGAAGTAGCTTGTCTTGTCGGTGAAGGCGAGCATGGATGCCCAGTCGTTACGTCCGGTGAGGGTGAGGTAGTACTGGCTGTCCCAGCCGATTTCGGCAGATCCGAAGATCGACTGCACCTGGTCGTGCCATTCCGATTCGCCGCGCTTCATCTGCGTGGTTGAGATGTTGCCGTAGGCGAAGAAGTTGGGGATGGTGGCGAGGCCGCCTTCGTAGTGCTCCGACTCTTCGAGCATGTCGTTGAGCGACGCACCTACCTGCACGTTGACGTTGAGGCGGTTGTCGAGGAAGTTCTTGTTCATCGATGCCATGATGTCGGCGTAGGTCGAGCGGTTCATGGTGCGCTTCTTGGCATACATACCCTTGTCGGACCCTGCGATTACCATGATGGTGGAGGCGTTGTACTTCTCCTCATATACGGTGTTTGCGTTGTCGGTGCGCACGCGGCCCATGATGTAGAGCCAGGGGAGGATGTCGTACTTGAGCGATGCGTTGAACATGTAGCGCTGCTTGCGGGCTTCGCGGAGCATACGCTTCTGGGTCCAGTAGGGGTTCTGCATGGTAAACGCGGTGCTGTACTTCTGCTCCCAGTACTGGGTCATGAGGTTGCGCGAGGGGTCGAAGCGCTCGAACATGCGCACGTCGTCGAAGTTCTCTCCACGGGGGAAGAGGTAGAGGGCGGGCAGGGGGTTGAAGTACTCGCCCGAACCTACGAAGTTCTTGTTGTTCTGGATGATGTAGTTGGCTCCGAGGTCGAGAGTCAGCTTGTCGTTGTAGAACTTGGTTGTGTTGCGGATCGAGAAGTTGTAGCGGTTGTAGTCAGACTCGGGCATGATGCCGGGAGC
Source organism: uncultured Muribaculum sp. (assembly GCF_910583865.1). Lineage (GTDB taxonomy): Bacteria > Bacteroidota > Bacteroidia > Bacteroidales > Muribaculaceae > Muribaculum. The sequence goes on from NZ_CAJTYX010000027.1 coordinate 17,695, forward strand.
GTTGGTGGCTGCTGCCGATGCGTAGGTCTGGTTCTTGTCGTTGCCGACGGTGAGGGTCATGGCGTTGATCTCTGTGGCGCCGGTCTGGAAGAAGTCGGTGGGGTCGTAGGAGGTCGGAGTGTCCATACGCTTGCCCCATGAGGTGAATTCTCCCTGGTTGTTGCCGTAGATGTTCTGGAACTTGGGGGTCATCCATGCACGGTGGAACTGTGTGGTGTTGCTGTAGGTGAGCTGTGCACGACCTTCAGTACCTTTCTTGGTGGTAATGAGGATGACGCCGCTGGCTGCCGCAGAACCGTAGAGTGCTGCTGCCGAGGGACCCGAGAGCACCGACATTGACTCGATGTCGTCGGGGTTGATGTCGGCCACTGAGCTTGAACCCGGCTGCTTCGACATCGTACCGCCCTCTTCAGAGCCGGTATTTACGTCGAACATGGGTATGCCGTCAATCACGTAGAGGGCGTTGTCGTTGCCTGTGAGCGACTTGGTACCACGCATCACGACACGGGCGGCAGAACCTGAACCTGCGGAACCGGAGCTGATGTTGACACCGGCCACCTTGCCCGCGAGCGAGTTGATGAAGTTGGCGTCCTTGTTGGAGGTGAGTGCGTCGCCGTTGACGGTCTGCACGTTGTAGCTAAGGGCTTTCTGTGCACGCTTGATACCGAGGGCGGTTACCACTACTTCATCGAGGGCTGTGGCCTCGGTCTCCATCACGAGATTTATTTTGCCGCTTTCAGGAACCGAAAGTTCCACGGGGCGGAAGCCGATGTAGGAGAATTTCAGCACGTCGCCTGGTTTGGCCTTGATGCTGAACTGTCCGTCGATGTCGGTTGATGCTCCTAAGGATGTACCTTTTACTAAGACCGATACTCCAATCAGCGGCTCGCCGCTTGAGTCGGTTACGATACCCTCGACCTGCGACGTCTGAGCCAGCACGCTCATCACAGGGAAGAGTAAAAGCATCAATAACAAACTTGTTACTTTTGACTTCATAATTTGTTTGATTGGTTGAATAAATAGTTTTGGTATGGTGGTATTAATTTTACAAGGAGTCCGGAGGAAGGAGATGGCTATATGGCCCGGATCGGAAAGAGGTGGATGCAGAAAGAATTGCAAGGAGCTGGTGGGCTTTGTACGTCGGGGGGACGGCTCAAGCTTCGTGGAATGGTTTGGTTGTTTAAAATCTTATGTCTGATTAAAGTCTGTTTGTTAAATTATTGAGTAAGTCTGATCATTTTGGTATTAGGTGAAAAATAGTCCTGCAAATATACTAAATTGCAGGTAGATTTTACCCCCCCCATTGTTAAATTGTGTTAATCGTAGGTCTGGGGGTATATATACAAAAGTAACAAGCGAGGAATTCAGGTTATTGAGGAATAAAGTGACAAGGAGGGAGAGGCCGGATGTTGACGCATCGACGCAGCAATGGTCATGTGGTAAGCGATGGCTGAGTGCGGGGCTGAGTAAGTCAAATCTGGTTGGGTTTTAATTTGGTGGATTAAAATAGGAATTATGGCAAAGGGGTTGGATTGAATTCGATGCAAAGGTATGATAATAGGATGGTAAAATATAATCATATTTGTTAAAATATATCAAAAATACCTTGTTATGTGGATAATTAATGTTCGATTGCTTATATTTTGTTAATATTTGTTTGATTGTGTTGTAATCTGTTGTGGAAGCTTGGATTGCAGGCATGTGAATATATGGTTTAAAGTGAATTTTTTCGTGTTTTTATTTTGAATTTGGGTTTTGGCGATATAATGTTTGCGTGATAGCGGGGGATTAAGTAATTTTGCAGGCCGTGGGCTGATGCCGTGCTAATGAAGCATTGCATGATGCACGCCCTTTCAAGAACGACAAAAGATAAGAACAACGAAATGAAAACTGTACGTACAGCCAAAGAGCTGCGTGAAGCTGTCGACGGCCTCAGGGCCGGGGGGCGGAGCGTAGGCTTTGTGCCTACAATGGGTGCGCTCCATGCAGGCCATGTGTCATTGATAGAGAAGGCCCGTGCCGACAATGACGTAGTGGTGGTGAGCGTGTTTGTCAACCCGACCCAGTTTAATAATCCCGACGACCTGCGCACTTATCCCCGCACCGAGGAGGCCGATGCCGCCAAGCTTCGCGAGGCAGGTGTCGACATAGCGTTCTTCCCGACTGTAGAGGAGATTTATCCTGAGCCTGATACCAGGGTGTTTGACCTTGGTCCGGTGGCCGAGGTGATGGAGGGCGCCATGCGTCCGGGGCATTTCAACGGTGTGGCTCAGGTGGTGAGCCGTCTGTTCCGCATGGTCGGACCCGACCGTGCCTATTTCGGCGAGAAGGATTTCCAGCAGATCGCGGTGATACGCCGTATGGTGGAGCTTGAGGGCTTCGACATTGATATCGTGGCATGCCCCATCAGGCGCGAGGCCGACGGTCTGGCTCTGAGCTCGCGCAACGTGCGCCTGTCGGCGGAGCAGCGTGCGGCCGCTCCTGCCATCCACCGTATCCTCGCCGGAAGCGTCGAGGGCGCGCGCACCAAGAGCGTGGCGCAGGTGAAGCGCGAGGTGATTGATGCCATCAACGCCGTGGACGGGATGGAAGTGGAATACTACGAGATTGTCGACGGTGCCGACATGCGGCCGATAGCCGGTTGGGACGACGCTGCGGGTGAGGCCGTGGGATGCGTCACGGTCTACATGGGCGACGTGCGTCTGATCGACAACATAAAATATACTATATAAATATATACGGTAAGGCAATGATGCAGGTAGAGATGGTGAAGTCGAAGATTCACCGTGTGACTGTCACAGAAAGCAATATCGATTATATAGGCAGCATCACCATCGACCGCGATCTGATGGATGCCGCCAACATATTGCCGGGCGAGCGCGTGTATATCGTCGACAACAACAACGGCGAGCGTTTTGACACTTACGCTATAGAGGGTGAGCGCGGTTCGGGCATGATATGCCTCAATGGCGCTGCGGCCCGTAAGGTGCTGCCGGGCGACGTTGTGATAATAATGAGCTATGCCATGATGCCCTACGAGGAGGCGTTGACGTTCAAGCCGGCGGTGATATTCCCCGACACTGCGACCAACCGCCTGGTGTAGGACTCTTTAACATGATAACACTTACACGACCATATGTTTGAAAATCTAAGCGAACGGCTTGAACGTAGTTTCAAGCTTCTTAAAGGCCAAGGTAAGATTACCGAAATCAACGTAGCCGAGACATTGAAGGATGTGCGCCGAGCGCTACTCGATGCCGACGTGAATTATAAGGTAGCCAAGCAGTTTACCGATACTGTGAAGGCTAAGGCGCTCGGGCAGAATGTGCTCAACGCCATACAGCCGGGTCAGCTGATGGTGAAGATCGTTCATGACGAGCTTGCCGCGCTGATGGGCGGCGACACGGCGCAGATAAATCTTTCGGGAAATCCTACGGTGATACTCATGTCGGGTCTGCAAGGCTCGGGTAAGACTACCATGAGCGGCAAGCTCGCTAAGAAGCTTAAGAGCGAGAAGTCGCGTCGTCCGCTGCTTGTTGCGGGTGACGTCTACCGTCCGGCGGCCATCGAGCAGCTGAAGGTGCTCGGGGCGCAGATCGATGTGCCTGTCTATACCGAGGAAGGCAACCGCAATCCTGTGGAGATCGCCGAGAACGCTATACGCTATGCCAAGACCAACCATTACGACCTCGTGATCGTCGACACCGCCGGACGTCTGGCCGTGGACGAGCAGATGATGCAGGAGATATCCGCCATCAAGAAAGCGGTGAAGCCGCAGGAGACACTGTTCGTGGTCGATTCGATGACGGGCCAGGATGCCGTGAACACGGCGCGCGAGTTCAACGAGCGCCTGGACTTCGACGGCGTGGTGCTGACGAAGCTCGACGGCGACACCCGTGGCGGTGCTGCGCTGTCGATACGCACAGTGGTCGACAAGCCTATCAAGTTTGTCGGCACGGGGGAGAAGCTCGATGCCCTCGACTATTTCCACCCGGCGCGTATGGCCGACCGTATACTCGGCATGGGCGACATCGTGTCGCTCGTGGAGAAGGCCCAGCAGCAGTTTGACGAGAAGCAGGCCCGCGAACTACAGCGCAAGATTGCCAAGAACCAGTTTAATTTCAACGACTTCCTGGCTCAGATAGAGCAGATCAAGAAGATGGGCAATCTGAAGGACCTTGCCTCGATGATTCCCGGTGTCGGCAAGGCGATAAAGGATGTCGACATCGACGACAACGCTTTCAAGGGGATAGAGTCGATCATCAAGTCGATGACAGCCGCCGAGCGTGCCAACCCCGACATAATCAACGCGAGCCGCCGCCAGCGTATCGCCAAGGGGTCGGGCAACTCGCTCCAGGACGTGAACCGCCTGCTGAAGCAGTTTGAGGAGACGCGCAAGCTTATGCGTCAGGCCAACGCCATAAAGTCCAACCCGATGAAGATGATGAACGCCATGCGCGCCATGAAAGGTATGCGCGGTCCGCGTTGATCGGCTGACATATAATCGATATAGTGGGAATTATGTACCGTAGACTGTATCTGCTGGTTCTTGCTATAGGTATCGCGGCATTGTGCATGGCCAGAGAGGCCACGTTCAATGTCGCTACTTATAACCTGCGCCAGATAAACGAGGAGGACAGTGTGGCCGGTAACGGATGGGAGCAGCGATGTCCTTATGTGGCCGGCATGGTTAAAATACATGATTTCGACATATTCGGCACGCAGGAGGGGTTCAAGAGCCAGCTCGATGACCTTTCGGGACTGCTGCCGGAGTATGGCTACATAGGCGTGGGGCGCGATGACGGCAAAGAGGCCGGCGAGCACTCTGCGATATTCTACCGCAAGGACATGTTTGACGTGGTGGAGCATGGCGACTTCTGGCTGTCGGAGACTCCCGACCGTCCGGGTCTGGGATGGGACGCGGCATGCTTCCGCATATGCTCGTGGGGACATTTCCGCCATAGGGAGTCAGGACGTGAATTCCTGTTATTCAACCTGCACATGGATCATGTGGGTGTTAAGGCGCGCATAGAGAGCGCACGGCTGGTGAAGCGGAAGATCGTGGAATTCGGGCCTGAACTGCCGGTGTTTCTGACGGGTGACTTCAACGTGGACCAGACGAGCGATTCCTACCGCTCAATCGTGGGTGACGGTGTGTTTGCCGACTCTTTTGTCACTGCTGAATTTGTCTATGACCCAAACGGTACTATCAACCACTACAATGTGAACGGATTTACCAGGCAGCGGATCGACCATGTGTTTACGTCGCCGGGAGTGCGTGTGCTGAAATACGGGGTGTTTACCGACACCTATCGCACCGGTTCGCCTGAAGCCGGACTTATCGACACGGAGGGAACTGCTCCTACCGAGGTCGATATATATGACTACAAGGCCCGCATACCTTCGGATCATTTTCCGGTGCGTGTCACTGTCGTCCTCCCTTGATTCATAGATGATTGTTATAGGGATACGCACATTGCTGTAGAAAAGCCGCACGGAGCACACAAAGGACACAGAGTTAATATATGGGAATCACCTTCCCTTTCTCTGTGTCCTTTGTGTGCTCCGTGGGGTTGTATAGCTGGGGGAGTTCCACCCCTTATTTTGTCAGCGCGGGAGGACGTTGATGCGTAGAGCCTCGTAGGCACGTTCGGCCTTGGCGCGTGCGGCGTCGACTGTCTCGTCTGTGGCGAGGATCACACCCATGCGGCGGTGTCCTTTCACTTCGGGTTTGCCGAATATGCGTATCTGCACACCAGGCTCGGCGAGCACTTTCTCAAGATTGTCGAACTCAACTTTGTCAGTGTCACCCTCGACTACTATGGCGCGTGACGCCGATGGCCCGTAGAAGCGGATATCGGGCACGGGGAGGCCGAGGAGGGCGCGTGCGTGCAGGCCGAATTCGCTTAGATCCTGCGAGATCATGGTGACCATGCCGGTGTCGTGGGGACGCGGCGAGACTTCGGAGAAGATTACTTTGTCTCCCTTGACGAAAAGCTCCACGCCGAATATGCCGTAGCCTCCGAGAGCGTCGGTCACTTTCTTGGCAATCTCCTGGGCGGAGGCGAGCGCATCCGCGCTCATGGGTTGGGGCTGCCATGAGTAGCGGTAGTCACCGTCGATCTGGATATGGCCCACGGGCTGGCAGTAGACTGTGCCGCTGCAACTGCGCACTGTGAGCAGGGTGATTTCGTAGTCGAAGTCGATGAAGCCCTCGACTATGACGCGTCCGGCACCGGCACGTCCGCCCTCCTGGCTAATGTGCCATGCGCGGTCGATGTCATCGGCGCTTTTTATGGTGCTCTGGCCATGGCCGGAAGAACTCATTATGGGCTTTACCACGCATGGTATGCCGATCTCTTCGACCGCTTTCTCAAACTCTTCGCGTGTTGATGCGAAACGGTAGGGCGACGTGGTGATGCCAAGCTCCTCGGCGGCGAGACGGCGTATGCCCTCGCGGTTCATGGTAAGCCATGCCGCGCGTGCGGTGGGGGTCACATGGTAGCCCTCTTTTTCCAGTTCGAGCAGGGTGGGGGTGGCTATCGCCTCGACCTCGGGTATGATGTGGTCGGGGCGTTCAAGCTCGATGATGCGGCGCAGCTCGGCGCCGTCGAGCATGTTGAACACGTGGCAGCGGTGTGCCACCTGCATGGCCGGTGCGTTGGCGTAGCGGTCGCATGCCACCACTTCGACGCCATAGCGCATAAGCTCGATGGCCACCTCTTTTCCTAACTCTCCACTGCCCAGCAGGAGCGCCTTGCGCCCTACGGGTGTCATCACTGATCCTATCTTCGACATGTCTGTGTTATATACTATGATTTTTTAATTTTCAGAATCGTATTACCAGCTCGACCACTATCTTGCTCTTGTCGTCGGTGTCGACGATGGTTTCCGATGGGTAGAAATAGTTTTCGTAGTCGATGCGCAGGTCGGCACGCAGCTTGGGGTGCACGTAGCTGAAGGTGGTGCCTATGGTGGCGCGCTGGTGGCGCGGCTGCGTGATATAGAGGAATCCGTCGGCGTTTCGCGTACCCTGACTGTTGTCGGTAACGCCGTCGTAGCGTGCCTGGAATGAAACGTAGTTGAAGGTGTTGGTGCGTATCGGCATGCTGTAGTCGGCCATAACGTTCCATGCGTGTGTCGGCTTGAAACGGTCGCGTGTGTAATGTTTGTAGAGGTATTCTCCTTCGATCATCCAACGTCCGGCGCCCCAATGCAGGGCTGCATCTATCTGGTTGATGCGCACGGAGTCGGGCACGACAGATTCAAATCCACCTTCGACAAACATGTTGCCTAATGTATAGCGTGCTTTGCAGGAGGCATCCATTGTTCGTTCCCACGTTTTCTGCTTGGTGATGGAGTGGGTGTTGAACACTCCGGCCTCGGCAGTAAGTCCTGTGCCCGGGATGGCGACGGCTATCTTGCCGCCGACACCGCGCTGTTGTCCCACGAGCTTGCTGACGGTGGATCGGTTGGCGAAGTAATACTGATGCGGCGCACGGGTGGCATCCACGCTGAATGGTATGCGCATCTGTCCGAGTGACACCTTTATGCCGTCGGATATGGCCACGCGACCCCATGCATCGAGGAACTTGTACTCTCCCCGGTCGTCGAAATCGGTCTGCATGTAGTAGTCGATAAACGGCGCTGCGTTGCCGCTCAGGGCCACGCGGGCGGTGCGTACCTGGAATCGTGACATGATATCTTCGGTTACCATCTCGTAGCGTGTGCGGATGGTGCCGTGTACTTTAGGTATATAATCGAATTGTTTATCGGCATTGTACGTGTCGACGCCATGCGCGTTTGTGGCGCATATGGCGGTTACCGACATGATAGACAGTATTTTTGCAACTGCTCCGTTCATTATGGATGAGTGACTGGTTTATCTTGTCTGCAAAGGTACGGCAATTCCATCGTATGTCAAAGCGGCACGGTTAAAAATGCCTCCAGTCTCTTCGAGTGCTTTATTGATTCGTGTCCCTGCGATTGCAACACATTTATGTCATCGGCTGTTATTCATTTATCATTGAAGCTTAATGTATATAATATGGCAAATTCCGCATCGCTTTTCACAGAATATCTTAAAGTACTCGGCATACCGCACACGGATGCCTACAGCAGCCGACGTTATCGCGCTTATCCGCGCCGTATGGCCATGACGGCAATGTACGATCTGCTACGCGAATATCGTGCCAATCCGGAAATCAAGGATGGAGAGCCTTCCGCAGGAGCATTGGCCGCGTTGTCGGTGCCGTTCGTGGCGTCATGTTCCGATGTCGGTTGCCGGATTGTCACCGGGGTCACGTCCGAGAGGGTGGAGTTCATCGGTCCGAACCGGCGAAAGGGGAGTATTCTATTGTCGGATTTTGTCGCCGGATGGGACGGGAGAGCGCTTACAGCCGCTCCGGATGCCCACAGTGGAGAGACGGGATTCAAGTCTCACCGGTTCAAGGAGATGTCGCGACGGGTGGAGACGTGGGTGTTAGTGGCTTGCCTGGCGTTTCTTGTCGTATCGTTCGCTGTGGTCAATGATGTGTTCAGCACGTGGTCGGTACCGGTGGCGCTTGTGCTGAATGCTGTCGGCATATATGTCTGCTACCTGCTGATACTTAAGGATGCGCATGTCGAGAGCCGTGCTGCCGACAGTGTGTGCGGCGTGATCCAAAGCCATGGATGTTCGACTGTACTGAGCCACGACGCTTCGGTGTTCATAGGGCTTTTCCCGTGGTGTCAGATAGGCATGACATATTTCTCGGTAAGCTTCATGGCGATATTGCTGTATCCCGCCTGCGTGCCGTATCTGGCAGTGGCGAGCGTATGCTGTCTCCCTTATACGATATGGAGTGTGTGCTACCAGAAGTTCAAGATTAAGGCCTGGTGCACATTGTGCCTGTGCGTGCAGACGTTGTTCTGGCTTGAGTTTCTTGTATATCTCGTCGGTGGCCGGTTTCACGGTGTTTTTCCATTGCGTTTCGATCTGGTGATATTGCTGGCATGCTATCTTGTGACGCTACTTGTGATCAATCGTATTGTTCCGCGCCTTTTCGGGGCGGAGATGTCGGATGCTGACGCGGCTTCAGCCGTGGAATCCAATAAGGCGGGAAACACGGCTTCGGATAACAAATCAGCGCGAAAGGCAGCCGACACGTCTGGCATACATGTCACTCTTTCGTGACGGACATGAGCGAGATGGTTATTTGTGGGCATGTTCGAGCACGTAAGCGCGCACTTTCTGGAATAGGTCGTTGGCAAAAACGAAGTCGGTGAGCGCCTCGTTGGCGGTAGTGTAGATCAGCTCCTTGTTGCCGACCCATTCGCGATAGCCCTTGTTAATGAAGATGATGTTTTCGCCTATGCCGAGCACCGAGTTCATGTCGTGGGTGTTTATTACTGTGGTCATGCCATACTCGTGGGTGATGTCGTAGAGCAGTTCGTCGATAAGTATCGAGGTCTTTGGGTCAAGGCCGGAGTTAGGCTCGTCGCAGAACAGATATTTTGGGTTGAGGGCGATGGCTCTGGCGATGGCCACTCGTTTCTGCATACCTCCGGATATTTCGCTCGGGAACTTTTCGTCAGCACCTTTCAATCCTACTCGTTCGAGGCAGAATTGTGCGCGTTTCCGACGTTCGGCAGGCGTCATGCGGGTGTACATCATGAGCGGGAACTCCACGTTGCCAAGCACCGTCTCGGAGTCGAAAAGCGCGGATCCCTGGAATAGCATCCCTATCTCGGTGCGAAGATGGCGCAGACGTTCTCGATCCATGGTCATGAGGTCGCGACCGTCGTAGAGTATCTCTCCTTTCTCAGGACGCACCAAACCCACAAGCGACTTCATGAGCACTGTCTTGCCGGAGCCGCTCTGCCCTATGATGAGGTTGATTTTCCCTGTTTCGAATGTGGCGCTCACGCCTTTCAGCACCTTCACGCCGTCGAACGATTTCTCGATATCCTTTACCTCTATCATTGCATCAGGAGTTTTGTGAGTATTACGTCAAAAAGTAATATAAGTATGGAACTCGACACTACGGCGTTGGTCGACGCTTTCCCGACCTCGAGCGCTCCTCCCTTCACATAGTAGCCGCAGAACGACGCCACCGAGGTGATGATCACGGAGAATACGATGGCTTTTATTATAGTGTACCATACGTACCATTCGATAAACATCGTCTGTATGCCGTAGATGTAGCGTGAAATCGAAATAAGGTCGGTGAAGGCTGCTATGATCCATCCTCCCAGAAGGCCGGTAGCTATCGAAAAGACTACCAGCACCGGTATGAACACCATGAATGCAAGAATCTTGGGCAAGACAAGGAAACTCGCTGAATTTATACCCATGATCTCGAGTGCGTCAATCTGCTCGGTGACTCGCATCGTTCCGATCTCCGATGCGATGTTTGAGCCGACCTTTCCCGACAGGATAAGGCATAGCACGGCAGAGCTGAATTCGAGCAGCAGGATGTCGCGTGTGGCAAGCCCTGTGGAGTAGGCCGGCATTATGGGGCTTGTCATGTTGAGCTGCATCTGTATGCAGATTACCGCTCCGATGAAGATGCTTATTATTATGGTAAGAGGTATGGAGTCAAGTCCGAGCTTGCCGATTTCCTGCACGAACTTGCGTCCGAATACCCTCCATTTCTGGGGAACGGCGAACACCCTCCCCATGAATATGCAATATTGCCCGAAGCGGGCCAATGACGATTCGATTATCATATGATTTTAAACATGCTCTAAATATCAACGGTCAAAGTTACGCAATTTCTTTGGCTCATCGCTTTTTTTTTGTTTACTTTGTGTCGCATAAACTGGGCGGAATGCCCTCTGTAGATATATCACAATGTTGGTAATAGGCATAGCAGGTGGCACCGGTTCGGGAAAGACCACCGTGGTTAACAAGATAATAAACTCTCTGCCGCAGGGAGAGGTAGCGGTGCTTCCACAGGATTCGTACTATCGCGACTCGAGTCACATACCTCCCGAGCTGCGGTGTGACATCAATTTCGACGAGCCTGCCGCCATCGAGTGGGAACTGCTTGAGCGGCATCTGCGTGAACTTAAGTCGGGGCATGCCATACAGATGCCGACTTACAGTTATCTGACCTGCACGCGCCAACCGGAAACGGTGACGATAGAGCCTCGCGATGTGGTCATCATAGAGGGTATTCTGATTCTTACCCAACCGGAACTGTGCAAGCTCATGGACGTTAAGGTGTTTGTCGACGCTGATGCCGACGACCGTCTCATCCGTGTGATTTCACGCGACTGTATCGAGCGCGGACGCACCCCGCAGATGGTGATTGACCGTTATGAGGCCATACTCAAGCCGATGCACCAACTCTACATAGAGCCTTCGAAGCGCAATGCCGACCTGCTCGTTCCGCAGGGTGCGGCCAACAGGGTAGCCGTACAGCTCCTTACTGATTATATTGAGAGTCGCCTACATCAAAGCAATAAGAAATGACCGACAGACTAACCGCACGTCCGACAGAGGATGTCGAAGCCACTATAGTGAATACGGAAACCGCTGAAAACGCTGCAATCGATCTTGCCGGTGGTGTCGCTCCCGACACGGCAGAGGTGGCCGACCCGGATCAGGGACCTCTGTACGAGGGAAAGATGGTGCTCCGCACGGAAAATCTCGTTAAGAAATACCGCCAGCGCACGGTGGTCAACCATGTGTCGATCAACGTGACCCAGGGTGAAATCGTGGGCCTCCTCGGCCCTAACGGCGCCGGAAAGACCACCACGTTCTATATGACGGTAGGGCTTATCACTCCAAATGAAGGGCAGATATTCCTCAACGACTTGAATATCACAACATATCCGGTTTACAAACGCGCACAGAACGGCATCGGGTATCTTGCGCAGGAGCCGTCGGTATTCCGCAAGCTTTCGGTTGAGAACAACATACGTGCCGTGCTTGAGATGACCGACACCTCGCGTGAATACCAGCGCGACAAGCTCGAAAGCCTTATCTCCGAGTTCCGCCTGCAAAAGGTGCGAAAAAATCTCGGCGATCAGCTTTCCGGCGGTGAGCGCCGCCGCACCGAGATCGCGCGCTGCCTTGCCATCAATCCTAAGTTCATCATGCTTGACGAACCGTTCGCAGGTGTCGACCCTATTGCCGTGGAGGATATCCAGGAAGTTGTCTACAAGCTTAAGGAGAAAAATATAGGCATACTCATCACCGACCACAACGCTCAGGAGACCCTCCGCATCACCGACCGCGCCTATCTCCTTTTCGAGGGCAAGATACTCTTCCAGGGCACTTCCGAGGAACTTGCCGGCAATCCCACCGTGCGCGAGAAATACCTCGGCCGCAACTTCGTATTCAACCGCAAGCGCTTTGACTGATGCCATCCACACCGGCCGGTATAGAAGATAGATTCAAGGAACTTTTCCTCTCGCAATACAAGAGGCTGCGTTTTCATGCCTATTGCCTATTGGGTAGCTATCCCTTGGCCGAGGATGTGGTGGAGGATGTATTCGTGGCGGTGTGGGACAATCGTGAGAACATGGATTTTGATAGCGGAGTGACAACATACCTTTTTCGTTCCGTTACAAATCGTTCCTTGAAGGTACTCCGACATCGCAAGATATCCGATGAACTGTTCGAGGCCATATCCGATATCAACGAGATGCGTCTTGAGTTTCTTGCGTCAGACGATGATTCCTCTTTTGAAATCGAACGGTCGGAACTGTCGAGAATCATAAATGATGCCATAGCCAGCCTGTCGGACAAATGTGGCAGGGTGTTCCAACTGAAATATATCTATGGCATGAAGCATGCCGACATAGCCGCCGTTATGAATATATCCGTGCGGACGGTCGATGCACATATCAACCGTGCTTTGCGTCTGTTGCGCGACAAGCTCAGGCATATCTACTTGTTTTTAATTTTCTGTAACTTAATTTAGGTGCTTTTGCCGGCGTAAGGGTTTATTTATGTGAAAAGACAATGGATGAGAATTTAGAAAACCTCATGATCAAGTTCATTAATAATGAATGTGACGAGAACGAGATAATCGACCTCGACCGACGCTTACGGGAGTCGCCCGAAGATGCCCGCCGTTTTTTCGAGCTTGAACGCGCCCATGGCATCGCTTCCGGTATGTCGTTGGCAGGGAGAAGCGACATTGGCGCCTCGTGGCTTCGTCTAAAAGACAGGATAGAGCGTGAATCGTCTGATAAACAATCTGCTGCCGAGTCCATGCATGTCGATACCTCCGAATTCTCATGGAAGATGCGCCGTTTTATCCCATATGCTGCCGCTGTTGCAGTATTGGTCACAATGGCGGTTGGGATAGTGGCATATTTAAACCGTCGGTCCGAGATACCATCCATAACTGTAGCTGCCGTGGATACTCCCCGCGAGGTGACTCTCCCCGACGGATCCAAGGTATGGCTGAATTCACACTCTACTCTTTCATATCCGGAAGAATTCACTGCCGGGAGCGGCTATCGAAAAGTGAATCTTGACGGGGAGGGATATTTCGAGGTGACACATGATGCCGCTGTCCCTTTCGTTGTCTCTTCTCCCGAAATGGACATCAGAGTGCTTGGCACGAGGTTCTGCGCTCGTATGGGGGCTTCTCTCGTCAATTGGGTTAGTCTCATAGACGGTAGTGTGAGAGTCAGCTCCCCGGTAAGTGAGGCCACGGTGTTGCTCTGTCCGGGACAGAAAGCTGTGTTGGATGCTAAGAGTGGGAAATTTGATATCACGGATGTCAACACATCGCTCGATGCGGTATGGCACGACAATGTGATACCATTTAATAATGCTAATATCCTGGAGATTGTGGAATCGTTGGAATATCTCTATGGAGTAAAAGTGGTTGTATCCGACAAGGTGGATACAGTATCCACTTACTCAGGAGAGACAAAACGATTCGATAGTATTGAAGAGGCTCTGGAGTTTATCGCAGAATCTGTTCCGGTGGATTTCCGTGTCGAAGGTGATATTGTCTATCTTGATCCGAGCTGATTGGTGGACGTATTCCACACATAATCCAAATTTCATACTTTAGAAGTAACCTGTCATAGAGCGTTGTTATCGGACACCCTCTCATGATTTTACGGATGGTATTGCATTTATGCGAACCATCCGCATTTTTTATTTCTAAGCTTATAAAACCGTTTTGTGAAATTTTTTTTATCGACGGCTTAGGTGATGTCTTCCGTATAGGGGTAAATTTACTGACAACGCCACTTTGACACTATTTTGCCAAAGATGGATATATTATTCTTGACCTTAAAAATTTAGTTCTATTCACATATTTATCTGCTATGTATGATCCAGTCAGCTCAACGGGCTTGCGCCTGATCACATTGGGGTTATTCTGTGGCGCCGCTTTTGTGGCTCAGGCACAGATTTCCATGACAACGACTTCTAAGACTACCGTTCGCGAGGTGGTCGATCGAATCAAAAGTCAGTCAAAATACAAGTTTTTTTACAACGACAATCTCGCTAAAGAACAGGTCAGGGCGATATCATTGAACGATGCACCCATAGATCGGGTTTTGGAAGCGATATTCACCGGAAGCAATGTGAAATATGTGGTCAGAGACAATTTCATATATCTTTCTCCAAAGAAGCAGGATGCCGCTAAAGAAACTGAAATACGCAAAATCACAGGGCAGGTGATTGACGAACAGGGTGAACCTCTTATAGGTGCCACCGTGAGAATAAAGGGTACCAATGATGTGGCCGTGACCGATATGGACGGAAACTATTCAATCACTACCTCCGTGGCTGCACCAGTGATTTCTATTGCGTATGTGGGATATACGCCTATTGAGGCTTCATCCGGAAATAATGATGAGCTTGATGTAGTCATGAAGCCTGCGAGCGAACTCCTTGAAGAGGTGGTGGTGACGGCATTTGGAATAAAGCGCGAGAAGAAGATGCTCGGTTATTCCGTGCAGGAAGTAAAAGGCGATGCCCTAAATCCTACCGGTGATTCGTCGGTGATTGGTGCTCTCGACGGTAAAGTGGCCGGCATGCAGATGAACACCGCGTCTACAGGTCTGGGAGGATCCACCAAGATTACTATTCGTGGTAATTCTTCGCTTACCGACAACAACCAACCGCTATGGATTGTCGATGGAGTCCCTTTTACCGACAACCAGACGTCTGAGGCCTCGGCGTTTGGTGGGTATGACCGCGGAGGCACTTCGTTCGACATCAATCCCGAGGACATCGAGAGCATATCCGTGCTCAAAGGCCCTAACGCTGCGGCCCTCTACGGTGCGCGTGCCGGCAACGGCGTGATCCTTGTCACCACAAAAAGAGGTAGCAAGGGGAAAGGCATAGGTGTATCCTACAGTTCGTCTTTTACTTGGAGCCGAGTCGCCGAAAGCATCGGTTTTCAGGAAATCTACGGGCAGGGCAGCCGAGGCAAACTTTTGTGGATACCTGATGAGGAGGGAAATAATGTCTCCATCACCGGCGAACTTGCTTTCGGCCCTGCCTACGATGGCAGGATGCTACCCTCATGGAATGGCACCCTCACTCCGTATTCTTATTCAGGCAACAAACTTGACGAGTATTTCCGTAAGGGTTTCTCGCAGTTTCACACCGTTGCGCTCAGCAGTGCCAATGAAAGTTCCAACTACCGTCTTTCGGTAGGGTACAACGACAACAGGGGCATGTTCAAAGACGAATCGTTGTCCAAACTCAACATCGATTTCTCCGCAGGGCATACTTTCAGTAAATGGCTTCGCTCCGAGGGCAAGATCTCCGTGTCCAACACCAAGGCCGAGAATCGGCCATACAACGGCATAATGGGGGAGGTGGGGCAGCTCCTCCTCATTCCCGGTAACGTGCGCCTCGCCGATCTTAGCCGGTTCACAACCGAGCAGCGTCTCCACAACAACTGGTTTGGGCCGGATCAGCATTATTCCAACCCTTATTATATACGCAATCGCTATAAGAACAGTGATGAGCGTTGGCGTGCTTTCGGATTCTATGGAATAAATCTCACATTCTCGGATTGGCTTCATCTCGACGCGAAGTATGCATTCGACTACTATCGCACCCGAATCGAGGAGACCAACCTCGGGCTGGGCGACCAGGCCATATCCACCGATGAGACGGGTTGGTCGGCCAAGCTCACCGACGACGAAATGAAGCGTGCCGAACTAAATCATTTCGAGCAGAACATCTCCTTGGCTTTCATAGGTGACCACCGTTTCAACGAGAAGTGGCGTCTCGGCTTCACGCTCGGAGGTAAGAAGTATGAATCCTTTTCTGCTTCTGTCCAGGACATGTTACGGAAAGATACCTGGATATTCAACACCGGAGCAAACCTCGTGAGCGGCACTAACACAGGACACCGACGTGCCATGTACTCCGTATATGCCTCGGCGCAGTTGGCATTCCGCGAATTCCTTTCGCTCGACCTTACCGCGCGTAACGACTGGTCCACCACTCTTCCCACGCGCCATTGCTCGTTCTTTTACCCTTCGGCCTCGCTCGGGTTTGTTGTCACTGACTTCATGCGCCAGATAAATGCGTCGCTACCCTCATGGATTACTTTTGCTAAGGTCAGGGCATCTGCCGCACGTGTAGGCAAGGATCCCGATCCCTACAATCTCTACAACACGAAGCAGTACGAATTTCAGGCAGGACATCGTGTACCTGTCGTACAGACCATCAAGATGAACTCAGATCTGAAGCCTGAAATCAAGACCTCCTATGAGGTGGGACTCGATGCCAAGTTCTTCGACAACCGTCTCGGTATCGACTTCACATACTACTATAGTTCTACCAAGAACCAGTCGATGCTGGTCGATACTTCATCTCCCTGGAGTCATATGTGGGTCAATGCAGGATGCATCACTAACCGTGGCGTTGAGTTGATGCTCTACGGCACCCCCGTACAGACACGCGACTTCACATTTGATCTTACTGTCAACATCGCCCGCAATGAATCGCGTGTGAAATCCCTCGCCGACGGTGTGGATCATATATACTTCGCCGGTGACGGCAATATGCCGGTAAAGGTGGGCGCTGTCGTAGGCGGCAAGCTCGGTGACATTTATGCCAACAAGCTCATGAAGCGCGATACGCATGGACGCGTGGTGGTAGATGCCGACGGACTCCCACAGGCCGCGAACGGCAACGGGAATCTTGAAAAGTGGAAGCTCGACCACCCCATCGGCAACATTCAGCCAGATTTGCTCATGTCTGTCACTCCCTCGTTCCGTCTAGGCAACCTCAGTCTGTCGGCAATGTTCGACATGAAGTTCGGCGGCGACATTGTCTGCGTTTCCGAGGGTATGGCCACTGCCGTAGGCACGTCGCAGCGCACCGCCTACCGTGGTGAATTCAAGGAGGTCAACGGCATAAAGGATTACTACATGGTGGTTTCCGGTGTGAAAGAGGACGGCTCGGCCAACGACATCCCCGTTTCCGCGCAGTCCTACTACTCGACTGTCGGGCTGTATCTCAATGAGAAAGGCTATGCCGAAGAGTTTGTCTATGATGCCTCTTACATAAAGCTGAAGGAGCTTAGCATAGGTTACTCGCTACCGAAGAAATGGCTTGACAAGACACCTTTTACCAATTTGCGTGCGTCGCTGGTAGCACGCAACCTCTGCTTCCTTATGAAGCATACGCCCGGCAACCCCGAGGGTGGCTACGACACCTCGATGTTCTCGCAGGCGCTCGATTTTCTTGCCGTACCCTACGCCCGCACCTATGGCTTTACTTTCAATATTGAGTTCTGATCCCACGCAATACAAGCTTGACCATTAATGACACCAACGATGAAATACAAAAATATATTCCTCCAATGCATTGCAGTGATGGCCGTTGTTCCCATAGCTGGATGCTATGATTTCGACGAATTCTCACGCGACACGTATGCCATCGAGGACGACCGCACCGAGAACGGAGTGACCGACGTGGAGGACAAGACAAAGTACGCCGACATCAACATCGACTATATGGTATCCAAGGAGGATTCCGCCAGATGTCTGTCCGATCTTTCCGGTGTGGCGTCCATATTTCGCGAATTCCTTTACCAGGGCTACTATTCGCAGCATCAGCGTAGCACCAACCTTACCCATGACATCTATGCCGGCTATGTGGCCAACAATCAGCCCAAACATTCCAAGCAGTCCCCTGACTACCTATATACCGACGGTTGGTCGGCCTACCGTTGGAGCGACTTCTACGAGGGGCGCTCGGTTGAGTACCGCACCATGCTCCGTGCCTATAAGTTCAATCCGTCGCCCGAAAGATATAAGAACATGTTCTATATCACGCGCATCTATTATGCTTTCTGCATGCTGGCCCATACCGACACCTATGGCGACATGCCTTTCCGCGAGTATGCGCGCACACGTATCCCCCAGACCAATAACGTGGCCTACGACACACAGGAGCAGATCTACGACGCTATGTTCCGCATGCTCGAGCAGGCGGTCGATGAGATTGATCCTGAGGATGCATCCCAGTTCAAGATCGACCGTGATGATATATGCTACTTCGGCGATGTCTACAAGTGGCTCCGCTTCGCCAACACCTTGCGTCTGCGTATGGCCCTGCGCATATCCAATGTCGATCCGGCACGCGCGAAAGAAGAGGCGGAGCATGCGCTTGACAATAAGTACGGTCTGATGACCTCTAACGATGACAACATGCAGACCGTGCCGAAGTATGCACCCGTGGATATGGGCGGCCTTAACGACGGCGGCAATGAGAATGTACACGCCATGACATCGGTGCTTTTTGGCGGAGAGAGCGTGATGTCGTGGGATATGGAGCAGTTTTACCGCAATCTCTCCACCGGTGGTGCCGTCTATCAGATTAAGAGCGGACGCAACGGCTCCACGGACAAGGTGATAGACCCGCGCTGCATCAAATGCTGGTATCGCGCCAAGATGACGAGCAATCTCCTCGCTGATGCCAAGGAATCGCTCCGCGAGGACTATGTCGGATGCCACCGTGGCACCCAGGAGCCTGACATATCCATGTCGATACTGAACTATTCAGTGACAAAGACCAAGCCCAAGCCGGAGCGCGGTCTCGACTCCGAGTTCTGGTTCAACTGTTCGCGCCCCACCGTCTGGCTTGGATATTCCGAGTCTCTTTTCCTCAAGGCCGAGGCTGCCCTGCGAGGTTGGAGGGGTGCCGACCTCACTATGGATGCCGAAGGATATTTCCGTGCAGGCGTGCAGGCGTCGATGGACTACTATATGATCGATCCCGCTGACGCGGCTGCCTATATCGACGGCTTGGTCGCCCTCTCCGACGGATCTTTTGGCGGTGACAAGGAGCGGGCGCTCGAAGCCATCATCACGCAGAAGTGGATGGCGGTGTTCCCCAACGGCAACGAGGGATGGGCGGAGTTCCGGCGTACCGATTATCCTCGCCTCGAACTGCAGCTTTCCAACATGAGCGGAGGCGACGTGCCGCAAGGCAAGCACATCAAGAGAATTCTCTATCCCCAATCCGAGAACTCCAATCTCTTCTTCTCTGAAAACGGCGAACTGCAAGCCGCCAATTCTCAAGGGCGCCGATTATGGTGGGACGTGGCCGACACCAACAATGACTCAGGAAAGCGGGCAGAGCCTCGCAACTTTAGGTAACATCTTTTTACTCAATACATTCCACTAATTTATAACTCATGAAAATCAAACGACTACTACTTGCCGCGTTTGTCGGAGCGATTGGCCTTTCTCAGGCCCACGCCCAACAGCCATATAACGGCTGCTACTTTCCGTGCGACATTCTCAATTGGTCGCCGGAGACCGACTTCAACGCCAAGTTCAACCGCTCCACAGTGCCATATGCGCAGCGTTTTGTTGAGCCTCAACTCATGAAGGCCAACGAGAACCAGTACTACGAGGGTCAACTCTGCAACGCAACCAATTTCTTCAACATGTGCAGCGTGCCCCCGTCACAGGGCGACAACAGTTTTACCGGCTATCAGCCCACATACTGGCAATATATGGATCTTGCCATTTTCTGGGCCGGTGCTTCCAACGAGGGATTCATATGTCCTCCTCCTGCTTATTCTATCGATGCGGCACACATGAACGGAGTGAAGATTCTCGGTCAGATTTTCCTTGCTCCGGCTGCGTTCGGAGGAAAGGACGAATGGGATCGCGAGCTTGTGCGCCAGGAGAACGGCGTGCCGGTCTATGCAAAAAAACTCTACGAAATAGCAAAGTACTTCGGTTTCGACGGTTGGTTCATAAACGAGGAGACAAAAGGTGTAGGCTCCGGAAGTTGGGCAACCGTGATTCAGGAATATATGAAGCTTGCCGAGGCCGATGGCCTGGGATATCATGAGTTCCAATGGTATAATGCCGGCTTGTTTCCTGAATATGTCGTAGTAGACTGTCATCCCAATGTGTCGCAATTTCTTGAATACAGTTTCGCCACGGCTGAGTCATACGCAAACTATACAAAGCATTGGGGCAACAAGCAGTTCAAAAAAGTCTATTACGGAACCGGAATGTCGGCCAAGGGCACTACCGGAGCTTCCGACGACGTGGATGCCAATTATCCTCGCACGGGGCATATCGGCTCGATGGATCTTTTCTGTCCTGAAGAGAAGCTTTGGAAGGATCCGGTGAGAAATCTGCTCGGCACGGCCGACGAGTGCGGTGAGAAAGCCTATGCGGCACAGGCCTCCGTATTCAAGAATGAGGAGACTATGTGGGTCAATCGAAAGGCCGATCCGAGCTACGTGGCTCCGTCGGGATGGCGCGGTTTTTCCGGCGCCCTGCTCGAGCGCTCTGCAATACAGTCGCTGCCTTTCGAGTCGTCGTTCAGCGTAGGCCTCGGCAAGCATCGTTTCGTCAACGGGGAGAAACGCGGCACACAGGACTGGAACCATTCCGGCATGCAGAGCATCCTGCCCACCTGGCGATGGTGGATCGAGGATCGTGCGTCCAACTTCAAGGTGGTGCCCGATTGGGACGAGGCCTGGAATTGCGGTACGAGCTTCCTCTTCACCGGCAAGCTCACCAAGGGCGACCATCTCATGCGCATGTACAAGACCATGATTCCCGTGGGAGAAGATGGCGGAACTTTCAAGCTCGTTTACAAGACAAGCCGCGCCAACTCGGTGCAGGTGAAGCTATTCACCGATAGTGATGTCAATGCCACTCCTGTGACACTGACCCGCTCGAGCACGAAAAAAGAGAACGGTTGGACCGTAGATGAATACAGTCTCGCTCCTGTGGCCGGAAAGACAGTCTATATAATTGCCCTAAACCTCAAGGCCACAGCTGCCGTATCCTCCTATTCGCTCCGTCTCGGATATCTCGGCATTTTCCCGGCAGGTTATCAGCCGCAGGAAGTGACCGTTGCCAATTTCCGTCAGACCAACTCCCTCGGCTATAAGAAGGGTGACATCCGTCTCATGTGGGACTTCACGCCGAATGCCGATTTCGACCATTTCGACATCTACACCATCACTTCCGAGTCTACCTCTCTGGTTGGTCAGACGCGCGGCGAGGCATTCTTCATCCCCACATTCGCTCGTACCGGCACTGATGCTTCGGTGGCCGTAAAGCTCGTGCCCGTGATGAAAGGTGGCGTGGAAGGAACTCCCTCCGAGATCAACTGTCCATGGGCTTCTCCCGCCGAAAAGGTGGTGATGAAGCCATCCAGAAGCTATGCCAAGGTGGGTGAGGAGATAGTCATAAAGGCCCGTTCGCTCGACGGATACTCCGACTTCAAATGGCAGCTTCCTGAAAATCTTGAGATGGTCAGCGGCGACGGTACTTCCGAAATCAAGGTGCGCTGCAAGAGTGCCGGTGCTCTCGATGTGAAAGTGACTGACGGGGTCAACGCCGTAAGCAAGCCCATCGTAACCGTCATGGAGCAGTCGGCTTTCGATGCTGTGGCCAATGTGGCCGTCAACGGCTCTATATGCGCCTACCGTGGCTCTACCGACGTGATGACACCCGCGTGGATTATCGACGGCAAGACTGTGCCCGACAACAACTCGGAACGGTGGTATCGCATAGGCACCAACATGTCGGCAACCGTAGACCTCGGCAACATGTATAAGATATATGGTTTCCGTATCCACGATGCTCAGTCTAATACAAAGGCCCGGACGGGCGACAACTTCGGTGACTATACTATCGAGATTTCGGCCGACGGCAAGGAGTGGAATACTCCGGTAGATGAGGAAGGCCGCTGGTCCGACAATATCAAGGAAGATTACATCGCTCCGAGCATGGCGCGCTATGTGCGCATCAGTCCGAATGCAGATGACGACGTGCGTCAGTATCTTACCATGGTCATATGGGAGTTCGAAGTATTGGGTACCGCTACGAGCAATCTTGCCATAGAGGCTCCCGCTTCCCTCACTGTGGCCCCCGATGCCACGGCAACGATCGAGGTTTCCTACGACCTCAATGGTGAGCAACGTGCCGCCGACTTCGGCTGCCGGGCTACTTCCGACAAGCTCGCTGTCGGAGAAATTACCGAGGATGCCGCCGCAGGCAAATTCATTGTCAGCTTCAAGGCTCCAGAATCTATCGGCGAAGCCACACTAAATATTCGTGTCACCAATGGAGGCGACTACCGCGACGCCAACGTGGCAGTGACCATCGATACCGATGACTCCGAGAATGTGCTCAATGGTCTGCCCGCTGTTATTCGCCAATATGAGGCCGACTATAAGCCTGCCGTAAGCTTCAAGGAGACCACCGTGTCGACTCTTACCGATGGTGACCGTGTCACCGACGGACTTCTCTCGCTCGAAAACTTCGCATCATTCAGGGATGATACCTGGGCAGTGTTTGAGGCCTCGGGCAGCTGGAATCTCGCCAAGGTAAAGATATACATACCCAACGGCAACGAAGGAGTGGATGATAACGACGAACCGGGACTCGTCAATCAGGATGTTTCCATCCGGGTGAGCGACGACGGCATGTACTGGAACGAGGTGAAGCGCTTCGAATCGATCGGCAAGGTGTCCGAATTGCAGTATATCTTCCCTGATCCGGTCAAGGCCAAGTATCTTGCCGTAGTATGCAATCTAAAGGCTCTCTTCTATCCGTCGCTTGCCGAGGTCGAGGCGTTTACCGCCAAGAGCACATCGTCACTGGAAACGGTGTTCACCGACACGGCGCGCACCCTCGATGTAAGCCCCAATCCCGTATCGACTGGCGATAACGTGCGCTTCGAGGTGGCGGGCGACGCCGATATCACCCTCGTGTCGCTTGGTGGCGTGGTGATGGACACGGCCCGTGCCGCCGACGGTCCGGTGACCTATGGAATTGATGTTCCAGCAGGATTCTACATCTTGTGTGTCAAAGATGCCACCGGTATCCGTACCGAAAAGCTCATTGTGAGGTAACTAAACTAATCAACGTTCACCGGGAGACGTTCTTTCCGCTCACTCTCCCGGTGAGCAAACACTAACCAATCTAATATTTATTCAAAATGAAGAAATTTTTATTCTCCATTATGGTAGCGGCCACCGGTGTATGTTTTGCACAAGCCGCCAGTTACGAGATTTATCTCGACAAGATGTATTTTACAAGAAATAATTTTCAACAGGAGGTTGACATCAACGGAGTGATGTGGAAGATCACCGACTATGTCAATATCGATTCGAAGTATCAGGATCCCGGTTATGCTTCGTCTTACTATGGTTTCGGTTATGCCGGAGGCCGCGGGCAGCAGTTCGGCAAGGTCGAATCGGAGAAATTCAACTTTCTTGAACTCAATATCGAGTCGGCCGTGTTCGAAGGGGAAATCACCGACATCAATCTTGAGGCATCGCTGAGCAAATATTGGCAGGCCGGAAAGCTTTCTGTCTATGTGATCGGTGGAGATGGGAATGCCGTGCAGTATGGCGAGACTGTGAATCTCACGGATGCCAATGCTGCTTACAATTTCGCTGTTCCCGATGATGGCGGAGTGGTGAACGGACGTGTGAAAATCCGTTACCACGACATGACCAATACCTATTCCCCCGGTCCGTTTTACCTCGGTTATATCAATGTCGAGACCGAAGAAACTTCGGAAGAACCCGAAGTGGAGACCGTGATGTATGAAAAATATCTTGATGCTCTTGTGTGGAAGCCGTCAAACTTTAAAGAGCCTCAACCCATTACGGCAGATAACGGTGAGACTGTAAATTGGCAGATTACCGACTGGATGACCGCTAATCCCACGTGGATGGAGGACAAATACCATTCTAATTATACTTTTTCGTATGCTGGAGGAAAGGGGCAGCAATTCGGCACCGCATCCGACAATGCCGCATTTACGAATCTTGTCATTGTCTCCGGTGCGTTCGAGGGCAAGATCACTGATATCAACCTGGAGGCTTCACTAGATGCTCGTAGAAATAATCCTACCGGTAAGCTTTCAGTCTACGTTATTGATGCGGAGGGTAATGAGATCTTATATGGCGAGACGGTAGACCTTACGGGAACAAACGAGGCATATAATTTCTACGTCCCCGAATCCGGAGCCGTGGAGGGGAAGGTCAAGATTGCCTACCATGACCTTACCGGCAACCGAGGATTTTTCCTCGGCTACATCGGCGTGGAGTATGAGAAGTCCAAAGGAACATCCTCGATTGAGAATGTAGTGTTATCGGGAGAAAAGATCATCGAAGGCATATACGATCTTCGTGGTACTCGCCTTGATACTCCGTTAAAAGGAATCTGCATCATACGTTACACTGACGGTTCTGCCGTTAAGGTGATTGTGCCTTGATTATTTAGCGTGCATAATTGATAAGGTTTGCGGGGTGACATAGTCCAGGTTTCATAGATTGTAGATTATTCACACTGCAGAGATTCTTCAAACTGCTGATCCTTTTTATTTTCTGAAAAATGCGATGAGATGTAGGGCTCTTTCTACCTCTCGTCGCATTTGCATTATATTATATTTAATAATTAATGTCGGTATCGAGGGGAGTATATTTCTCAAAAGTCTGGAATGAAATTAGCGAGTTATTTGCCATCAATGGACCGGGAAAATCACGGCTCTTTCATTTAAGACAAATAAAGGCATATACCCTCCCTTACCTGATT
>NZ_CAJTYX010000028.1 GCF_910583865.1 uncultured Muribaculum sp.
GCTCACCTCGACACTGCCAGTGTCGCGCTCTAGCCAGATGAGCTAATACCCCGTCGGTGTTTGCGGTGCAAAGATAGCACGTAATTTTAATCCTTGCAAATATCGGAGCGGAAATCTCGCATGCAAACACAAAATTTGTCTCAAATTTGTTTCAATGCAGATTCAACCGGCAAAAATCCGTCTCAAAACTTGAGGAAGAATACCAGGTAAATCACTTGCGGTGGTGGAAAACCGGTGGTGTATAGGTGTGGGGGCGATTCCTCTTGCCTCCGGGCTTACGCGCCATGTCGGTAATAAACTGGAAGCCGATGTAGAGGGTAAGATCGCGTCCCCAGGGTGTGATTGAACTGAACTTCGTCCCGCCGGTTGCTCCGGGCATGTGCATTGTGTTGTAGTGCCAGCCTGCTGGGCGCTCGTCATAGAAAGTGCTCACGAACGCATCCGGGCGGTCGAACGGATGGCGGTAGCCTATGTCGAACACAAGATTGCATGTGCGCGAGAGCCTATAACCGAATGTCATGCTGAAAGCCACGTATCTTGTCCAGATGTGACGGCACACCTCTAGTTCCGGCTCGTATCCCCTGCCAAACTCATCCACTTTATTGTAGACGCCTTTCACGTCTCCACCTCGGCCCATGGAATATGCGCCGTAACCGACCCGAGCCTGAAAGGCCCATCTGCGATATTGCACCTGATAGGCCAGCCCGTATTCGCCTGACGCATTGGCCCACGTGCCGCCGTAGAAGCAGTCCACTCTTGACTGGTCGATAAGTGGCACATCGAGTATGTCGCTCCAATACTCACGTGGCTTATATGTTGACCAGCTGATCGATCCGTATATCCCCCAATGGAGAAACGGATAGTAGCCCAGGCGCAGGGTAATGCAATTGATAGCTTTAGGACGCGGGCCCGCCCAGTCATAATGTCCTCCACGCGAGCCGAGGCTGACTGCCGGGCCTACAAGAATATCCATGATTAAAGGCCTTCTGGCTGGCCGCATGGCATACTCGCGATAGTACCGTGCTACGACAGATTCCTTGCCGTCGGCCGATATGGCAGGGAGCGCCCGACTTGCGGTATCTACCTCAAGGGACGCCTCTCCCGGACACACTTGCACCATCCCTACATCGACACGCGCTCTCCCTATGCCATCGTTGTCCGTGACATCCTCCGCATGCATGTCCCCACATGTGGCCACGGCCATACATCCCGCTGCCATTATTCCTGCAAAATACTTTTTCATCGCCTCCAATAATGAATACCCCCGCAAGTTAATTCTTCCGCGCCAACTGTGCAAATGTCCGCCTCCTCAATTCAGTCATTATAGAGGTCATAGGCCAGAATCATGGAGGATATTTCATATTCGGAGGATGTGTTTCTATCGGTGGGAATGTTGTCGGGTTTCGCAATGCCGTGCCATCCGTATGAGCCAAGACCCATGAGCGAGAGCATCGCCGTATAGATGTCACACTGGCGGCGCGGCATATCGATGCGCCATGTGGTGTCGTTGCCGTTGAGCATGACGAGCGGAATATGCTCGTCGGCACATCGGGCGACATGACGCTCAAACTCCCTGCGGCGTGCGGAGCCGAATGCCGGATGGTCTCCGACAATCACCACAAGCGTGCGTTCATAGTCGGACTTCGAATTTAAGATAGTCGATAAACCGTCCTAAGGCGGCATCGGTATAGCTGACCAGATCGATATATCTCCGCAGTGTCGGTGGCCATTCGTTGGGCGTGGCGAAACGACTACCTCCGATACGCCTGAACGGTGAATGGCATGAATACGTCACGAGTTGTAGCACTGTCGAATGTCCCTCCCGCCACAACGAGTCGGAATCAATCTTGGTGGCAACTTGGTTGAAGAATTTCGCGTCATCAAGCCGTCGACCGGTTTCCATGTCCTTCATTACATAGAGGCTGTCGACTCCGAAGCGCGATGATATGGTGCCGATATTGTAGATTTCGGGATGGTCGGTAGTGAATGAATACACCCGGCTTTGATGCTTCTTTTTCAGGGCATGGAATATTGAAGGATAGCGGTTGCCTGGATAAGCGAAACTGAACACTCTGTCGCGGGGAGGAAGGAGTCCGCACAGCACGAGCAACTGCGCGTCGATCGAGCGCCCGATGCCGGTGAGGTTCTCAACCCCGAGCGTGCTCAATGTGCTCTTCTCCGCTATGAGCGAGTTGATCACGGGTGTTACCTCCCGTCCGTCCACGTCAAGGCCTATTGGCCAGCTTTCAAGCGACTCCATGAAAATAACCACGAGGTTGCGCAGCTCCGACGTGTCCCGGTCGATGAAACGGCGGCCGAGTGCATGGTTCGCCCGCCGGAGCGTTGCCTCGTCCGGCGGCGGAAATCCCTGCATGTCGTTTATCAGTACCATCGGCAATGAGTAGCGCGACACACCAAGCGCATGCTCCTGATGGTGGTCGGCCATGAATTCGAGCTTGTCAAATACCGGCTGTGGATAAGAAAAAGTCATTATGGTGACCCCAAGTATCCCCACGGACCAAAGGCATATCCATCGCCCTGCAATCCCATGATGCGGATTGCCATGCCGCTTTTCCGCCCATATGCCTGCGATTGCGAAAAGCGGGACTGCCAGGTCGGACACCCTGAAGTTGTCGAGCACCGAATCGTAGAATTCGGGAAGAGTCCCGGCAAGGACATATGCACCGATGGGAATCCGGCTGCCGAACGTGCGGAGATAGAGCAGGTTGGCGAGCATCATCACATAATATCCCGTCAGGAGCGCCACCGATACCCACCAACATTTGCGGAACATCACATACGGCAACGCCACTACCGATGCCGCAAGCGCGGTCCAACACCACATCTCCACCTGCCACGCCTCTCTCCATAATGTCGCTCCGCATCCGTCTATCCACTGCGCGTTGAGAACAGCAATTACGACAAGTGCGGCAATGAATAATACGCTTCCACGCATAATCGATCATTAAATCATGGCGCTGAATCGAGTATCGACCCAGCGCCATTTTAAGGATATGGAATTCCTTGATATAAGGTTACCGTTTTGTAAATATTAAGTTGTCGTTGTTCTGTGTAGCAATTATATTAAGCCGTGAAGCCGTACAAGAAACAATCTTGTATTGAGTACCATGGCTGTTAGCAATAATGGATTTGTCGCTGATAGTTAGCTGATTACCGCTAATAAGCCATCTCCCTCTGCTTTCCTCTCCATAACAAAGCTCGGTATATGTGCCGTCTTTTTTGAACGTTAGATCAATTGCGATTTCATCGAAGTCAATAAGGCCATGCCAAGTTCCATAGAAATTACCATCGTATGGGGCTTTTTCATCAGGGGTTGAACTGCCATGGTCTGGGCTGCCTTCATTGACTCTATAGTAGGTATAAACCTCGTCGCCATATTCCTCATCCTCTTCAACTAGTACTAAAACATTCTCATTCAATGTCTTTACGATCTTAAGTTCAGAGCTATACTTATCTGTTAATATCAGCTTGTTATCAACAAATGTATATGTGCCTGGAGATTTGCCGGATCCAAAAAACACGTAGGTGCCATCAGCATTGAATATGTAGCCATAATTGTAGTTACCGTTAGAATCCGGTCCATAGCTGCCGTTCCAACTACCGGATTCTGACCATGTGCCTACTAACAACTCGTTGTTCTTATCGGCATCGTCATCCTTATCGTCGTCGCCGCCACATGATACCATGAGTGCCGAAAATAACACGGCACACAAGGACATAAGAAGTGCCCATTTCAAAGTTTTCTTCATTATAGTTGAATTAAGTTAAAAAATATATACGATATACACATATACTATGAAATTCTTTCGTATGTATAATTACAGCCATCTGAGGTCAATATGAACCTCTTATTTGTCAATCCCGAGATTATGACCGATTCGTTACCACTCATATTTAACAGATATGTACCATCCCCAATAGAAATTAATGAATAACTTCCGCTTTCCTCATGCCATCCTCTTTCAACCCTAAAGTTGTAGGTGCCATCCGAACGGAATGTATAATAGCTCGGATAAACCCAATGCTCATCACTACGCCATACTCCAACAAGTACGGATTCTTCCTTCTTGTTGTCATCGTCATCGCTACTACATGACACCATGGGCATTGAAATGATAATTGCCAACAATGACATCAGAAAGCGCATAAAACTTCTTTTAAATTGATTCATACTTAATAAATTAGATGTATTTTACTTGTAATTTCGACTGTAATAATATTTAAAATCATTAAATCTTGATTTGAGAACAAGTTCTGTCGGTGTTAGAAGGATTATTTCCCCCCACACTTTAGCGCTTCAACATACGCTCCAATTTGAGATTCGGATGCATTGCTTGTTTCCGAGTTTAGATAAAATCCAATGGATTCGTCATTCTCAATAGTCCATTTCCCATATCCGGAGAAAGACGATGTATAATATTTATATTCACCAAATTTGGAATAAATTTCACCATAGGCATTTATTGCCTTTCCGAGATATTCATTTCCAAAAGTAATGGTTTCGCCAAGATATTCATAATACCCTGAAGGGATATGTTCATTGCTGCGAATTTCTTCTAAAGTCCAAGAAGTCCCTTTAAGAGTCTTAAAATTCTGCCAGTTTTCATCAGTTTCATCAAACTCATTAAATTCATCGGTTTTGTCGGTAACTTCATTACCGTCGCCATTGGTCATAACACTGCCATCACGGGTGAGAATAAAGTGTGCATATCTCCCCTGAGGTAACAATCGGTCACCCTTAATCTTCAAAGTCAGGTTGAATTTTTCTGCTTCTACTTCATCGTCGCTTGTACTTGCGCAGAATCCTTGACATTGTATGATATTCCCGTTCACGCTGTACGTAAAAGATGCATAAGTAGAACTTGCCGGAATCTCATAAGTGGAATTCCCCATTCCATTTGCCATAAATTCGACAGTCAGATACTGATATTTGGTACCTCCAACGGGATTGTAGTATGTTCTTGTACCATACCAACTTCCAATTATTGAATTAGTGTCAAAGCCATTACCGTCATCATCGCTGCTACACGATATTATGGGTATCGAAATTATAATTGATAGCAATGGCATAAGAATACCATACTTTAAATATCTTTCCATAATTAATTCTTTAATAGACTAAATCTGTGTTCAAAAATCGGTACTGTATCAGCCTAACCATTTGATCTATGATAGGTTTATCCTGTCCAAAAGGGGCTTCATATGTACCAAACTCCCAATTTCGATATTTTTTACTTTTCAAGAACATTGTTAGATACTTATTACATTTCGTAGTAGAAAGATACCGGTAATCGTCCGGAGTAGGGAATATCTGTAGATTCTCATAATCTTCTCCATAATATATAACCCCATAATTCCCGGAATAAATGCATGCCAGTTTAAACATGCTATTTACATCCCCGGACTCAGCATATGGTGTCAATACCGATATCGCGATTTCAGCCTTTTCATTAGTAATGCTAAATGGGTCATCTCCGGCAAGTCCATACGTATGGAATAGAAGCGCTCTACATTCCAACGGAGTTGTTTGCGAAAAAATGCTAATAGAATTATAAAGTAAGACTATGAAAATGATTATTATTGACTGTCTCATTTTTTTAGTTGCAAATCAATGGTTATATTGCACCTATTGATACGGTAAAACCTACATAGGGTGTTCCACCATACTCTAAATCCAATTTAGTGTTTGTCGCCTCAATCGTTGTGGTTTTCTTAGTCTTAAAACAATAATTCAAGTCAAGTCCAAGAGAAATGTATCCGTGTTTACCAACTTTAAAGCCGACGCGAGGATTAGCAGCGAGACCAAAAGCGATACTGAAGCCAGATTCCTCATAACCGGTTTTGCTGATTTTCTTTAAATAAGAAAAAGTTGTACCCGTAAAGCTAATTGGACATGAAAACATGATATTTTCAGTATAACGATGACCAAATGTAGGCCCAATACGAATATGTAGATCAAAATCATCTGACACTACTCCCCAACCTGTTCCATAAAACATGTAGAATCCTAATCCGCCACTATATGGGAGGTACTCATATGTAAATCCATAGAATCCTTTCCCGTTATTAGAGAAATTTGCGATATATCCAATTCCATAAGGATTCCAAACTTCGCTCTCATCGTGATACGAATCGGCATATTGCTGAGTCGAATTTGCCGTATTATAGTCCAAATATTCACTTGCAGATGTAGATATGGGAGTTTTTAACGTAGATTCTGAATATGTTGGGGTGGCTACCGGTATTTTGAGTTCCATGCCGACGTAGGTGAAGTCGGCAGCTTCGGGATTCAGTTCGATTATCGCCTGAGTGGTGGTTGAGTAGCGGGCCGCAACAGTCTGTAGCGTTTCTCCCTTTTGCATTATGTGGGTTATGGTGGACTGAGCTGTCTGTGCTATAGCATACAACGAGCATATCAATGATGCAACAAGCAGCATCAAACGATGAGAGATTTTTGTAAAAGTCATGATTATGATTGTATTGATTTTTAGCGTGTCTGGATTACGAGGAAGTTGGAGATTGACCAGAAGTCGGCGGGGTTGAGGATGTGGAGGGTGAAGTGACCGTCGCCGGTGGTGGTGAGGGAGTAGGTCGAGGTTGGCGCATCGGTGATGATACGCGGCTTCTTGGCTTCGAACGTGATTTCGGTGAACTTGCGTATGTCGACCTGCCGGAACTTGGAACGGTCGAGGGCTGAGGTGGCGACAAGGCGCCCCTTGCGGATTATGCCCTTTGACTCAAGGTCTTTTTTCGTGCCCATGACCACATAGCCCGTGTTGAGCATGTCGGACTGGCGCGTGAGTGCGGTAGAATAGCGCTTGTTCTGTTCATCGAGCTGCATTATGCGGCTGTTCTGCGACGAGACTGTGGCGCGTAGCTTCTCTATGTCCACGTTTTTCTTTTCAAGTTCTTTGCGCAGGTCTGCTATCTGCTGGTCCTTCTGTGCGAGCTGTGAGCGGAGATTGGCGATGAGCGTGGATGCCTCCAGCGAGCGTGATTCAGGCTCATCGAGTTCGTCGCGGGCTTTTAGCTGGGCTTCGAGCTGATCTATGCGATGCTTCTGCGACCGCACTACGGCCTCAAACCGGTCGAGATTGTTGAGCGCGTCGGCACGCGAGGCTGTCTTTTCACCGTCGATGTTGAGGAATATCATCCCCTCCTGGCGCTGGACCGAGTCGAGCGCGGAGTTAAGGGTGGTTAGGACGGTATTGACCTTTTCAAGCCAACGACCCTGGGCGGCGGCAACGTTGCGCAGCGAGTCGCGCTCCGATACCACCTTGATGACATCGGAGTGGGAATTGCCCGAACATGAACCGATCGACAGTGTCCCCGCCGTTATTATGGATAATCCTCCAATTGCATAAAGGATTCGGTGTGATTTGCTTCGCATGGAGATCTGGCTTTATTCGGTGGATTCGACGTAGAGCATGAGTTCCATTCCCACCTTGAGGCGCGCGGTGGTGCGCGTCTTGGCAGGAAGTTCGTTCCACTCGATAATCTCCTGCGGTGTGACGCCATATCGTGATGCCACCGAATCGATGGTGTCGCCCGACTTTGCCGTATGGAACACTACTTTCAATGCCGGTTTGTGTTCGGGGGTCTCCTCTTTCGGTTCATCAGGGATGATGACGGCTGTCTTTGGCATGACAGCTCCGGATAGGTCAGTTATAACATCACGTGTGCCGTCGGCATACTCTATCAGGAACACGTCGGACAATGGTACTGCCCCCATCTGCGGTGTCATCCCTTTCTTCGCCTTAGGCGTAAGTTGGTAGGTG
This sequence comes from uncultured Muribaculum sp., assembly GCF_910583865.1. Lineage (GTDB taxonomy): Bacteria > Bacteroidota > Bacteroidia > Bacteroidales > Muribaculaceae > Muribaculum. The sequence continues at coordinate 7,800 of NZ_CAJTYX010000028.1, forward strand.
ATTATGTCTGTGCCGACTTTCGGGTTGAATGCCTGGATCTCCTTGCCGGTGATAAGATAAATCAGGTTGGCTTCCTTGTCGATTTTTTGGTTCTCACCGGTCACCCTCTTGCCGTCGGCAGTGATATACACGTTGCCACGTGATGCAAACTTTATCATATAGACATCGGCAATGTCCACCGAAAGCTCGGGCGCATCCTTCTTCGACGATAATTTATAGAAAATCTGGTCCTTGACCACCTGAGTGATCTTAACGTCTATATTGTGGCCGTCGCGGAACAATATCATGTCGTCGGAACTTTGCGGACGATAGGCTCCTTGCGCCGACATGCACGATACCAAGGCAAAAATTACAGCAAGAAATAATCTCATTGTGAAATATTATCGCATTAATGACTGATCTGATATGCGCCCCGGCAGCAGGTAAGCAAGCAGGCACGCAATTAAAACAATGCAGCAAAATTAAATAATAATTCACTATTTACCCCCCCCATTAGTTAAAGTTACTTAAATATCGCGATATGTCGTTATTTACCATATTCCAGAGGGGAATCGGCGGCGATGGGGAGGTTGGACTGTATGTCGGGTTCGGTGGTGGGATAGGTAGATGGAGACGGAGATGATGGAGACTGAGTCGATGGGGATGAGAGTCGGGAGAGGTAGGCGTGGTTGATGTGGTACTCTATTTCGAGTAGGGTGGTGCGGCGCACGGCCGGCTTGAGTTGGCATTCCCAGACGGTCATGACCGACCATCCCATGTCGCGCAGTAGGGTGCGGTCGCGCTCGTCGCGCTGCTTGTTGCGTTCGATTTTTGTGCGCCAGAATTCGGTGTTGCTCTTGGGTATGTGGCCGTCTGCCTCATGGCCATGCCAGAAGCACCCGTGGATGAAAATCACGATGCCGTACTTTGGGAGCACTATGTCGGGAGTGCCCGGCAACCCTTTGACGTTCTTGCGGTTAGCGGTAGCCTCGCGAGAATAGGTAGCGGCGCACGATAAGCTCGGGACGAGTGTCCTTGCCCCGTATTTTTGCCATTACGGCAGATCGCTTCTTCTTGCTCCAGATATCCATAAGGGTGTCCCTCCTGAACCCTTTAAGGGTTACTTATATGTAACAATCAGAATGGATTTTTGGCTTGTCAGGAAAGCGGGCACCCGGTCATCCTCTGACTTCCGGGCGGTAGGCATAGCGGTTGCGGAGCTGCTCGAATGCTGCCGGAGCGGAGCGCAGGGCGGCGGTGTCGGCGAAGGGGTCGTAGGAGGCGAGGATGGCGGCGGCCGAAGGATGCTCCGGGATGTCGAATCCTATGGTCTCGACGGGGGCAACTGCCGGGAGCGAGAAATGGCGGGTGAGGGCATCGAGAGCCATGGTCGTGGCGCGGATTTTGCCTTCACGGGAATAGCCGGCGATGTGGGGCGTGGCGATGAATGCACGTCGTAGCAGCTCCGGGGATATATCCGGCTCTCCTTCCCAGCAGTCGATGACCGCATCGCCCGCTTTGCCGCTGTCAAGCGCCTCGACAAGGGCGGCATTGTCGACCACGAGGCCGCGCGCGCTGTTGACAATCAGTGGCGCACGCTGCAGCGAATCGAAAAAGCGCTTGTCGGCCATGTGAAAAGTTGGATGCGCGCCCGAACGAAGCAGCGGAGTGTGGAAAGTGATGATATCGGCTTCGCGGGCGGCCTCGTCGAGGGTGGAGAAACCTTCCGGTCCTTCCGCCTCGGCACGCGGCGGGTCCACGCGGAGCACGCGCATGCCCAACCCCTCGGCCCAGCGGCCCACGATTGAGCCGACATGGCCCACTCCAACAACGGCCATCGTCAGGCCGGAGAGCGGGAAAGGGGCGTCAATGCCGACGGGGACGCGCCGACGTGCTTCGGCCCATGCGAGCACCGAGGCGAGCACATATTGCGCTACGGCCGGGGCATTGCATCCGGGCGCATTGGCCACGGTGATGCCCCGCTCGCGGCAGTAGCCGAGGTCGATATGGTCGGTGCCTATGGTGGCGGTGGCTATGAACCGGCAGAGAGAGCCGTCGAGCAACGATGCGTCGCAGCGGGTGCGGGTGCGCGTGACGAGCGCGTCGGCATCACGCATAGCCTCGGGAGTGATCTCCTCCGGGGCAAGGTAGTTCACGCAGGCCACGTTGTCAAGCAGCCCTGCGATGAACGGGATGTTTTTCTCGATGACGATTTTCATATGGTAAGACTCCAGATATAGAGCGCGGCATACATCCCGATTACGCAAAGTATGGGTATATAGCTGCGTCGACGGCGGTTTATCACAAAGAAATGGCCCATCTGTATGGCCGTGCAGACGTTGAGCATCGGCAGGTATATGACCAGACGGTTGTAGTAGAGGAGCATCAGGGCGACAGTGGTGAGCGCGAGCACGGTCAGGAATCCGTTGTAGGCACGCGTGCGTGCGTTGTAGCTGTAGATCTTCAGCAGGTTGAACATGCCGAATCCTATGCCGAGCACCAGCGACGTGGCGGCATACACGAGTACCTGGGCGAGCTTCATTGCGTCGAGCACCGAGAACAAGCTGACGAACTCCGGCAGACGCACGGCTCTGAGGTCGAGCCATCCGAACCCCCATGCTATCCACCAGGGCGTGAGCATGCCGAGCATGGCGGCGAGCATGGAGCGGAGCGTGGTGCAGCGCATCTGGAAGCAGCCGAGAAAGAGAGCCGGGAAGTAGGCAGCGCATGTCACATCGACCAATGCGCCGGCGCTGACCACGCAGAAGCTTATGAACACGCGCTGCGTGCGGTCGGGTCTCTGGAAAGCCGTGTATAGCGGCAACAGCGCCAGCAGGAGGACGACGGCGATGAAGATGCCGTCGGACATATGCGTAGTGAGTGCCGGCAGCGCCGTCTCCATCACCAGGAACAGTCCTGCGAAGAGGAGGGAGATGGAGCGTAGCACATTGTAGTGCTTGTTGATGTAGATGAGCGTGAAGGCCACGAAGAGATTCAGGCCGAAGCCGGCACACAGCGACGCGACGGGCATCCCGTCGAACCATGTGACGGGGGACGACGCCAACGGACCCCACCCGGCCACAAGGGCCATGGCCGGACGCAGGAGATACGCCCCCGCCGTGCCCCCTGCCGACAGCAACGCCATCAGCAGGAATCCGTAGCGGGAGTGCAGGAAGTCGGTCAGCCTCTCTTCTCTCACTTCTCGAGGACCATGAGGTCGCGGCCTATGTCGCGGCGGAAGTTGGCATGGTCAAAGCCTATGCGCGCCATCGATCCGTAGCTGCGCGCCAGGGCGTCGGCGATGGAGTCGCCATAGGAGCTTACGGAGAGCACACGGCCTCCGGAGGTGAGCACGCGGCCTTCGGCATCACGTTTGGTACCCGCGTGGAACACGATGCTGTCGGTCACATCGCCGAGGCCTGTTATCTCATAGCCTTTGCCGTAGGAGCCGGGGTAACCGCCTGACACCATCATGACAGTCACCGCAGTGCGTGGGTCGTGGCTCAGCTCGAGGTCGCCGATATTGCCTTCGGCGGCGGCTTTCATCAGCGCTACCAGGTCGGCATCGACGCGCAGCATCACAGCCTCTGTCTCGGGGTCGCCCATGCGCACGTTGTACTCTATCACCATAGGCTCGCCGCCAACGTTGATGAGGCCGAGGAAGATGAATCCGCGATATACGATCCCCTCTTCGGCAAGTCCCTTGACGGTAGGCTCGATGATGCGCTCGGTGACCTTGCGCATGAACTCTTCGTCAGCGAATGGGACCGGGCTTACCGCGCCCATGCCTCCGGTATTGAGACCGGTGTCGCCCTCGCCGATACGCTTGTAGTCCTTAGCTACGGGAAGCACGCGATAGCCACCGTTGCCGTCGTTGAGTACAAACACGGAGCACTCTATGCCTGAGAGGAATTCCTCGATGACTACCGTGGCGCTCGATGCGCCGAACATGCCGCCGAGCATCTCCTTAAGTAACGCCTTGGCCTCGTCGAGGCTGTCGATAATCAGTACACCCTTGCCTGCGGCCAGGCCGTCGGCCTTGAGCACATAAGGCGGTTTGAGGCTCTCCAGGAAACGATAGCCCTCGTCGAGAGTGTCGGCTGTGAAACTGCGGTAGCGGGCCGTGGGGATACCGTGGCGCATCATGAACGCCTTGGCGAAATCCTTGCTCCCTTCGAGCGCCGCACCGGAGCGGGACGGCCCTACGACGAGCACGCTGTCGTCATCCTTGAAGTAATCCCATATGCCGGCCACGAGGGGATCCTCGTTGCCCACGACGATCATGCCAACGGCGTTTTCTTTCACGAATTTGGCGATTTCGGGGAAATCGAGCGGCGACATGGCCACGTTTGTGCCGTAGGCGCCGGTGCCGCCGTTGCCGGGAGCGATGAAAAGATGGTTGCAAAGGGAGCTTTGGCTTATTTTCCAGGCGAGGGCCGATTCGCGGCCACCCGATCCGAGCAGGAGTATGTTCATCGGTGTATTCATCGGAAATATTGTCGATTGGGATTATTATTTTTCGTCAGATGCAGGGGCATCGGTTGAGTCGTTGCCTTTGGCGCGACGCCAGCCGCGGCGCACGAGGGGCTTAGGTTGCGACTCGCGGTTCATGATTTCGTCGAGCCATGCCTGGTTGCGTCGTTTTGCCAGCGGGTTTTCCGACTCCGGAGCATCGTTTCCGTTGCGGGTGAAAGGCTTCTTGTCGTTCCGGCGGCCAAACGGACGGCCTTCGTCGTGGCGTCCGAAGGGCTTGCCGTCATCGTGCCTGCCGCCGAACGATTTTCCGCCGAACGACGGCTTGCGGCCGAATCCTCGTGGAGCCGGCTCCTCGTCGTCGAAACGCTTCTTACGACCCAGAGGCTTTGCACGATACTTTTCTTCGAGGGCGTTGGGCTTGCGCGGTCCACGGTCGCCATCCTTGCGGAAACGGGGGGTGTCACCGTTGCGTCCCCCGAATCCCTGCTTGCGTGCGTCGCGTCGCCACTCGTCGTCGGTCTTGCGACGTGCGGTTCTGTCGGCTTTGGGAGTGGCGTCCTGCTTGTCGAGATGCTTCCCTTCGCTTCGGAAATTCTTGTAGTTTCCCTCGAATATCTCATATTCGCGCAGTTCACATTCGAGCGAGCCGTTGTAGAGGGTGGCCTTCTGCGATGGGGCAAGGCCTATGTGGCGCATGTGCTCGTCCTGATAGCCGATGATCCATGCGCGGTAGCCCTTGAACACATTCTTCAGCCTGTTGCCGATGGTCTGATAGAGCGAGGCCATGTCATCGACCGATATGCGCTCGCCGTAGGGCGGATTGGTGACGAGCATGCCGTCGGCCGGCGCTTCGTCCCATTTCGCTATCGGCTTTATCTGAAGGTCAATCCAACGGCCCACGCCAGCCTGCTTGATATTTTTCTCAGCGATGGCTATGGCCTTGGGCGATATGTCGGCGCCGATAATCGGGAACTGGGGTGTGCGCTCGGAAGTGTCGTCGTTGTAAAGGCGTTCAAACAGCTCTTCATCGAAGTCGGGCCACTGCTCGAAAGCGAAATTGCGGCGATAGACGCCGGGATTTATGTTGGCGGCGATCATGGCGGCCTCGATAAGGAACGTGCCGGATCCGCACATCGGGTCGATGAGCGGACACTGTCCGTCGTAGCCGGCCTTGAGCAGTATGCCTGCGGCGAGCACCTCGTTGATAGGCGCTTCGGTCTGCGCCACGCGGTAGCCGCGCCTGTGGAGCGATTCGCCCGACGAGTCGAGTGACATGGTCACGCGGTTGCCGTCGATATGCACGTTGATCATCACGTCGGCATCCTGGAGCCGCACACCGGGACGCTTCCCCTCGCCGAGACGGTCCTGGAAATAATCGACGATGGCGTCCTTCACGCGATAGGTCACGTAGCGCGAGTGAGTGAACGTGTCGGAATTGACCACGGGGTCAATCGAGAATGTCTTGTCGACCGACAAGAGGGCGCTCCAGTCCATCTCCTTTACCATGTCGTAGAGGGTGTCGGGGTCGGATGCCGTAAACTTGCATATCGGCTTGAGGATGCGCAAGGCTGTGCGGCAACAGAAATTCGCCTTGTAGAGCATCTCGTTGTCACCCTCGAAGGAGACCATGCGCCTTCCGGCGGTGACGTTTTCAGCCCCGAGGCGTGTTAGTTCGGCGGCAAGAACATCTTCCAGTCCCTGGAAGGTCTTGGCGACCATTTCAAATTTTTCCGATTTCATCACTGCTTGATTCTAAGTATATTGTCGGCCTTGGCCTGTATAAGTCGTTCGCCGGGCGCCACATCGTTGGTCACCCATATGTTTCCGCCGATCACGGCATTGTCGCCCACTGTGATACGGCCGAGAATCGAGGCGTTGCTGTAGATAATCACGTTGTTGCCTATGACCGGATGACGCGGCACGCCCTTGACGGGATTTCCATTGTCATCGAGGTCGAAACTTTTGGCTCCGAGTGTGACGCCCTGGTATATCTTCACATGATGTCCGAGGATGGCGGTGGCGCCGATCACCACGCCTGTACCATGGTCGATGGTGAACGATTCGCCGATGGTGGCGGCAGGATGGATGTCGATGCCTGTCTCGCTGTGGGCACGCTCGCTTATCATGCGCGGGATTATTGGCACTCCCAGCTTTACCAGCTCATGGGCTATGCGGTAGTTGGCGATGGCCTTGATGCCTGGGTAGCAATAGAGCACTTCCTGGACGGATTCAGCCGCGGGATCGCCATGGTAGGTGGCCTCGACGTCGGTGTTGAGTACGCGGCGCAGCTCGGGGAGGGTCTCGATGAAGGCTGCTGCTTTGGTGATGGCGTCGCGCTGTATGGCCATATTGTCGGGCACGGCATCGGTGCAGCATGCCATTGATATGCCGGCATGGATCTGGTCGACGAGCAGGTGGAACAGCTTCTCCATCCACAACCCTGTGAAATATAGCACGTTCTCGCGGGTGACATCGCTGTCGCCGAAAAATCCGGGAAACACCAGAGCGCGCGACAGCGTCACGATGTCGCGTACCGCCTCATGCGACGGCAACGGTTCCCCTCGCCATTGCGAAGGGCAGATGTTGGTGAGGTTGTCGCCGTCGCTCAGGCGCGCAACCGTGTGGCGAAGCACCGCTTCGGCTCTCTGGTTCAATTCTATCATAGTGCTTTCTACGCGCGGTGCATACTGCCTGTCAATCAGGCGTCCGCTCTTTCATCCACAAAGTTAGCGTTTTTCCTACAATCCCGCACAAATATAGAGGCCAAAATAAGAGGTTGCTTAAAAACATTCGCGCCGAACGCACCGAGGGCACAGAGACGTAATGGGTTTACGTGACTCTGTGCCCTGCATATCCTACTTTATTGCCTATTCGATCCGACTGATTATGATATGGACTTTTGTTATATGCCCGGTGCCATGACTTTGGCAGTCCAAGTCCCGATCCGTATCAAATAGATCCCGGTGGCAGGTAAGGCAATATCAGTCGCTCCTACACCGGATTTCTGCCGGCATATCGATCGGCCATGGGTATCATATACCTCAATCAATTGTCCGGATTTTACATCATCCACATGAATCGACAAACCATGGACGGCAACAACAGGATTCCCCGAGGTAATCTCGTTGATGGTGGAAGTCTGGCCTGAATTCAGTGACAATCCAATCTTGTCCGTATCGCTGTCCCCCAACGATACATATGCCCGGAATGAGGAAAGACTGTCCCCGACAACTGCTTTCTTCAGATAATCACCTTCCTCATCCATGAGATAGCCACCCGCAGGGAAGTCGCGTGTAGAGGAGAATGTGCCTTCCATCATGGCATGACCCACCGGCTGAAGCGGAACAAAATTCACATCAGACATCATAAGTGTCCATTTGCCGCCGGCGTATCGGCCATCCAGCAGGAAAGGCATACCGGCTTTTGCCGATTCGATATATCCGAGACGTAAGGTATCACCTTCAAGTCTGTGTGGAATCGCCATATGACATCCTTCCGGCAAATATGATGCATCAATGCCTACGGGTAGACACACTGTGTTGAAATGACCGTTCAGATGTCGGGAATAATAGAGACCGTCTATTCTAAGAGGCGTGTCAAGAGTGAAATCCGACATGTCTACAAGTTTTGCCCGTCTGATATGATTGTCATATCCGACATTGTATGCGTCAAGAATGATTCCCGTAGAGTCTGTGTCAAAGAAAACGTTCTCGGCAGGTAGGCCCAGATCAATGAGCACACTGTCTCCATTAAAAGCCGCAACACGGTAATATTGCATAGGGGTCGGAGTCCCGGCACCGTCTTTAAGCAACAGCGGACGCCAATAACCTTGAATATATGGAACCGATTCGTAGAATTCCACCTTGTTCAGGTCTGTCGCGAGATTTCTGAAAGCATCCTTGTCAAGTGCGGTGATGTTTTTGTTTTTATTGTCGGCATCCGTCCCGGCCAATCCAAATATGGCATTCTTGAGATAGTAGCAGTTTTTGAACAGTTGCGATGCATTTGAATTCTCGTAGGAGGCAGCTATATTGCCCACCGTACAACCTATGCTGTCGACAATTATGTCCCCCATGTTATAGCAGTTCGAGGCTGTGCTTCCGGACCGGTTTCCATGGCTGTCCCAGTTTACCCATAGATTATGTGTCACTCCTCCGATCATGATGCCGGAAGCCTCCGCGCGGACTATACCGGCATTATAGCAGTTGCGGAGAGTGCCCGACCCTCCGGCGACACCTCCTATGCGAGAGCCTGTAGTCGATGAATGGACGTATCCGGCATTGTAGCTCGCAATAATGGTGGAACGTGAATTGTTGCTGCCGACGATACCGCCGACATTCATGCCTGAAGTGACTTCGCCCGTGTTGACGCAATTGCGTGCGGTCCCACCGCTGAGCCATCCTACGATACCACCGCAATCGCTATTATTCTCAATCGTGCCTACTGACCCGGCATTTATGCAATTCCTTACTTCGTCGATAAGTTTGCCTGCAATTCCTCCGGTGCTTTTACATCCTTCAACGATGCCCTCGTTAGTGCAATCATAAATGTTGGTGTGAAATTCTCCAAGCGGGAGAATGCCTCCGGCAAGATTCCGGCTGACGATATGACCATTGTTGGTACATTCATATATCTCCCCGCAATAACTTTTTCCGGCTATGCCGCCACACATGCTCTTTTCGCTGCCGGTAGAGATATTTCCGGAATTTCGGCTTGTATAGACCTTCGGCGTGTAGTATGTGTCATATTGACGGCCTCCGTTCAGATTACCGACGATACCGCCTACATACACGCTGTCTACATCGCAGATTATCTCGCCATGGTTCTCGGAACCATATATGCGTGAGTTGAAGTTATTGCTGCCGATTATGCCGCCCACGCATGAGCCGGGACACGTAGCTATAAGGCGACCACGGTTGATACACCCGGACACATAGGACGAATTGTTGCCGGCGATACCTCCTATGGCTGCCTCGTGGTCGCTCGTGACTACACCTTCATTGACCGAGTTTGTCACTGAAGAGGATACACTGCCCGTTATACCTCCGACACTGCCCCAATCCAGCGCTTTCACATATCCGACGTTGATGCAACTGTCGATTTTAGCGGCCGCAGAACCGGCAATACCTCCGGTCTCACAATTCCACATGGATCCATACTCGTCAGGATAGGTCCATCCGGAGATGTGACCGGCATTCCTGCATCTGATTATAATTCCGTCCGCGAGCTTGCCGACGATGCCCCCGGATTGATGTGTAGGGCCGACCGCACGAACCGTAGCTTTATTCTCACAATCCATCACAGTCCCTCTGCTGAGACCGATGATGCCACCCGTAGCTTCCCCGCCGCAGATGTAGCTGTCGGCTAATTTGAGGTTTCGGACCTCTCCTTCCTTGTCGATATAGCCAAACAGTCCGCTGTTTTTGGCAGACGCGTCATTTATGTAGAGGCCTGATATGGTGTGGCCGCCTCCGTCAAAAACTCCATAAAATCCTTTTCCGTAGGAATCGCGCCCTATGGGAGTCCAGGCATCAAGACTAAGGCTGTCGCCGCAAAGAGAACCGTCTGGGTCGAGCACGTGGGAGTTGATGGAAATATCCCTTGTAAGACGGAAATACTTGCCTCTGGTGTAAAAGTCCTTTGCCTCCATCAGCCGGCCAAGTACGAGCAGGGAGTGGCTGTCCTCTATTATGTAAGGCGTTTCAAGAGAACCGTCGCCAGGCAGGACTTCTGTTGTGTCGGCTGCGAGAGACGTGGATGGAAACGACAGGGATAGCAGCAACTGGCCGGAGAGGATTACCTTCGTTTTTTTCATAATTACTTTTCGTCACATCATGTCTCCCGGATGATGTGGATTGGGTTATAACGAAGAGACGTGGGAAACTGTCATTGCCCGTTCCCAATACAAGGCCTTCGCATTGCCCATCTCAAGGAACGAGCAACACGCAGAAGCCCACGTCGTATGTAACACGAAAACTCACATCGTCCACCGGGTGGGCGATGTGGCTGAATATTACATATCCATGAGCATCTACCGTTGCTTTCCCTGTTGAGATTTAGAAGTTGCGAAGTTCTGTATTGCAGGGATCAAGCGCCGATAAACGCCTCAAAAAATGTCATGCCTCCGCATGACGGTCAACCCTCCCGACACATTCATGCCCCTGCGGGGGCTTCTGCGTGTCTTGGAAGTGACTTTGCCAAAGGTATCACTTTTACTTCATGCTGCCAAATATCCATTGAAAAATTTGTAAAGCGTTATGAAAACGGACTGCATGAATTTGGGAATGCGGGGAGCAAGAGCTAATTTTGTCGATTATGCCGGTATGGAATCCGTGGCATGGATGCCACAAGACCAGCGAAGGGTGCAGGCATTGTTACGTCTATCGCGAAGATGCGGCCCGGGGAGTGAGTGTGCCCACAAACGAGGTGCATCGTACCGCCGCGTTCAATCTGCCGCTACGCCGCGACCGGCATAAGAACCTGAAATTTCCTTCCGGAACGCATTTCTGGCTATGCTTTACTTCTGATCTTCTGATTGAGGAGGCCGACGAATGGCGTGCCGACATATGGAGCATGATCAGGCAGCGGTCAGACTGCCACTTTACTTTTTTCACCAAACGCATCCACCGGCTCGGGGAATGCCTGCCACAAGACTGGGGCGACGGCTACGACAACGTGACCATAGGTTGTACTGTGGAAAACCAGGATCGTGCCGACTACCGTATGCCTATTTTCCTCAGCATGCCCATAAAGCACAGGCTTGTCGTCGTAGAGCCAATGATAGGGCCTGTCGACCTCTCGCTTTACCTCGATCCGGGCATAATAGATGATGTCTCTATAGGGGGCGAGTCGGGCAAATATGGTCGGACACTTGATTTCGAATGGGTAAAGGAGTTGTATCGGCAGTGTCGTGAGGCAGGAGTGGCATGCAGTTTCCATCAGACCGGATCGTACCTCCGCAAGGATGGCCGCGTCTACCATATACCGCGCGAACACCAGCACTCACAAGCGCGTATGGCTCTCCTGTCTATCACCTTTCCTGCCCGCTGACCCGCAGAAATCATGAAAATCATCCAAGTGCCAATATTTTGGCACTAAACAAGATTAACGGCAACAGACAATATATTGATATTGTCATTTCCATGACGGATAAATCCTTGTCAAAGGCATCCCTCTTAGACAAACACAAGATTGACCGCATCCATTGAAACGGAGAGGGTGGCGGGGGCACCTGATAGGAGGGGGAGGTTGTGGGCGACATGGCCGACGGGAAAACCGAAAGCGACGGGGCAACGGAGGGTGGAGAGCATCGGTGCGAGCATGGAGTACATGTCGGTATGGTTGCGGTCGGGGCGGTAGTCGGTAAACCGGCCTACGATGACTCCGGCCACCCTGTCGAGGAAGCCGCACAGGCGCAGCTGCCATATTATGCGCTCTACTTTGTAAATGGGTTCGGCGATATCCTCGATGAAGAGTATGGTTTCCTCGGGAGCGGCGAACGGTGAGACGGGGGTGGATATGAGCGCGGATATCACGGCAAGGTTGCCTCCGAGCAGACGCCCCGAAGCTGTGCCGGGAAGGTTGAGCGGATGGGGCGCCACCTCATATATGGGGTGTTCCCCTTGCAGGATGGAGAAGAGGCGCAGATTGTCGGCATCATCGGCCTCGTGCAGTGCGAGGGCCTTGCACATGGAGGCATGTATGGAGACAACGCCATGGGAATTGAGCAACGCATGCAGTGCGGAGATGTCGCTGAAGCCCACAAGCCAGCGCGGATCGTCGAGCCACTGTCCGACAGGGAAGCGCGGCAGCAGGTGCACGACGCCATAGCCGCCACGGGAGCAGAGCACCACGCGCACGTCCGGATCGGAAAGAGCCACGTCTATGTCGGCAAGGCGTTCGTCGAGAGTGCCGCTGTAGGATCCGTTCTCGCCGAGGGCATGCGGTTCCACGACAGGCACATATCCATGCGCCGATATCCATTCGCAGGCACCGGCCACGTAGTCGGGATTGATGATGCTCGCCGGGGAGATGATGGCAATCTTGTCGCCCTTGCGGAGGGGGCGCGGGAATATGGTCTCCATACTTCAGGCTGTCACTATCTTTATGCCGGTAGCTGCGGCTATGCGTGCTGCTATGGCATCAAGTTCGGGGCGCTCCACTTTCTGTAGGTCGGCTTCGGGAGTAGCACGGTCGATGGAGTATAGCATCACCTCGCGCGGAGCTATCCGGCGATATGCTTCGATGAGGGCGTCAATCTCCTCCGGGACGGTATTGTCTATATGCCGTCCGCCGTGGTTGCCGCGCAGCAGCATGGTCTGGATTATGCACTTGTCTCCCATGGCGGCAAGTTGTGGAATCAGCTTCTCGCAGGTGAAATCCGGCGAATTGGGCTGGTCGATAAGGCGCATGGTCGGAGTAAGGGCCGAATCAAGCTTGAGAATGCAATTGTCGGCCATGAGCAGTCCCCGGCGCACGTCCTCACGGTCGAGCCGCGTCGAATTGCACAGCACCGACACTTTCGCTTCCGGGAAATAACGATCCCTGACTTCGAGGGTATCGGAAATGATACCCTCGAAGTCAGGATGTAATGTGGGTTCCCCGTTGCCGGAAAAGGTAATCACGTCGAGCGACTGTCCGCGTGAACGCATGTCGGCAAGCTTGGCTTCAAGGTCACGCTTCACCTCGGCTCGCGACGGTAGTCCCGTGGTGCCCGGACCTTGGGCATTCCAGCCCGCTTCACAGTACACGCAGTCGAACGAGCAGACCTTCCCGTCGTCGGGCGATAGGTTCACTCCGAGCGAGGTGCCGAGACGCCGCGAATGTATCGGGCCGAAGATGGTGGAATGGAACAGTACACGTTGCATATCTTAATCCTTTTCAGGCAAAGATACGAATAAGTCGAGCGCAAAAGCAAATTTATTTGGTTTTGCCGAGCGTGAGTATCTAAGATTCAGAAACTGTACTGGCATGTGAGGCCGATGCGGTTCACCCAGCGTCGGTCGCCGCCGAGATTCTTGCGCGCACCGAAATCGTATTCGGCGCCGAGAAGCAGACGCGACGTAGGATTCCAGAATATGTTGGCGGCTCCGTAAAGACCGTACTTATAGAGTCCGTCGTTCTGTACGTCGCCCGGATAGAGGCGTACTTCGCTGAACATCACCGTGGAGTAGAGGTCGGGACGGAAGTTATACTGCAATGCGGCATACCATGCGAGCGACGTGGGCGCGCGCATCGATCCGGGGGTCTCTACATCGGGAAGCATGTCAAGGCCGCGTGAGGAGCATTGCAGGTCGTTGTTGAGCGAGGCGATACCTTTTCCTACATTGATGCTGCCGTAGAAGCGAGTGGCCGGGAGCGGGTCGGCCACGGTGCTGAGATGTGCGCCCCACCCGATGGTGCGGTGGTTGCCGGCGGCCACCTCGTTACGGTACTCAAGGCCGCGGATTATACCTGACAGGCGGATGTGATATAGTCCGTCGGCCCACTGGTACTGTGCGAAAGCGGCTACGTCGGGCATGAAAGCGTTGCATGCGGAAGCAATGCCTACATAGTCGGGCACCTGGTCGTTGGGAGCTTCGACAGATGCAGCCACGCTCCAGCGGTTGCCCTTGAAGGTGTGCATATAGCGCAACAGCATGGTAGTCTCGGAAATCTCGGCGTTGGGTCCTTGCGGGTCCACTGTGTTAGGGCAGGCGGCGGGGTCGGAGAAGGTAGTGTTGGCATAACCGAGAGTCCAGTCGCCGATGCTCGCATATGCCTTGTCGAGCTTGAATCCGTAGCCGTTCATTCCGCCACCGGAGAACTTGGCACTGATGTACAGCTGATACCATCCGAAACGGTCGCTTTTTCCGAACAAACGCATGAACAGTTTCGATTGGCTCGCGGTAGCTCCGATGCGGTGCCGCTGTGTGTTGTCGCGCACCATCGGTATCTCGAATGTGACGAACCCATTGTCGTTTATCGTACCGTTCCAGTCATAGTAGCCTATGGCGTTGAACTGGCCGCCTATGCCGAGTGCAAGGCGCGAATCCTTGCTCATGAACATGAAGTACGGAGCCAACGGATCGTGGGCATGGCGGAACTGGTCGAAATAAAATTTACCCATCAGTTCCTGACGTGCCGCCTCGGCGGCCGAGCCGGACGCCGATGAGCCTTCACCGAAATAAATGGTCTTGTGGCCATGGTCTACTGCAATGTCCGGAGCGGGTTGCTCGGCATTGATCTGGGCAAACGAGGCCACCGTGGCGGTACACATGGAGGCCAGCAGAAGTTTACGTAACGACATAATAAAGACGATAGAAAGTTGTTATTTAATGTTAACAACATTCTATCGTCCGATTATGTTGAATTAAATTCGATATTTAACTATATGGATCTCTTCGGATGACCTGCGGTCGGTCACTGCGAAAAATCCGGAGAGGCTATTCCACCTCCTTGGCGATTGAAGCGGCGATGGCAGACATACGGTCGGCGTCGAGCGTGAGATGCTCTCCGAAGAAGTTCATGTCGGCCTCACGGTTGATGGGCACGAGATGGATGTGGGCATGGGGCACTTCCAGCCCCATCACTGCGACTCCGACACGCTTGCAGGGGAGTGCTTTTTTCATTGCCGATGCCACTTTCTTGGCAAAGAGCTGCAGGTCGGCATATTCTTTGTCGGTGAGGTCGAATATATAGTCGACCTCCCGCTTTGGGATGACGAGCGTGTGTCCCTCGGCCACGGGGCTTATGTCGAGAAAAGCGTAGTGGCGGTCATCCTCGGCCACCTTGTAGCTGGGAATTTCGCCGGCTACAATCTTCGAGAAAATACTTGCCATAGCTCCAGGGCGTCAGAATGAAATTTCGACGATTTCGAACTTGGCCGTGCCTGCCGGAATCTTGATTTCCACGATTTCGCCGAGTTTATGGCCGAGCAGGCCCTGGGCCACGGGTGTGGACTGGGCGAGCTTCTTCTCGCGCAGGTTGGCCTCGGAGTCGGCCACGATAGTGTACTCCATGGTCATGCCGTTGGCCACATTGCGTATCTTGACTTTGTTGAGCACCTGCACCTCTTCGGTGTTGAGCTTCGACTCGTCGAGGATGCGCGCGTTGGCCACGAGATCCTTGAGCTGTGAAATCTTCATCTCAAGCATACCCTGGGCCTCCTTTGCGGCGTCGTATTCGGAATTTTCTGAGAGGTCTCCCTTGTCGCGGGCCTCTGCGATAGCACGTGATATCTCCGGACGCTTCACGCTTTCAAGGTAAGCGATCTCGTCCATCTTCTTCTTGTACCCTTCGCGGGTCATGTAGGTGATAGCCATATTTCTGTTTTTTAAATTGACAAAAAAATTAAAGGAATCTCGACCCATCCGGGCGAGACCCTTACGCTGAACTTGCGCCACACTGTCATGGTGGCGGCTTCCTAAATGTTACGATGCAAAGGTAGGCATTTAATTTCATATCGTGAGCATTTGTAAACATGTTTTATAACACCTGATTCTGATGAATGGATGATTTTAACAATTATATTGAAAACAATTGTATGCAGGATGACGTTTTATTTGCAGAACCGCGGAATAGCGGCGGGATATGAAATCCCGATTGTGGTTAATGGCGGATGAAATCGCCGCCGGTCGCTTGTTCCGAACAAATATTCACGAAAAAAGATGCGACCCCTTGCGCAGGGAGTCGCATCTTCTTCTTTGGTAGTATATATTTATCAGCGCAGGATACGCTTGGAGGATGTGCCGTCGGGGAAACGCACTATGTAGACGTTTCCTTTGACGGGGGCTTTCACTTCCACACCCTGGAGATTGTAGTATATGGGTTCACCCTCGAGTCCGTCGGCGGTTATGCCGTCGATGCCCGACGTGGAGACGACGACATCGTTGGAGAACGGCGACTCGCCTACGTGGTAGAGGGTGGTGACATTATATACATGGCTTCCGTCGGATGTGGCATCGACATATTCCTCTCCATCGGTCGTAGCCAGCCACACGCCGTCGCGATAGATGTTGTAGCCCTTTATCTCAATCTTCTCCATCGGAGCGGTAGCGGGAGTGAAGGATATGTCATCAATGACGATACCCTTGTTGTCCTGCGTGGAGAGTGATGCACGTATGGCTGCATACTTTGCGTCATCGGGAAGAGTCACCTCGTATCTTACAAATCCCTTCTCCGGATCGCTCTCGAAACCTGCAGGCACATCCATAGGCTCTCCATAAGGGGTGAAGTCGTCGATGGAGGTGCCTGTGGACGAATACAGCACCTGAATCTTCTCGGGTCTGATCTGCCCGAAGCTCACCGCTGCCGAATGAGCCCAGAACGATATGGTCGTTTCTCCCGGGAAAAGTTGCGGGAGAATCAGCCAGTCGGAGCTTTCACCCTCGTTAGCACCCCATGCCACGAAAGAATTCTTGCCCGAGCGGGCATTGACGCCTAATCTCGACAGGTCGAGTTCGGGATATGTGCCGACATGCGCCACCTGGAATGCCATAGGCGCATTTGCGTTTGGCTGCATGAACCAGGAGGAGGCTACCACAGTCGACTTGCGGTCGGCGTCATACATCATGTAGTCACCGATAGAGCCGGCAGGATTGTCGGCGGTCACACCACCGAAGTCCCATGCGGTAAACGACTCCAGGTCGTCGGTAAACGCTCCGGGGTTGCGTTCCTCGGCGGCGTGCTCCCATGTCAGTCTCACCGCGTCGCGCTCCACAGCGGCGGCAAGGGTGGATATGGCCGGGAGGCGCGGGGTGTCGACGTGTACCGACATCATGGACTCATTGTTGGAAGCAAGCTCGTCGCCGTCGATTACCACCTCGGCCTTAAGCTCGATGTCGGTGACATTGACCGGGAACGTGACATCGACCGGCACGGTAATAAAGGCATCGGATGCGACAGCCTCACCGCGTCCGCTCGCAAGTATGCGTCCTTCACCCGATAGGTTTATGACATAATCCGATGCTGCGGCGACTCCATCGTTGAGCAACTTTACGGAATATGTCGCCGACGTGCCACCCACCACCTTGGTCGGACCGCTGAATGAGACAATGCCGAGATCCACGTTGTGCATGTCGGCAATACGTATATTGTCGAGCATCATGTCGATGTACTCCTGTGAGGATGCACGGAAACGCACCTGGAAGCAATCGGAACTCTTGAACCGGGTGAGGTCGATGCTGACGCACTGCCATTCGGCGCACTCCGCCGACATGCTTTTCACTGTCTCCCACGAGACTCCACGGTCGGGCGACACACTGACGTCGAATGCTATAGGCCCTTCGGGTGAATTCATCCAGAACTTCAGCACGGGCGATTTCAAGGTGGTCAGGTCGATGACGGGCGACACCAGCGAAATCGTACCCTTAGAGGAATATTTCACCCATCCAAGGTCGCCGTCCTGGGAATAGTCGATACCGTCATATCCCTTGGTGGTGGGCGTCCACGAGGGGTAATCCGGTCCTTCCTGCACCGTCACCCACGGCGACATGGTCTCCTTGCCACCGGCGAATGATTCCGCGAACGGGGCAGCGTAGGCGTTGCCGAAAGTGATGCTGTTTGAGCGTGTGCCTGTGCTGCTACCGGTGGCATTGGATGCGAATACGATGTACTGGAGGACTTGCTGCACTTCAACCGGTCGGCTTTCATCGGTATAGGAACAGCCGGGGAGGTCTCTTGCGATGTCCGCGGAGTTGGAGGCGAGCGCCACCCTGTAGGTGATCGATTCCGGGGCGATATATCCGCCGTTGGCGCCCACGGCAGGGGCTTCCCACGTAAGGATGGCGCTGCTGCCCTGCTGGCGCAGCATGACATCGGACACAGGCGCAGGCGTGTCAAGACCGACATAGGCCGAAGCGATCGATGCATAGCCCTTCCCTGCAGCGCTGTAGAATACCATTGAATATTCATTCATCCCGTGGATCGGAGACTTGTCGGTAATCGAAACCGTTTGACCCGGTACGGGATTGTCGACAGAGCCGATGAAGTTTCCGGTGGTAAGATTGGTAAGCTCGGCTTTTACAAGGGTTTCGAGAGTCGATCCATCGACCGCTTCAGCAGGGGCGACAGAAGAAACCGTGGCTTCGATAGCCCCCATTGGGGCGGCATTGACAAACATGTCGGCCGGTGCGGCCGGCGCTCCTCCGGCAACAGGTTCGGAGACCCTGATGCTATACATATATATGCCGCTCATGTACTTCTCGCTGATGCCGTGGATCCCCAGATGGTATGTTCCGTCGGCTTCCGGGATGAACACTGTAGAGGAAGTCTCATTATTGCCTGTGGTAAGGACGGTAGAGCCGAGTACC
This sequence comes from uncultured Muribaculum sp., assembly GCF_910583865.1. Classification (GTDB taxonomy): domain Bacteria; phylum Bacteroidota; class Bacteroidia; order Bacteroidales; family Muribaculaceae; genus Muribaculum. The sequence continues at coordinate 26,546 of NZ_CAJTYX010000028.1, forward strand.
GGGATGGTCATGTCTGCGGCGGATGGTGAGGTTCCGGCCTTGACTTCGAAATGCTCCTCATATCTCGCGGTTGACGAGCGTGCCACTACTTCTATGGTGTAGCGGCAGCCGCCTTTAAACTCAATGGGCGGAGTGATTATCCAGTCGTCCGTGTTGTTTGTGCGATGATAGTCGCAACGTACACCGTTGATGCTCCATGTCCATGTCTTGCCGTCGGCATTGGCGTCGATGACAGTGCAGAACTTGAATTGTTCCTCGTCGGTGAAGTCGAGCAAGAGCGGGGCTGAGAACGTGGTGCCGAGAGTCAGCGGTGCAGATATTGCGGCTGTTCCATGTTTTCCGGCATATGATGCGGCCACATGATAGCGATAGTCGCCCAACAGCGAAGGGAGTGCCACATCGGTGCAAGATGTCGCGGGAATGTCAGCGGCTACGGTCTTGCCGTCGGGCATGCGCGTTACTGTGTATGTGATTGCTGCCGGATCGACATGTCCGCCGTTGGCGCCGGCGGACACGGCATCCCAGCTTACAACCACGGCATCGGCGCTCTTCTTGGCGGACACCGAAGCCGGGGAGGCGGGAACATCGTCACCGGCATATACGGATATGCGGGACTGTGCGCCACGGCCGTCGGAAGATACGGCATAGACGGTCAGGCAGTGCAAGCCTTCGGCGAAAGTGACATCGCGGCTGACCGAGGCGCCGGGAGCTGCTTCTCCGGTCATTGTCTCCTTGCCGTCATCCTCCACGACATAGCGCAGCGTTGCGGTAATCTTGTCACCGGCTATGGTCGCCGTCGGCATCGTGAAAGCGACAGTCCCCGAGAGTGAGTTGCCCTCAAGGTTTACGGACAGCATCTCCACAGCCTGCGGACCTTTGAGGTCGGCCACCGAACTTCGGGAATAGAGTCCTGTGAATTCCTCGTCATTCTTGAACGTACACACGCGTGTAGCAGCACCTGTGGCCGTATCAATCCTGAACAGAGCCGACAGGTCGGCATTGCAGGCCGCCCAATACATCTCCTTGGTGGTAAAGTCGAAGCACCCCGACTGGTTCCAACGTGCGGGCACGAATCCGGTGGGTCCGACGAGGATATGGTCACCGGTGGCGCGGTCGAAACGATAGAGGTCGCCGGTAGAGGCGACACCGAATATGTCACCGTCATCATCGGCTGCCAATGCGATAAAGGCCATCGGGGCGGAGCCTTCACGCAGGTCTATATCCTTGATTTCAGCCACGGTGCCGTCGGAAAGATTCAGTGTGCCGAACACGAATCCGGATCCGGAAGGGTTGAGGAACACGCCATAGACCTTATTGTCGACAGGACACCAGGTGAGGTCGGACGCTGTGGTGGTGAGCGGTATGTCGGTCTGCGACAGCAGCGTCCACGAATCTGCGTCATAGGCATACATGGTGTTTTTCTGAATCTTCCCGGTGTTGGGCACATGGGTCAGCACATAATACTTACCGTCGACATAGACAGCACCGCCGTTGGCATAGATATTCGTGGCTCCGGGATGGTATTCGAGAGTAACCACGGGATTTTCCTCGGCAAGAAACTTATAGATGCCGGCGTTCGTGGCATCCTCGTCGCCCCAGCTGCGGGTATAGATGAGATTGCCGTAGAGGGTAGGGGTGAGGGATGCAACGGCATGGGCTACACCCGTAAGACTCATGCAGAATAAGAACGCAAGAGCCGATAACAAGCTTTTTCGCATTACAGTGGAATATATACATGCGTATGCCGGGCCATGATGCATTACGGCCCGGTATACGTTGGATTATTATTTGGTGTCAAGGGTCAGGGTAGCGGATTTCACGCCGGGAGCTGAAGCCTTGAAGGTGATTCTGCCGGGTGTGTCGGCAGTGCGGACTACGGCTGTCAGCTGTCCGTGGAAGAGCGACATCTGTGGTGCCTGGAACGATTCAAGCGACGCTGGGTCGCCATTGGCGGCGGCATGGTAGGAACCTGCGCCCTTCACTGAGAATTTCACCTTCTGCGAGGCGTCGGGGCAAAGGTTTCCGTCCTTGTCGACCACCTTGACATTGATGAAAGCCATGTCGTGTCCGTCGGCCAAGTAACCGTCGCGGTCGGCGGTCAGCACGAGCTTGTAAGGCTTGCCGGCAGTGTGCATCTCGGCGGTGTCTACAGGCGCGCCGGAGGCATCGTAGGCCACCACTTTAAGTGTGCCGGGCTCATACTTGGTATCCATCCACATCAGTCGGTATCTCTTCTGCCGTTCGAAGCTTTTCTGAGCCGCCTCGGTGTAGGAACTGTCGATGCCTACCGAAAGGTCTTTCTTGCGTCTCCCTTGGCTAACCCCGTTGATAAACAGCTCTGCCTCGGGATGGTTGGTATAGACGAACACGGGAGTCACCTCGCCTTCGCGGCCCGGGAATGTCCAGTGGGGCACGATGTGCAGCGTGGACGCGTCGCGGTTCCAATGGCTGCGATAGAGGTAGTAGCGGTCCTTGGGGATACCTGCGAGGTCGATGATGCCGAACAGCGAGCTATGGCTCGGCCAGTTTGTATAATAAGGCGTAGGCTCGCCGAGGTAGTCGAATCCGGTCCATACGAATTCCCCTATGCAGTAAGGGAGGTCCTCATGCTGTATGAAATCATCCTCGGGTAGGTTCGACCAGCCGCAATGTTCCACGTCGTAGCCCGAAGCCTGGTGGTCATCATACGTGGCCATGGCCTTTCGCTCCACCGGAAATTTGTAGACACCTCTGGAGCTTACAGTAGAGGCGGTCTCTGTGCCGAGCACGATCTGCTGGGGGAGCTTCTGATATGCCTCCCGGTATTTGAATGGGCGGTAGTTGAAGCCGGCGACATCCATTATGGCGGCGAAATTGTTGTTGAGCACCGCGTCGGGGCCGTCCATGCCCTGTGTGACGGGGCGTGTCGGGTCGAGCCTGTGGCATATGTTCTGTAGGAAATATGCGGTCTTTACATCACCCGGATGCCATTGCTCCGACACCTCGTTGCCGATGCACCACATCACCACTGACGGGTTGTTGCGGTAGTTCCTTATGAGATTGGTGAGATCCTTCTCGGCCCAGTCGTCGAAGAGGAGGTTGTAGCCGTTCTTCACCTTCGGTCGTTTCCATTCATCGAAGCTCTCGGCCATCACCATCATCCCCATCTCGTCGCATGCCTTTATCAGCTCCGGGGCAGGCATGTTGTGGGAGGTGCGTATGGCGTTGCACCCCATATCCTTCAGCATGCGTATCTGGCGGCGTATGGCGGCATCGTTGACGGCGGCGCCGAGCGGGCCGAGGTCATGATGGTTGCAGACGCCTTTGAACACTGTCTTTTCGCCATTCAGGAAGAACCCTTCGTTGGGGCGCACCTCTATCGAGCGAATTCCGAATGTTGTGAGGTATTCGTCCTTGACGACGCTTCCGTCGATAAGCTCGCTTTTGGCGCGGTAAAGCTCGGGCGAATCGGGCGACCACAGCGCGGGGTGCATGACCACGAACGACTGGCGCACGGTGCTGTCGTTGTACTGTAGGTCGGCGAGGCGTGTCGTGGTCGACTTCACCATCTCTCCGTCGGGCGAATAGATTGAGGTGCGTAGCGAATAGGCCGACTCGTCGGCCCCGGCAGGGAGCTTTATCTCGGTGGCGACGTCGACCTTGGCCCACTCCTTGCTGACTTCGGGAGTGGTGATGCTGGTGCCCCACACCGGTATGTGGGCCGCATCTGTGACGAGCAGGTGGACGTTGCGGTAAAGTCCCGCGCCCGGATACCATCGCGAGGACTCGGGCAGGTTCTCCAGACGCACGGCGATATTGTTTTTCTCGCTTGGTTTTACAAGGTCGGTTATGTCGAAATGGAATGAATTATAGCCGTACGGCCAGTATCCCGCTTCTTTGCCGTTGACATACACGCGCGCATGCGACATGGCTCCGTCAAACTTCAAGGTGACACGCTCGCCGTTCTTAAGTGCGGGAATGTCGACATCGTTGCGATACCATCCGGTGCCTACGAACGGTAGTCCGCCCGTGCGTCCGGCATGTTCCATGGCCTCTTTCTGGCCGTCCTGGGCGATAGCCACTTTCTGCATGTCGTTCTGCCAGCTGAATGGCCCGTAGATGGCCCAGTCATGTGGAACGGTGACCTGCTGCCACGAGCGGTCGTCGTAGGCGGGAGACGAAAATACAGTGCTGTCTTGCCGGGTAAATCGCCATCCCTTTTCGAGGAGCTGGCTGCTGCGCGCCGATGCGCTCAATGCTACCGCCGCCGTCAGAGCCAGACAGGAAAGGGTTCTTTTCATAATAAGTACTTTTTCAATTCAAGGTAATCAATAATGTTTGGTGATACAAATGTAGTACATAATTGACATTAATTCAAATTTTTGAGTCATGCCTTTATAAAGTTATGTATTATTAGCCAAAAAATTTCTTAATGCAGCGGTTACGGATGGAGGCCTCCTAATATCGGATGGTATGCAAAAACGGCGGTGTGTCACTTTGATGCGACACATCGCCGTCAGTAATTATCTGCGTCGGAATCAGTCGGCAAGCCAGCGCGGGTCGCCTGCTTCGTTGAGATATATTATGGAGGAATGGTCCTTGATGGTCAGGTCGCCGGCGTCGGGGTTGACGAAGATGTCGGCGGCGGCTGCTCCGGCGCTTGTGGCGTGTATCTGCGTTCCTCCGAGTTTATAGTCGGTAGTGACGTAGTTGTTGGAGAATGAGGTGCGCGTGCCCGATCCCAGCGAGAGCAGTTCGCCCATGTTGGAAGCGATGACGGTGTTGCGCACCGTTACAGCTGAGCGCTCCGTGTTGGATATGTCAATCAGGCGGTTGTTGATACAGAAATCATAGAACGTGACATTCTCTATGATGAGGTTGACGGGATGTGACGACTGGGAGTGGTTGATGAGGTTGCCCCAACCGAACTTCTCGTTCTGACTGTAGCCTCCGCGTGAGAATGTGCTGTTGCGGATGGTGATATTGTCGATTTTGTCGTATGCGCCGACCTCACCCTTGTTTCCCGATCCGAAGGCGAACGTGCCGTATGTGCCGGACTGCCATCCGCATTGGTCAAACCAGCAGTTGTCTATCTCCACGTTGGCGATATGCTTGGTATTGGCACCCTGGTGACGCCAGAAACCACGGCGTATCTGCCGGAAAACGCAGTTGGTGAACGATGCGGTCTCCATCTCATAGGGATTGCCCGAGTTGAAGAAGTACTGGTTGTCCGACTGGTTGCGCAGCTCCACGTTCTCAAATCCGAAAGTGGCCACATTGGCATTGGCGGCAATGCTCCAGGTGCCGTTGAGCACTATTATGGGACGGTCGCCCGTCTCCGGGCCATGGATCACGAATCCTTTCTTTATGGCGAAAGGCGAGATGGTGTAGGTGGTGCCCGCGAGGAGGTCGTAGACAGTGCCTTCCGGTGTCTCGGGATCGTCGTTGGCGGCAATCAGCATGGCCGAGAAGTCGTCGGTAGGCTCAACCTCGACAGTGGCGGGAGCCGGTCCGGTAGTGCGCAGCGACACGGCATTGTAAGGTTTGTCGTACTTGCGAGGCTTGGAGGTATCGTAGATGTTCACGGTATAAAGCGTGGAGGGGACGAGTCCCGTCACATGCAGCTCGCCGGCCTGACGCTCTTCCGAAGTGAGGTAGCGCGACACCGACGGAATCTCGTCGGAGAGGGCGGGCACTACCGAAAAGCTGTCGACAGGATTGTCCAGGTCGACGCGCCAGCGTATCATGGCGTCGTTGTCGCCGATTTCGGTCTTTGACACGCCCATGAGCAGTTGCGCATATTCGGGGCGCGCTTCCGTGGCGAAGTTGCATCGCGCCCATTGCGAGTTGTTTGCTGGGTTTGCCGCGTTCGAGCGTACACGCACATAGAATGTGGTGGCATAAGGGATGTCCTGTATCGACACGAACGGGTCGGCGGTCTCCACTTCCATGAATAGGCGCTGGTAGTAGCCGTCCTCGAAGAGTTGCACGGTGTAGCCGACGGCATCGTTGACCTTGTACCACACGAGGGTCATGTCGTTGTGGTTCTTTACGGTGACTTCTGGGCTTGTGGCGAAGCGCGGCTGGAACAGGTCGCCTCGCGAGGTGAACTTGTCATCGTCGTCGCATGCCGTCATTGCAAGCATGGCTGCGGCAATCGCCGCGAAGCTGGATATATTGTATTTCATGATTCTATCGATTTTGAAAGAAGAGAGGATTAACGGTAACCGTATTGCTGCTGGATGCTGCCCTTGTGGGTGGTGATGATGCGTCCGGGATAGGGACATAGATAGCGCACCGGTGTGGCGGGTGTCACAGAGGACTCGTTACTGAAGTTGATAAACCCACGGAAACTCCATTTCACGTCATCATGAATTTCAAGCTGTTCGGTCTCCTTGTTGCGTACCTGCCAGTTCATGGCATAATCCTGGGTCTTTTTCCAACCTTCCGAAACCGGATGGTCAATGTCAGGACCATACTCTTTCAGCCCTCGGAATTCAAGCCGGATACGGCCATTGGCATCTGTCGTCTCACGGATATATATCCTGTCGCGGACATCTCCACGGGCGCCGTCACCCCAGGCACGTTTTCCCCAGTCGACCAAGGTCTTGTAGACCTTTATCAGAGTCTCGGAGTATTTGTTCCAACGGGCAAGGTCGTACTTGCGGATGCCTTCGCCGCCGAACTCCCATGCACGTTCGTTCACTATGGCATTGAAGAAGGCTTCCGGGCCGGCGAGCCCTTCAACGTAGGCCTCGACCATCTCGGCATGTAGCGACGGGTCGAAAGCGCGGCGGCGCACCTTTTTGAGGGCTTCCTTGGCGTCGGCTGTCGGGCCGTTGAGTTCATTCTCGGCCTCCGCGTACATCAGGAGCACGTCGGCGTAGCGCATGCGCACGGCGTTGATGCCGGTCGAGCCGGCGGTGCCCGACATCATGTTGCCGAGGTCCATGTTCATCTTGTTCCATTTGCCGACTCCCCAGCCCGACACGCAGCTCTTGCCGAGATCGACTTCCTGGTTGAGATCCTCATCGTATTTATAGGGTACGCAGGTGACATCAAGGCGCAGATCGCGCTGGTCGAAGGTGAATGGATAGAGTCCGCAGTAGCTTATGCGGTTGGTGGCCTGCCCGTAGGGGTGGGCAGGGTGGTCCTCGTTGAATCCGATTGTGACACCTATATTGTATCCGTAGGATCCGTTGCCGTCCTTACGCATCGGAATCTCGAATATCATGTCACCGTCGCGGAGCACCTGCCAGCGGCATTCGCGCGCCCACATCTCGGCGAAGCTCTCCCGGTCGAGCGAGTGGCGTCCTTCCGAAATGACACGCCCGAGATAGGTCTTTGCCGTGCGATACCAGTCGAGATAGTCGTCGGCACGGCTCATGACGCCCTCTGAACCGCCGGGACGCAGCGCATAGCCTCCGCGATAGAGGCATAGCTGCCCTATGAGCGCCTGACAATATTCGCGCGACGCGCGCTCGACACCCTCGGTAAGGTCGGCGGCGGGGAGCATCATATCCTCCACGCCGATGAGGTCGTTGACAAGATTTTCAAGGATGACGTTGCGGTCGGTGACACCTTCGCCGTAGAAATCGATGCCGACTTTGGTCGACTCCGTACGGTAGGGAACGTCGCCCCACGTGCGGATAAGGTCGAGATATATCATGGCGCGGAGGCATTTGGCCTCGCCGTACATGTGCTGCATCTGCGAAGGGGTGCCCGACACTTCTGCGGAAAAGAGCGGGGAATCCTGCATGTTCTCGATGAAGTCGTTGCAGTAGTTGACAGCCTCGTAGGCCGAGTTCCAGGTGCTTTCAAGCGACCCCCACAGTGAGCGCATGTCGAAGCAGTGCACCTCGTCGCCGTTGCCGGAGGTGGAGAACTGGTTGCCGTTGGATTTCATCTCCACGTCGGTATTGGTGTTGAACGTGTAGGGCCATGCCAGTCCATAGAGGTTGTTGGCGGTAAGCTTGGTGTAGACGGTGTTGAGCATCGCCTTCGTCTCGTCCTCCGACGAGAAGATGTCGTCGTTGGTGATCGATGAGTCGGGACTTACGTCGAGGAAGTCCTCGCATGCCGAGAGCGACAGGGCTGCCGCACCGAAAGCGATATAACGGAATATGTTGGTTTTCATGACTGTTGACGGAATAAGAGGTTAGAAAGCGAGCTGCACTCCGAAAGTGTAGGTGCGTGAACGCGGATACATGTTGTAGTCGATGTTGGGAGACGTGCCCTGGCCTATGTTCACCTCGGGATCATAACCGGAATAGTTGGTGATGGTGAAGAGGTTGTAGCCGGTGGCATAGAAGCGGCACTTCGACATGTGGAGATGGCGCAGTATCGACTTGGGTAGCGAGTATCCGAGGGTGAGGGTCTGGAGACGCATGAAAGAGCCGTCCTCCACGCCGTAGGTAGAGATAAACGACTTGGTCATGTTGGCGGGATTCCACATCGTGGCGTTCTTGTTGTAGGCGGCCATCACTTCGGGCAGACCGTACATGTCGTTGCCCATCTCGTCGTAGCGGTGCCACATGCCGGAGAATTCGGCGGAGAGGTTGCGGTAGGCGCTCGCGCTCGACGGCATGAGGCTCATGTTGATCTTGTTGAGGTTGACCACGTCGAAACCGGCCATGAAGTTGAAGAATGCCGCGAGGTCAAATCCCTTGAAAGTGGCGTTGAGGCCGAAACCTCCGGAAATCTTCGGGCTTGTATCACCTATGATCTGGCGGTCGTCGGCGGTGAGCACGTTGGCGTTGGGGTCGTCGGGATCGGTCTTGGCGATCTTCTTGAACTTGGGCGAGCCGGGGGCGAGATTGCCGCAGAGCAGCGAGCAGTCGACCACGCCGGGCTTGAGGGTGTAGACGGAGTTCTTGCCGTCGGGTATGCAGGTGAAATCGTCGACCGTGTAGAACCCGTCATTTACATATCCGTAGATGCGGCCCATCTTCTGCCCTACGCGGTACCAGAACACGTCGTCGTTTACATCGACCTTCGGCGCGGTGGTGTAGAATGCATCCTCGCCTTCCGAAAGTTTGTCGATCTTGCCGTTGTTGAATCCGATGTTGAAGCTTGCGCTGAGGGAGTAGTCGCGTCCTTCGAGTATGAATGCGTTGAGGTTAAGCTCCACACCCCTGTTGGATGTCTGCCCGATGTTGGTCATCATCTGGGTGAAGCCGGTGTCGCCCGGGATCTGTGTCGCGAGCAGGAGGTCCTTGGTGGTGTTCCAGTACACGTCTACCGTGCCGTCAACACGTCCGTTGAACATGCCGAAGTCGAGACCTAAGTTGCGGGTGATGGTGGTCTCCCACTTCACATCGGGGTTGACGGGATATTTGCTCTGGAACTCATAGTACTTGCCCGAAGGGAGCAGGCCGGAGGCCTTCGACTCGTCACCAGTCTTGTAGAGTTTGATATAGAGGTCGGAGTCGATGCGGTCGTTGCCCGACATACCGAACGACAGGCGCACCTTGAGGTTGGAGAGCCAACGGAAATCCTTTAGGAAGCGCTCGTTGGAAAGACGCCATGCCAGAGCGGCTGCGGGGAAGAAGCCCCAGCGGTTGCCACGGGCGAACTTCGACGAACCGTCGGCACGCAGGGTGACGGTGGCGAGGTAGCGGTCGTCGTAGGAGTAGTTGACACGCCCGAACCATGAGAGGATGCGCACGTCGGAAGGGTGTGTCCATGTGTGGCTCAGGAGCTGCCCGAGATGACGGTTGGCAAAGGCGAGATTGGCGTTGACATCCTCGTCGGCGGGAAGGCCCATGAGCGCTCCGCGCAGGTAACCCACATAGTCTTTGTTGACATTCTCCTGCTGGCTCTTCATCTCCTGTCCGGCCATGAGCTGGAAGTCGTTTGGCCCGAGGTCGAAGTTCCAGTTTACCACGTTGGTCATCTGCCATTTGTGGCGTCCCTTGAGCTGGTCGGTGAGGTTGGGCCCGACGGTCTTTGAGTTGCTGTTGGAGTTGGCTGCGTTGAACTGGCGGTCGCTCTCGCGGAAATATTCGTAGTAGAACTCGTTGCGCAGCGTCAGGCCCTTCTTGAACGTCCATGTCAGGGCACCGCCGAGGTTGATGAGGCGCGATTTGCGGCGACGGTAGAAGCGGCGGTTTGTCTCCAGCGGATCGTAGTGGAAATACTCCACGAAGGTGTCGTCATCGACGATTTCCGAGTTCTCGGGCGCGGAAGTGAAGTCCTGAAGTCCGTTGGTGGGCTGTTCCTGGAGAGCGGTGAGCAGCGATATGCCCTCGGTGCCTCGGCCGGAGAGGGTCTTGTCCATGTAGCGCGTGCGATATTCTATGCCGAGCCACTTGAACGGTTTGAAATTGAGGTTGATGTTGGCGTTGTTCTGCACCAGGCCGTTGTCGGGCATCACCGAAGGTTGGTCCTGATGCATGTAGGAGAGCTTGTACTTGAACTTGTCGGTACCGCCCGTGATGCTCGCGTCGAGCGACCATGAGGTGGGATGCGTGCCGAAGATGATGTCCTGCCAGTCGTGCCCCTCCACGCCCTGGTAGATATACATCTCATAAGGCATGCCGAATGTGGTGGAGTGGCCTCCGTAGCCGTCGCGCTCGTTGCCTCCCTTGGGGGCTATACGCTCGAGGTTGGCCCACACGAAGTCGTAGGGTGAGAGCACGTCGATCTTGTTGGAAAGCTCGGAGGTCTTTACGTAGGCGTTGACCGACACCTGCACCTTACCCTTGTTGGCCTTCTTGGTGGTGACGAGCACTACGCCGTTGGCGCCGCGCGCACCATAGATGGCCGTGGAGGCGGCATCCTTCAGCACCTGTATGTCCTCGACATCGGTGGCGGGTACATCGTTGAGCGAGCCTTCAAATCCGTCGATGAGCACGAGAGGCTCGTTGCTCTGGGTGAGCGAGCCTCCGCCGCGCACGCGCACGGTAATCTCGGCGTCGGGCGAGCCGTCGGCGGTGGTCACCTGCACACCGGGCATACGTCCGACGATAGCCTCGCCGACATTGGCCACAGGCATGCGCTCGATAGCCTTGGCATCGACCGAGGCCATCGAGCCGGTAAGGTTGCCGCGCTTCTGTGTGCCGTAGCCGATCACCACCACCTCGTCCATGAGGGTGGAGTTCGTCTCAAGGAATATGTCTATTTCCGAGGTGCGCCCTTTGAGAGCCACCTCCTTGGGGTCGTAGCCCACCGAGCGCACTTCGAGGACCGCCTTGGCGGGATTCACACCGGAAAGGGTGAAATTGCCGTCGAGGTCTGTGGCGGTGGCTATTGTCGTGCCTTTTACCTGCACGGTAGCTCCGATGACAGGGCCGTCGGCGTCGTTGACAGTACCGGTGACGGTGGCGGTCTGCGCCCATGCCCCGGCCGTAAAGGCCAGGAGCATGAGTAATGAGAGGATTATCTTGTTCTTCATAACAGTGTTTCCTAATTGGGGTTAGAGGTTAAGGCTCGAAATGATCTCGTCGAACGTCATCGATGACTCTTCCGGCTCGGGGGTGAATCCGTAGGCTTTCATGGAGTAGCCCTTGGCGCGTGTGTTGCCCGAGGCGTTGATGGTGACATTGCCGGTAGTATTCATCCATGTGGCCGCTCCGCTATTGGATGAGCCTACGAGGCAGTCCTTGATATCGACGGTGACGGCGGCCGTGGCAGGCTTGATGTCGCACAGTGTGAAGGCATCCCCCTTGGTGTCGAGGAACCGGCAATTGTCGAATTTTATCATGATGGGTCCATCGGCCTTTTCAAGGCCCTTCATGAAGAAGGTGCTGCTCTTGAAATTGCCATGGAAGAGACAGTCGGAGAACTCCCAGTTGTAGATTATTACTGTCCGCTAAACCATAAATCAGAGAGTCCAACATCTTGAAAGGCAG
>NZ_CAJTYX010000029.1 GCF_910583865.1 uncultured Muribaculum sp.
GGAATCGGTCCTATTTTTCAATCGCCCTCTAAAGTTTAGCGGACAGTAATAAATTAAAACCTTATCTTTGTCAATTATCAACTTATCATCCTTGCACGTATGAAAAAGATTTTGTTATGGTTGCCCATATTTATGGCATTTATGCTGCAATCCCCTATTCTGCTCGCCCAGGAAGAGGAATTGCCAACGCCAGTTCCCGACATTCCTCTCTCAGGCACGCTTCCGGTGTGCTATGTCAATACTGAAAACGGTGCACCTATTGTAAGCAAAGAAGATTATATAAATGCCAACATCTGGATTGATCCTATGGGAATAGAGGGAATCGAAGCATTCGGCTCTGAAGAATCACCCATCGTCACCGAAATCCGCGGCCGTGGCAATTCCTCTTGGACCGGTTATGGCAAGAAACCTTATAAAATCAAACTTGCGAAAAAGAACACACCGTTCGGTTTCCCAAAAAGCAAGCATTTCGCACTGCTCGCCCACGCCCCGACACAGGCTTATTTTGCGGGAGAGACGGCATATGAACTCGCCCGCTTGATTGGATTGGGATGGGTGCCGAGATCACATCCTGTCGAAGTAGTGCTGAACGGCACAAACATAGGCGTATATGCATTTTCCGAGAGCGTGCGTATCGACCCCGGACGTGTGGAGATCGATGAACAGCCGGAAAGCAACACCGATGAATCCACCATCCCCTATGGATGGCTCGTTGAAATTGATAATTCCGATGACACTCCTCAGATACTTGTTCCCCAGACTATCGAGGAGAATCCCGATGCTTTCGTAAGTCGTTTCACGCTCAAGACCCCAGAAGTAATATCCCAGCAGCAGGAGACATGGGCCAAAGACCAGTTTACGGAACTGACACGTCTGATTCTAAGCCTGGATAAAAACAATGCCGCATGGACAGATATGATTGACATAGAGTCTCTTGCGAAATATTATATTGTGCAGGAACTCAGCGGTAACTACGATGCATTCGTAGGGAGTACATACCTCCATAAAGGTAGCGGCGACAAATGGATATTCGGTCCTATATGGGACTCCGAGTGGACTTTCGTTCCCGAAGAGCGCTTCGGACATATTTGGGAAGAGCGCGTCTCATTAACCGGTGTCGACCGTGTTAACTTCACTTGGATAAAGGAACTCATCAAATTTCCAGTATTCCAGGAGGAAGTACGTCGTGTATGGAAAGAATTCTATGCAGGAAGGTTCAACAACGTGTATTCTTTTATGGATGACTTCTACAATCTGACTAAGGCTGCCTACGAAACAAACAATCTCATTTGGCCCTCCTATATATCCCATGGCATCCACAGCACCTACAATCGGCTGAAAACCATCCTCCCTCGCTATGCCGAATGGTTCGATAAGATGATACAGGATCCCGACTTCTCAGGCATCGAGGATGTCGAAACCGTATTTGATTCCGAGACTGCCGAGGAATGGTATACTTTACAAGGTGTGCGCCTCTATACTCGGCCCTCCGCTTCCGGTATCTATGTACTTATACAAGGCACAAGTGTCCGGAAAGTACATATACGAAATTGACCTTATACCATACTTGACAGGGTTCTGTGTTTGCATTTGCAAATACGGGACTCTGGCGTATTGGGTCTAAAGTTGCTTGAATGTCAGCATCAACAATGATAGCAGACATGTGCTTCGGGGTGTTGATAAAATTTTGGAATTTGGGGATGCAAATTTTTGGGGAATTGTGTGGATTATTAGTAACTTTACGGCATAGAATTCATGAGGGATGGACGATAGGCCTTACCATATTCCCGCACTGCTTGATGCCACCATCCAAGGGCTTGACATAAAGCCTGATGGCACCTACGTCGATGTGACTTTCGGCGGGGGTGGACATTCGCGTGCCATCATTGGGAATTTAGGCCCGGAAGGACGGCTTCTCAGCTTCGACCAAGATGCCGACGCGATGGCAAACGCCATCGATGATCCTCGGTTCACTTTCGTCTACGGCAACTTCCGTTTCCTGCGCAATTTCCTGCGATTCTACGGTGCGCCGCAAGTCGACGGCATACTCGCCGACCTCGGCGTGTCGTTCCACCACTTCGATGATCCGGAGCGCGGTTTTTCGTTCCGCTTCGACGGGCCTCTCGACATGCGCATGAACCGTCGTGCCGACCACACTGCCGTGTGGCTCCTTGCCAACCTCTCCGAGGAGGAGTTGGCGCGCATATTCACTCTCTACGGTGAGCTGCGCCATGGGCGTCGGCTCGCACGCGCCATAGTCAACGAGCGCGACACCAAGCCTGTCGACACTGTTGAGCGCCTGAGCGCCGTCGCCGCACCGTTCATCGACAAACGGCGCGAGAAGAAAGAACTCGCACAGGTGTTCCAGGCGCTGCGCATAGAGGTCAACGGCGAGATGGAGGCGTTGCAGGCATTCCTGCGCCAGTCGATCGAGGTGCTCAAGCCTGGCGGCCGCCTTGCGGTGATTACCTATCATTCCCTTGAGGACCGTCTGGTGAAGAACTTCATGCGCACGGGCAATCTCGAAGGATGTCTTGAGCAGGATTTCTACGGACGCAATCTCTCCCCACTGAAGCTTCTCACCTCGAAGCCTGTCGTCCCCGACGAGGCCGAGGTCGAACGCAACCCCCGGTCGCGAAGCGCAAAGCTCCGCCTCGCCGAGAAGATTTAACCTACGCTTGCCTCTCCAAATCATAGCAATGGCAAAAAAAACAAATACAAAACGCAATGGCGACAACATATTACTCCGCATCATACATGGCCGGCTGCTCCCGATCGACTACTTCGTGAAGCACTGGGTCTACGTGCTGTTGTGCGTAGGCATGATAATGGTCTATATCACCAACCGCTACCAGTGTCTCACACGTATGGAAGAGATTCGACGGCTGGAGCATGAGCTTGAAGTGGTGCAGACCGAACGCATACGGGAGCATAGCGAGTACATGAGCCGCATACGCGAATCCTCGATGCAGGAGCTTGTCGATACGATGCATCTCAACCTGCGTGTCCAGGACAAGCCTCCATACCGTCTCGCCCCACGCTGAAAGCCATCGCTCACTGACCCCGACGCCTATCTCCGGAAAATCTCCCCAAAAGCCGCATTCATGAAACTCTCCGGCATGGACCGCACCCGACGATGAAGAAAGAAAACCGCTCGCACATACTTTTACGCTACGCCGTGATTATCGGCCTGATATTCCTGTTCGCAGGTGCTGTCGTGTACCATTCGCTCGACAACACGGTGCTCTCAGCTCCGAAGTGGAACGAGAAAGCCATGCAGGAACTGTCACGCGTCGTGTCCATACCTCCCGACCGAGGTAATATACTTGCCAACAACGGCAGTATCCTTGCCACCAACCTGTGCTTCTACAATATACGCATCGACTATCGCAGCGAACGATTCCTCGAAGGCCGTTATCTTGTGGCCGTCGACAGCCTTGCCGACAGCCTTGCCAAATATTTCCCGATTCGCGACAAGGCCGGTTGGAAAAAGCGGCTCATGAAGCCGATGGAAAAAGATAAGAAGCATCGCCCGCGCGCCTACAAGCTCCTCGGCAATATCTCAGACACGCAGTATCAGTTGCTGCGCACGTTCCCGTTCTTCAACATTCCCAACCGCAACAAGAACGGGTTGACCCGAGAGCCTGTCATGCGCCGTGTCAATCCCTACGGGGCCATGGCCCGCCGCTCTATCGGTGGTGTCGGCATCGACTCCGTGACCGGTGAGACCCACGGCATTTCTGGACTTGAACGTGCATTGGACTCGCTGCTCTACGGCGTGCCGGGCGTGGCCAAGAAGGTACCACTAACAAAGGATATCGTCAACTGGACCGACGTTCCCCCTGTCAACGGCTACAGTATCAAGACCACCATCGACATCAATATGCAGGACATCGTCGAGAACACGCTCAACGACGTGCTTACGGCCTGCGATGCCGACTGGGGTGTGGCCGTGCTCATGGAGGTTGCTACCGGCAACATCAAGGCCATCTCCAACCTCGAGAAGAACCGTGCAGGCACGGAATATATCGAAGGCATGAACCGTGCCGTGCTCGGCTACGAACCGGGTTCGGTGGTAAAGACCCTCTCCATGATGATCGCGCTTGAGGATGGCATCGTCACCAACGTCGACCAGGTGATACCCACAGGGCGCGCGTTCGCGTATGCCGGCGGACGTCCCATCACCGACAGCCACGCCTGCGACGCAATGCCGGTGCGTGAAGTCATAGAGCGCTCGTCAAATATAGGCATGGCCAAGATCATCACCTCGCGCTACGGTGACAATCCCGGCGCATTCTACACGCGCCTCAAGCGGCTCGGCTTCCTCGACCCGATGAACACCGGCATCGCCGGCGAGCGCCCGCCGCGCATCGACAGCGTGGCGAGCAACCGTGGCGGACGAATAGCCCTGTCGCGCATGTGCTACGGCTACTCCACCGAGATACCTCCGCTCTACACCCTCTCCATCTACAACGCCATAGCCAACGGCGGAGTGTATGTGCGGCCGCGCCTGGTGCAGGAACTCATCGGGAACGACGGCGTCGATTCCGTCCTTCCCGTGGCCCACATGGGCAACGGACGGGCATGTTCTTCCAAGACTGCCGAACAGATGCGCATGATGCTCACCCAGGTGGTGTGGGGCGACCATGGTACCGGCAAGATGCTACGCAACGACAAGGTGCGCATTGCCGGAAAGACCGGCACATGCTACATGATCGAGGGCGGCGGCTACAACACTTCCAAGAAGCGACTGGCATTCTGCGGGTTCTTCCCCGCCGAGAAGCCGCAATATTCATGTATAGTGCTCACATGCCATCCTCGGCAAAACTTCTTCGGAGCGGCCTCCACTTCGGGCACTGTGCTCAAGAACGTGGCCTTGAAGATGTACTCGCGCGGCATGCTCGACAACAGCTCCGACTTCCATAGCGACGCTTTGGCCGACCCGGGCACACCAACTCTCTTCGCCACCACACGTGACCATATCGAACTGTTGCGCGAGTCGTTCGCCATACCGAGGGTCAAGCATTATGCGGCATCTCCCGCCCACGACGGCGTACCATCCGTAGTCGGCTATTCCCTGCGCGACGCTCTCAACCGTCTTGAAAAGGCCGGCGCTGAGGTTACATTCACCGGCACCGGCTATGTCACGGCCCAGACGCCGCCACCCGGACACCGTCCTGTCTACGGCACACGCGTGCATCTCACCCTCGCACAATGATTATATAAATTCATCAAATAAACTTTCATCTATGAAAGCCCTTTCCCGACTCCTTTCCGCTATTCCGGTGATAGAAATTATCGGTTCGGATGACAAACAGATCACTGATGTAGTAAGTGACTCCCGTCGTGTCTCCACCGGCTCACTTTTTGTGGCTGTGCGCGGCACGCAGGTCGATGGCCATACATTCATCCCCTTGCTGCAGTACAGTGGAGTAGCGGCAATAGTGTGTGAGGAGCTGCCGGAATTCCTCGAGACTTCGATCACATATATACGGGTAGCCAACTCTGCGGTGGCGCTCGGGCATCTCGCTTCGGAATGGTACGACAATCCATCGCGACAGCTCACGCTCGTCGGTGTCACCGGCACAAACGGAAAGACTACCACAGCCACTTTGATTTATGAGATGGCACGCTTGATGGGCTATAAGGCAGGACTACTTTCGACGGTGTGCAACTACATTGATGACGAGGCCGTGCCTACCAACCAGACCACTCCCGATCCGCTCACCATCAACTCGCTTCTTCGCCGCATGGTCGATGCCGGATGCCGCTATGCCTCCATGGAGGTCAGCTCCCACGCCGCCCACCAGCACCGCATCGCCGGACTCCATTTCGCCGGAGCCATATTCTCCAATCTCACTCGCGACCACCTCGACTACCACAAGACCGTCGAGGCTTATCTCCAGGCAAAGAAATCATTCTTCGACGACCTGCCTTCGAGCGCGTTCGCACTCACCAATGCCGACGACAAGGTAGGTCTGGTGATGCTACAGAACACTCTCGCAAAGAAATACACCTACTCGCTGCGTACACAGGCCGATTTCACCGGCCGCGTGATTGAAAGCCGCCTCGACGGCACCACAATGTCGTTCAACGGACGTGAGGTGGAAGTGCTTTTCACAGGGCGTTTCAACGCCTACAACCTCACTGCTGTCTATGCTGCATCGGTGCTCATCGGATGGCCCGTAGAGCAGGTACTCGTCGGCATGAGCCGGCTTGTGCCTGTGGCCGGACGCTTTCAGGCATTCCATTCCCCGAAAGGATTCACCGCTATCGTCGACTACGCCCACACGCCTGATGCCGTGGTCAACGTGCTCCAGGCCATACGCGAGGTTGTCGGCAATCGAGGCTCCATCATCACCGTGGTCGGGGCCGGCGGCAACCGCGACAAGGGCAAGCGTCCCATCATGGCCCGCGAGGCATCACTGCGCAGCGACCGGCTCATCCTTACCTCAGATAATCCGCGCGACGAAGAACCCGCCGACATCATCCGCGACATGGAGGAGGGTCTCGACATCGAGGGACGCAAAAAGTCGATCAGCATCACCGACCGCCGGGAGGCCATCAAGACCGCTGCGGCTCTCGCACAGCCGGGCGACGTCATACTCGTGGCCGGCAAAGGGCATGAGGATTACCAGGAAATCAAGGGCGTGAAACACCATTTCGACGACCGCGAGGTAGTGAAGGAATTCCTCTGATCCGACGGGTTTCCCGGCATACCGCCGGTTGATTCCAATCTAAAAAATGATTTAAAGCCCTCTCCTCCATTCGCAAAGTGATATACTATCTTTTTCAATGGCTTGAAGAATACGGTGTGCCGGGCGCACGCCTGATGGACTACATAACTTTCCGTAGCGGTGCCGCTCTGGTACTCTCGCTGTTCATAGCCGTAGTGTTTGGCCGTCGTATAATCGACCGTCTACAGATGATGCAGGTGGGAGAGATAATCCGCGACCTCGGTCTTGAGGGGCAGATGAAAAAGACCGGCACGCCCACGATGGGTGGTGTCATCATCATCGTCTCCATCCTTGTCCCATGCCTGCTTATAGGGAATCTCGGCAACGTCTACATGGGCCTCATGCTCATCGCCACCCTCTGGCTCGGCGTGCTCGGCGGCCTTGATGACTACATAAAGGTGCACCGCCACGACAAGGACGGCCTTAAAGGGAAGTTCAAGATTGTAGGACAGGTAGGGCTCGGGCTGATGGTGGGCCTCACCATGGTGTTCAGCCCCGACATAGTGATGCGCGAGAATGTCGAGGTGCAGACCTCGGGTAACAGCGACATGGTGGTGGAGTACGTGCAGGAGGATGTAAAGACACCCCAGACCACCATACCTTTCGTCAAGAACAACAACTTCGACTACTCATGGCTCACGTCTTGGATGGGACGCGGCGCTGTCGCGGGCGGCTGGATTCTGTTTGTCCTTGTGGTGATATTCGTGGTGACTGCGACATCCAATGGAGCGAATCTCACCGACGGGCTTGACGGACTTGCCACCGGCACATCGGCCATCATAGGCACTGCGCTCGCCATAATGGCCTATCTCGGAGGCAATATAATCTATTCCTCCTATCTTAATATAATGTATATCCCCGGCTCAGAGGAGCTGGTGGTCTACATGGCCGCTTTCATAGGCGCGCTGGTTGGATTCCTGTGGTACAACGCCTACCCCGCGCAGGTGTTCATGGGAGATACCGGCAGCCTTACGCTCGGTGGCATAATAGCTGTGTTCGCCATACTCATACGAAAGGAGCTTCTTCTTCCGGTGTTGTGCGCAATATTCTTCGTGGAGGACCTTTCGGTCATACTTCAGGTCGCCTATTTCAAGATTACCAAGAAGCGTTACGGCGAAGGTAGGCGCATATTCAAGATGACCCCCCTGCACCATCACTTCCAGAAACCGGGAGGGGTGGTGTCGGCGCTCGTACAGCAACCTTTGCAGGCCATACCCGAATCAAAGATTGTCACACGGTTCTGGATTGTAGGCATAATGCTCGCCGTGATCACCTTCGTGACCCTCAAGATACGATAACCCGATAAACATAACGAATCAGTTCCAATATAATGACAAGCGAATCAATGAGTCCCCGCAAGCGCCTGGTAGTGCTCGGCGGAGGTGAGAGCGGCGTTGGAGCCGCCATTCTCGGCAAGGAGAAAGGGATGGACGTGTTCCTTTCCGACTCCGGCACGATTCCTGCAAAATATACAGATACCCTACAGGCCGAACAGATACCTTTCGAGCAGGGTGGCCACACCGAAAGCCTGATCCTCAATGCCGATGAGGTAGTGAAGAGCCCGGGCATACCACCTACGGCGCCCATCATGGTAAAGATAGCCGGGAAAGGCATTCCCGTGATTTCAGAGATAGAGTTCGCCGGACGCTATACAGATGCCAAGATGGTGTGTATCACCGGCTCCAACGGAAAGACCACGACAACGTTGCTCACCTATCATATCCTTCGTGAGGCAGGCATTAATGTTGGTCTCGCCGGCAATGTTGGCCGCAGCCTCGCCCTGCAGGTAGCGCGTGAGCACCACGACGTGTATGTCATCGAGCTGAGCTCGTTCCAGCTCGAGAACATGTACGACTTCAAGGCAAATATCGCCGTCATGCTCAACATCACCCCCGACCATCTCGACCGCTACGACTACAAGATGCAGAACTACATCAACGCCAAGTTCCGCATCATCCGCAACCAGACCCCGCAGGACGCGTTCATATTCTGGCAGGACGATCCCGTCATACAGGCGCAGCTCCGTCAGATTACAATCGAGGCCGCGCAATACCCTTTTAGCGACCGTTTCGAGGAGGGTGTCGACGCATATGTCGATGCCATAGACAATCTCATCATCAACACTCCGGCTACTTCCCTCTCCATGCCGCGCAAGGAGCTTTCGCTTCACGGTCTGCACAATCTTTACAATTCCATGGCCGCCGGTCTGTCGGCGTGTCTGCTCAACATACGCAAAGAGGACATACGCCGCGCCCTTGAGGACTTCGAGGGTGTGGAGCATCGCCTTGAATTCGTGGCCGACATCGCCGGAGTGCGCTACATCAACGACTCCAAGGCCACCAACGTCAACTCCTGCTGGTATGCGCTTGAAAGCATGCCGGAAGGGAAGAAAGTGGTGCTCATACTCGGCGGCAAGGACAAGGGGAACGACTACAGCGAGATCGAACCGCTCGTGCGCGCAAAGGTGAAGGCCATCGTCGCCATGGGGCTGCACAACGAGAAGATACTCGAATTCTTCGAAGGCAAAGTGCCGGAAATCCGCGATACCCATTCCTTGCAGGATGCGGTCGATGCATGTGTCGACCTCGCCGCTCCCGGCGATACGGTGCTACTGTCGCCGTGTTGCGCAAGTTTCGACCTCTTCAAAAGCTACGAGGACCGCGGATGCCGCTTCAAGGACGCCGTAAAGGCTCTGGAAAAGTGACGTTATATCCTCCTCCGGAATCATAGAACAGTAACCCACACGCCTCAACTCCACATATGGCTCTCCATCAATGACACTCGACAGTAATCCTACATCAGCGTCGCCGTTCGGCAACATCGCCGCAGCGGCCACCAAGGCCATCCCTTCCGCACCGGCGGCCACGTTTCGCCGTCATGGCGACAAATACATATGGGGCGTGTATATCGCCCTCTGCCTCGTATCGATAATCGAGCTTTACAGCGCATCCTCGCGAGAGGTGGCTTCGGCCGGCGTCTACGGTCCTATCGTGCGCCATCTCAGCATGTTGCTCGCCGGCTTCGGCATAGTATGGACACTCGAAAGGATGCACTACAAGTGGTTCTATGCACTCGCCTACGTGTTCGTCGGCTTCTCTGTGCTGCTTATGGTATATATCACCTTCTTCGGCGACGTGATCAATGGCGCACGCCGCAGCGTTACCTTAGGTCCTCTGGCACTTCAAGGCGCGGAGTTCATAAAGCTGTCGGCTGTGCTCGCGATCGCGAAGATAATGGGCACGTCGCAGAAAGCCAAGAGCATAGGGGTGGAGACCCGGGCCGTAGTGATTTCTGGAATAGTGATAGCCATATTCTGCGGATTGCTGCTGCCGCAGGGGCTGACCAACACGATATTGCTCACGGGCATTGCCGGAGCGATGATACTGATAGGTGGCACCGAGTGGAAGAAAGTGCTCATGCTTGCCGGCGTATTTGCCCTGCTGATGGGCTGTGTGGGTGTCTATAAGCTTCTCGGGTCATCGTCCGACGAGAAGAGCGCCGAACTGACGGAGGCCGTGGTAAACACCGGCGGCACGGAAAGCGTGGCGGGAGCACGCCAGGGCACATGGAAGAAGCGCCTCGACCGCTTCTTCGGTGACTCCATACCTAAATACGAGATGGAGATAACCGCCGAAAACCGTCAGGAGATGCTCTCCTATATAGCCCAGGCCAATGGCGGACTTATAGGAGTGTTCCCGGGGAATTCACGCGAGACCGCACGCCTGCCGCTCGCATTCTCAGACTATATCTACGCTATCATCCTCGAGGACGTAGGCTTCATAGGCGGTACCGCGCTGCTTGTGCTTTACCTCATACTGCTGGCACGTGCGGGCATGATAGCTCAGCGATGCCACCGCGCCTTCCCGGTGATACTGCTCATGGGACTCGCGGTGATGATCGTGCTCCAGGCTCTGTTCCACATGGCCATCACCACGGGAACATTCCCTGTATCGGGACAGCCCCTGCCGCTGATATCCAAGGGTGGCACGTCGATACTCATAACCTCAATCGCTTTCGGTATGATGCTCAGCGTGAGCCGAACTGCGGTACAGAAAGGAACCACTCAGCAGATCAAGGAGGAACTTAACGCCCTCCCCGAGGAGTTGCGTGCCGACAACCCGGTAGAATTGAAATAGACCGATCCGGTAGAAACAATACAGACCAGAATGAAAGTACTTATAAGCGGAGGTGGCACGGGTGGCCACATATTCCCGGCGCTGTCGATAGCCAACGCGTTGCGCCGACGGTTGCCCGACACCGACATACTTTTCGTAGGAGCGGAGGGACGTATGGAAATGGAACGCGTTCCGGCCGCAGGCTACAAGATCATAGGACTCCCGGTGAGCGGTTTCGACCGCAAGCGTCCGTGGCGTAATTTCCGTGTGCTGCTGCGCTTGTGGCGTTCGATGCGTCTGGCGAAAAAGGTGCTACGCGATTTCCGTCCCGACATAGCCGTCGGCGTGGGCGGATATGCCAGCGGCCCTATGTTGGAGGAGGCGCAGAAGCATGGCATACCCACGTTGATACAGGAGCAGAACTCCTATGCAGGCGTCACCAACAAGCTCCTCGCCGCCAAGGCGTGCGCTATCTGCACGGCATATCCCGACATGGAACGTTTCTTCCCCGCCGACAAGATTACGCTTACGGGCAATCCCGTGCGCTCCGCCATCACCGATGCCTCCTCGATAAGCAAGGAGGAGGCATGCCGCATGCTGGAGATTCCCGCCGACAGGCCGGTAGTGCTTGTGGTAGGAGGTTCGCTCGGGGCGCGTACCATCAACGAGTCGATAGCTGCTTCGCTGGATGCGGCGAAAGAGTCGGGCGCGTTCATCCTGTGGCAGACCGGCAAATACTATGCCGATGAGTGCGCAGCCATAGCCGCCACTTATCCCGACACGGTGAAGGCCGTGCCTTTTATATCGCGCATGGATCTCGCCTACCGTGCCGCCGACCTCGTGGTGTCGCGTGCGGGAGCAGGCACAATATCGGAGCTGCAGGTGCTCGGGAAGAGTGCGATATTGATTCCGTCGCCCAACGTGGCAGAGGATCATCAGCGGAAGAACGCCGAGGCTCTGGCCTCGCGTGATGCTGCCGTGATGATTCTTGATGCCGATGCGCGCAATGACCTGCCGGAGGCCCTGACCTCTCTGCTTGCCAACCGTATCTCCCGCGAACGTCTCGGACGCAATGCCGCGAAGATGGCTCTGCGCGATGCCGACGAAAAGATCGTTGACCGCATAACCGAAATTACACAGAAAAGGAAATGAACAAGAGAAAGATATATTTCGCCGGAGCGGGAGGGATAGGGATGGCCGCCCTTGAACGTTACTTCCTTTCAAAGGGATACCGAGTGGCAGGATACGACCGCACGCCTTCCGACCTTACCGACGCCTTGCGCAAGGAGGGTGTCGAAATCACCTTCGACAGTGCAGCGGAGGCCATTCCTGACGACTTCCGTGAATGTCCCGATGAGGTGACAGTGGTCTACACCCCGGCGCTCCCGGCCACGCACCCGCAGCTCATCTACTTCCGCGACAGAGGCTACGAGGTAGTGAAGCGTGCTGTCATGCTCGGCGCCATCACCCGTGACAGCAAGGGATTGTGCTTCTCCGGCACTCATGGAAAGACTACCACCTCTTCTATGGCCGCGCATCTGCTGCACACATGTGGCATAGGCTCTAACGCCTTTCTCGGAGGGGTGCTGCGCGGCTATGGCAGCAATCTCATGCTCAGTGCCACGTCACCATATTCCGTAATCGAGGCGGACGAGTTCGACCGTTCGTTCCATCAACTGTCGCCATACGTGGCCGTGGTCACCGCTACCGATCCCGACCATCTTGACATATATGGCACAGAAGAGGCATACCTTGAAAGCTTCGCGAGGTTCACCGAACTTATCAAGCCCGGAGGAAAACTGTTGGTACACACCGGACTAAAGCTGAAGCCTCGCCCCGGCGATGATGTTGCCACATACACCTACTCGCGCAGCGGAGGTGACTTCCACGCCGCCAACATATTTCGTTCAGAAGGCCACCTGACCTTTGACCTCGTTGCTCCTGACCGTGTGATCAAAGGGATAGATCTCGGAGTGCCGGTCGATATCAACGTGGAAAACGCCGTTGCCGCCATAGCCGCATGTCTGCTAACCGGTGAAGAGATTTCCGATGACGATATACGCCGGGCCATGTCCACGTTCCTGGGGGCAAAACGCCGCTTCGAGTTCTGGCTCAGAGAACCCGGCAAGGCCATAATCGACGATTATGCCCATCATCCCGACGAGTTGCGCGCCTCGATTCTTTCCGTAAAGAACCTGTATCCGGGTCGCAGGCTCACCGTGGCATTCCAGCCGCACCTCTATTCGCGCACTCGCGACTTCGCCCCGCAGTTTGCCGAGGCACTTTCACTGGCCGATTCGGTGATTCTGCTTGACATATATCCGGCACGCGAGGAGCCGATAGAGGGAGTGACGTCGAAAATCATATTCGACCGCATCACTGTCGCGGACAAAGTGATGATTTCCAAAGAGAATTTGACAGAAACAATAAAAAGTCGTAACTTTGAGATATTATTGACCGCAGGGGCCGGCGACATATGCGCCAGCCTTCCGGCCATCGTAGATGCCGTCGGTGCTTGCCGCTGACTGGCAGTCGGTTACGTCATATTTCAAGAGCATCTGGCCTGATGAAAAAGATTGTTCGCTGCATAATATCCCTGCTCCTGCTCGCCTACGTGGTGGTGGCCGTGTCGTGGTCGCACAGCCGTGCCGGCGAGATGATGTGCCGCGGATTCCACATAGAGGTCGATGACTCCCAGGGATCGCATTTCGTCACGGCACGCGAGGTCGCCCATGAGCTTGGCCCTATGGCGAAGAACCCGTCGAAGCGCCGTCTTTCGGCCATAGATACCGACAGCATGCAACGCCTTCTCAACGGTATAGACAAGATCGAGCGGGCGGTGTGCACGAAAATGACCGACGGCACGGTAAACATCGAGGTCACGCCGATGCTTCCCGTGGCGAGGGTGTTTGAGGGCGACAAGTCGTATTACATCAACAAAAACGGCAAACGCATATCGGCCACTGCGCGCTATCATACCGACGCTCCGATAGTGTACGGGCGCTTCGACTCCACGCTTAACGCCGTAGATCTGCTTCCGTTGCTGCGCTACATCAATGCCGACCCTGCATGGTCGGCGCTTGTCACGTGTGTGAAAGTAGACGGGCCGACCAACGTCATTCTCGTACCCATGATTCACGGGCATGTGATAAACATCGGTGACCTCAACGACCTTTCCGACAAGTTCAAACGCATACGCCGTGCCTATCTTGAGATTCTTCCTGTAAAAGGCTGGAACTTTTATGACACTTTATCGGTTAAATGGAAAGGACAGATCGTAGCCACCAAAAGGGTCAAGAAACTTCACTCGGCCATAAGTGCCGTCGATTTCGAGGCCGAGCGTGAAGCGCCCGATGTGGGTACGATGCTCGTAGGCGACTCGGTGCTCATATCCGACAACCAGTCGATAAAGACCGTGGCGGCAAAGACGCTCGCAGCTGTGGGCGACACTACGGGCCGTCCGAAACTCACCATCGACCGGCCGCATGCCGCTCCGAAAAAGCATCAGCCGGACAAGTCATTGAAAAGCAAACGGAAAAATAACAAGAACTCATAAGCCGTCATACACTCCTCACCTGACGAAACTTTAAAAACCACATTCCAAGATATGGAACCCACATATATAGCAGCAATCGAAATAGGGAGTTCCCACATACGTGCCGCCGTCGGCATGGTCGACGAGTCCGGCACGCTGTCGGTGCTCGGAGTCGAAGAGGAATGCGCCATCGACGCCGTGCGCTACGGCGGCATTCAGAACGTAGAGGAAGTAAGCAACCGAATCAACAAACTGAAACTGAAGCTTGAGAATCATCAGACAATACATCCACGTAAGATTAAGGCTGTGTATGCGGCTCTCGGTGGCCGCTCCACGATGGGTTCGCCGGCACAGGTGGAACGCATCTACAACGATGAGACCGAGATAACAGCCGACGTGCTCCGTCAGCTCACCGACGAGGCCCGCGTACAGGGTTTTTCCGACCGCACCGTAGTGGAAGTGCTTCCGAGCCAGTTCGTGGTGGATAATCTGGAGAGCACCAATCCGAGAGGGTCTTTCGGCCGCGAGATTCGCGCAGACTTCAACCTCGTCACATGTCGCCCGCTTATGCACCGTAATCTGATCCGTGCCATATCCGACCGCCAGCAGATTGCCATAAAGGGGATATTCGTGAGGCAGAACGCGCTTGCCGACCTGGTGCTCACCTCAGACGAGAAGAAGCTCGGCTGCATGCTCGTCGATTTCGGGGCGGAGACCACTACGGTGAGCGTCTATAAAAACGGGTTCCTGAAATATTTCGCTACGCTCCCTGTAGGCTCTCGCTGCATCACACGTGACATAATGACCCTCGGATACACTGAAGAGAAAGCCGAGGAAATCAAGCGCAATATCGGAGATGCATCCTCGACCGACATCTCCGTCAACCGCAAGCACGACTTCGACGGGGATGCCGCCGAGGTCAACAACTATGTCCGTGCCCGTGCCGGGGAGATTGCCGCCAATATCCTCGAACAACCCAAATATGCAGGCTATTCCCTGCCCAATGACCTTCCGGGAGGCATAATCCTTGTCGGCGGCGGCACTCATCTGCGCGGATTCGCACAGCTCATACAGCAGCCGGGTAGCGTCAAGGTGCGCCTCGGGGGCCTTCCGGGCAGCATACGTGTGGCCGATCCGCGTCTGCAGCGTATCGACACCCTCGATGTCATATCGATCCTCAACGCGGCCGCCCGTGCGCCACAGGAATGCACGGAATTGCCGGAACCGGTTTCCATGGCAGTGCCTTCAGGAGAGGATGACGATGACGACGGACCCGGACACCTTCCCCGGAAAGGACGCGACAAGAAGAAGAACAAGGAAAAAGAGAAGGGTGGTTCCGCGGTCGACAAATTTATGGGCCGGTTGAGCAAATGGTTTCAGGAGCCTGACGACAGCGACGAGTGACATCCGTCCGCACCATCACTTTCATCCAATGATCATTAACGAGATATGACAATCCAAGACATACCCAATGCATATGATGCCGGATTCTCCACCGGCGAAGATGAAGATGTAATCATAAAGGTGCTTGGCGTGGGCGGCGGCGGCAATAATGCTGTGAGCCACATGTTCCGCCAGGACATCAAGCATGTATCGTTCGTTGTGCTCAACACCGACCGCAAGGCGCTCATGCAGTCGCCCGTACCTACCAAGGTGCAGATAGGCAACGGTCTGGGGGCCGGCAACAAGCCCGATGTGGCGCGTGCGGCCGCCGAAGAGAGTGCCGACAAGATTGCCGAGATATTCAACGACAAGACCAAGATGGTGTTCATCACCGCAGGTATGGGTGGAGGCACCGGCACGGGAGCGTCGCCCGTGGTGGCGCGCATAGCGCGTGAACGCGGTCTCCTTACCATAGGCATTGTCACCATACCGTTCCTCTTCGAAGGCACAAAAAAGATTCTGAAAGCGCTTGAGGGTGCCGAGGAGATGAGCAAGTATGTCGATGCGATGCTCATTATCAACAATCAGCGTCTCAACGAGATATATCCCGACCTCAACGTGATCAACGCTTTCGGCAAGGCCGATGACACCCTCACTACCGCCGCCCGCTCGATCGCGGAGCTGATTACCTGGGAGGATGTGCACATACGTCTTGACTTCAACGATGTCGACACTACCTTGCGCAACGGTGGAGCGGCAATCATATCGACCGGCTATGGCGAGGGCGAGAACCGTGTCACCAAGGCCATACAGGACGCACTCAATTCCCCGCTCCTGAAGAACCGCGACGTGTTGTCATCCAAGAAGTTGCTATTCAACATCTACATCAACCCCGACACTGACTTCAAGATGGAGGAGACCGACGAGCTTACCTCGTTCATAAGCTCGATCGACACGGATGTCGACATCATCTGGGGTATGTACTACGACCGCACTCTTGAAAATCGTGTGAAGATGACAATTCTTGCCACCGGCTTCGAGATTACGGTAAACGACACGAAGGATACCCATTCGGGCTTCTTCGGCAGCAAGAAGAAAGAGACAATCGGATTCAGCGAGAACAAGAATACCGCCGATGCGAGCGAACGTCTGCGCAAGGAGTATGGCGACAAGGCTGTGGCCGACATAGAGGCGCAGAAGGTGAAGGCGCGCTTCATTGTGATGACACCATCGCAGATGGATGACGAGCGATTCATCGAGGCCTTCGAGAAAAGTCCTGCTTACAACCGCAATGCCAACACCGCCAACGATATTCGCGAGATCGGCCGTAAAGCCGCCAATCCCGGTTCGGTAGCGGCTGCCGTGATGGCCCGGAACACTGCCGGCGTTACGGCATTGCCCGGCGCGGATAACCCCCAGGGCGCGGGACATACAGTCCAGCCGACGTCGAACCGTACAATCCATTTTTGATGTCCGGCAAGCTGTATCTGATAC
Organism: uncultured Muribaculum sp.; assembly: GCF_910583865.1. GTDB lineage: Bacteria > Bacteroidota > Bacteroidia > Bacteroidales > Muribaculaceae > Muribaculum. The sequence continues at coordinate 17,265 of NZ_CAJTYX010000029.1, forward strand.
CGGTCCCGCTGTCGGATGTCGCTCCTGAAAGCGTGCTCCCCGCCACAAATGTGGAGGTAGTGCGGTCGCTCAGGTATTTCGTGGTCGAGAATCTCCGTTCGGCGCGCCGTTTCCTCAAGGCGTGCGACCGTAGCATAGATATCGATTCGCTTACCATCGTGGAGCTGAACGAGCACACTCCGCGTGAGGAGGTGGCCGGGCTGCTCGCTCCGGTAATCGACGGTGCGGACTGCGGTGTGATTTCCGAAGCCGGATGTCCCGGCGTTGCCGATCCGGGAGCCGACATGGTGGCTCTGGCGCAGCGCCACGGCGTGGAGGTGGTTCCTCTCGTCGGCCCGTCGAGCATATTGATGGGACTGATGGGTTCCGGCTTCAACGGCCAGAATTTCGCTTTTCTTGGCTATCTGCCGATTGAAGCGCCAAAGCGTGCAGCAGCTATGCGCGAAATGCAGCAGCGTGTCATGCGCAATTCCCAGACGCAGATATTCATCGAGACACCGTATCGCAATAACCGCCTCATACGTGAGCTAACCACCTCCCTGCCCGGGCATATGCTCCTGTGCGTGGCGTCCGACATCACCGGGCCGCGCCAGTCGATAATCACGCGTCCGATTTCGGAGTGGGTGTCGGCAAACTATAATTACGACAAGATTCCCACGATATTCCTTCTGTACAAGGATGTCTGACGGTACGCGCATCAAGAGACTACACACTTATGGCAAAACGCATGAAATACCCCACTCCTGATTTTCCCGGCCTGTTCGATGACCGGGAGGAGATGACGTATGTTCCGCAGCCTGTCCGGTCCGACATCATAGCGCGCCATGCCACCCGTCTTGAGGGCGGTTTCCCGTCATATCCGCGCATAGCGCCTTCCGATAGTCCCTTTGGCCCTGTCGTGGCCAGCCCCGTGCCCAACCGCATACGGTTCATGTCGTTAGGATCCGGCTCATCCGGTAATTGCTGTTATATAGGCGACTCGCAGTGCGGATTTCTGGTGGATGCCGGAGTGGACGCCCCTTCTGTGACCGACACGTTGCGCCGCCATGGTATAAGCATGCAGCATATCAAGGGGATATGCATAACCCATGACCACAGCGATCACATGCGCTGCGTCTATACGCTTCTCCGCAAGAACCGCCATATGGCCCTTTACTGTACTCCGCGTGCCCTGAGCGGAATAATGCGCCGCCACAGTGTGTCGCGCCGCCTGAAGGATTACCATGTGGCCATCTACAAGGAGATTCCTTTCACCATAGGGAACTTTACCATAACGGCATTCGAGACGATGCATGACGGCACCGACAATGCCGGATTCTACATACAGCACGACGACCGCGCGCTGACAGTGGCTACCGACCTGGGGTGCATATCACCGCGCGTCGACCACTATATGCGCATGACCGACTACCTCGTGATTGAATCCAACTACGATCTCGGCATGCTGCGCGCGGGATCCTATCCGGAATACCTGAAAGCGCGCATACAGACAGACAACGGCCACATGGACAACAACGTGACAGCACGCTATCTGGCCGAAATCTACACTCCTCGGCTAAAGAATGTGTTTCTATGCCATCTGTCGCAGGAGAACAATACTCCGGAGAAGGCGGTCGCCGAGTCGCGTGCGGCATTGGAATCGATAGGTCTCAAGGTCGGAGCCGGCAACGATACTCCGGACGACCTCGCGGCCGACATCCAGCTTGTGGCGCTTCCGCGCATAGGTGAGTCGCGCTTCTACTCGTTCCGGCCTCCGAGGCGTGACGGCATCGACCGGTAAAACAGAATTACTTATCTCATTTTCCCATAAAACACCCATCCATATGAGTAATCCACATCGTTATTGCGTGATTATGTGCGGAGGCATCGGCTCCAGGTTCTGGCCATACAGCCGCGCCGACAGGCCCAAGCAGTTTATCGACTTCTTCGGTACGGGCCGTTCGCTGCTGCAGATGTCCTACGACCGCATACTGCCTCTCGTCGATAAAGAGCACGTAATCATAGTTACCAATGACCGCTATGCTCCGCTCGTGCGCGAACAGCTTCCCGAACTGGCCGAGCATCAGATACTCCTTGAGCCTGCACGCCGCAATACGGCACCTTGCATAGCATGGGCCGCAAGCCATATTCATGCCATCGATCCGCAGGCCTCGATGATAGTGACCCCGAGCGACCATCTTATCACCCGCGAACTTGAGTTTGTCAACGCCATAGATCGGGGATTCCGGTTTGTCGAGGCCAACGACGCGCTCCTGACCCTCGGCATAAAGCCGACGCGCCCCGAGACCGGCTACGGATACATTCAGATCGGACAGCCTGTAGATGGCACCGACGGAATCCTGAAGGTCAAGACATTTACCGAGAAACCCGACCTCGAGCTTGCCAAGGTGTTTGTGGAGAGCGGTGAATTCTTCTGGAATTCCGGCATATTCCTTTGGTCGGCACGGTCAATACTCGCGGCATTGCAGAAACATGCCCCGGACCTCATGACGACATTCGACCGGGGTGCCGCAGACTTCGGCACCGAACGTGAGCGCGGGTTCATCGAGCGCGAGTTCCCGGGATGCGTCAACATATCGATCGACTACGCCGTGATGGAGCGCGCAGGAAATGTCTACGTGGAGTGTGTCGATTTCGGATGGAACGACCTCGGCACATGGAGCTCGCTCTACGACAATTCGCCCAAGAACCGCGAGCAGAACGTGACGCAGAACTGCCGGGTGCTTGCCTACAATTCCGAGGGCAATATCTTCGCCGTCAAGGGTGAGAAGCTTGTAGTGGTCAACGGCCTGCACGATTATATCGTGGCCGATGCCGGCGACGTGCTCCTGATATGTCCGAAGTCGGAAGAACAGCACATAAAGCTCTATGTCAACGACGTGAAGCTTGCCTACGAAGAGAAGTACCTCTAAGATTGTCTCTTACGGAGAGCGCCGGTGGGCAATGCTGCAAGCCCCGGCGCTCTCTGTAAGCCCGACGATATGGGGGTGCGTGCGCGTTGCTCTGTCAACCTATCGCGTGCGGCATATGTTATAAGGTAGTGTACAACCAAAATTCATGACCATTATGAACGAAAATCATAAATCGGGATTCGTCAACATCGTAGGTAATCCCAACGTAGGTAAATCAACCCTTATGAACGATCTTGTGGGTGAGCGTATATCGATAATCACCCAGAAGGCGCAGACCACACGCCATCGCATTATGGGCATCGTCAACACCGACGATTATCAGATAGTGTTTTCCGATACTCCCGGTGTGCTGAAGCCCAACTACAAGATGCAGGAAGCCATGCGTGAGTTTTCGGAAGGGGCGCTGACCGATGCCGATGTGCTGCTATATGTGACCGACGTAGTGGAGGATCCAACTAAAAACGCCGACTTTCTGGCAAAGGTTGCCAAGGAGAAGGTGCCCGTGCTGCTGGTAATCAACAAAATCGACCTGCTAAAGGGGCAGGAGGATCTGGAGTCGACAGTGGCAAGGTGGAAGGAACTGCTGCCCAACGCCGAGGTATTCCCTACGTCGGCAAAATTGCATTTCAATACCGACACTCTGATGGCCCGAATCGTGGAGCTGCTCCCGGTGGCGCCTCCATATTTCGGCAAGGACGCGCTCACCGACAAGCCGGCACGTTTCTTCGTCACTGAAATCATACGCGAGAAGCTGCTGCTCAACCTTGACAAGGAGGTGCCCTATTCGGTGGAGGTAGTTGTGGAGAAGTTCGACGAGAAGGAGGACGGCATACACATCATGGCCGTGATCTATGTTGAGCGTGACTCCCAGAAGGGCATAATCATAGGCAAAGGTGGCTTGATGCTGAAGAAGATCGGCACACAGGCACGCAAGGACATCGAGACATTCTTCGGCAAGCATGTCTACCTTGAGCTGTTTGTCAAGGTTGAGAAAGACTGGCGCAACCGTGACAACAAGCTCCGCGCCTTCGGCTACATCGAATAGTCCCGTCTGGGTCGCCCCGGCCTGCATGCTCCTCCGATTACCTCCTCAATTTCCGGCATTATCCGGAGCGCAAAATATATACAATACATAAGCGACGATGTGCGTTGATTCAGCACATCGTCGCTTTATTATTTAGTGTAGTAAAAGTGATTCTGATTTTATTAAAAGCGTTCTTATCGAGAACGTAATAATGCCTCAGTTATGCGCATTTCTTCACTATGGCCGATGGTAGAGATGCGAAGAAGAGGAATATTATATATTTCAAGAATGTGATCTTTTAGTCGATCTCGGTGGAATTGCTTAGATTTCTCATTATGATAGTTGTATCCGTCGGTTTCTATAGCCAATATAGGTTCTTTGCTTACCCGGTTTATTATCAGAAAGTCAATGTGAGTTGACGGGTGTGAGGCATATTTTGCCTCGCGTTCAGAAAGTTTGGACTTGTCGCGAATCAAGTTGTGCAAAGGATAATGGCATAATGTTTTGATATGGGATAGCTCCGGTGTTGATAACCGGATTTTGTTGATAAGTTCAAATGTAAGATTTTCTGATTCGAATTCAGAGATTGCTTCTTGATTGCGCCGATATTCTGAAATACGGGAAAACAGATAGTCGAAGATTGAATGCAGATTGCTTTGGACTATCGCTCCATGACGATATCGTATATACCCCAATAAATCATGAATATTGCCTTTTAGCTCTTGTGGGTTTCCTGATACTACGAGGCAGAATCTGTCTTTTGCTCTTGATACAGCCACATTCAGCATATTGGCATTATCTGCAAAATTCGTTATTTTGTCATCCGTAACGCTTAGGATGATAACGCTTTTCTCACGACCTTGATATTTGTGGATAGTAGCTGCTTCTATCTCCGGTAACTGAATCTTGAATTGTGCGACCTGGTCATTATACGGAGATATTATACCGATATCGTCACGATTATCCAATTGAGGTAACAGCTCCAGTTTTACTGTGTCAATCTCTCTTTGATTGTAATGTCCCCTCGAATGATGCCCTTCGGCGGTCACTATAGCCGATAATGGGGTGTCTCCTCCATGTCTTTGAGTCATTATGATGAGATTTCCGCCGTAGAACTTCTGATTGCAGAAATTTATTATATCGGGATGGCACCGGTAATGTTCTCTCAGAAGTGTCTCCGGAGCGTTTGGCAGGGTTGCGATAATAGAACTTAAGAAGCTATGTTCGGCACTGTCATAGCACTCGGGTATGTCGGCAATCTTTATAAAATCTTTGAGCACTACCTTATCTTCATCTTTGATGACATTAGGCAACTGCTGTCTATCGCCAACTATCACAGCGTTTTTCGCACAAGATAAGGCGAGTAGCCCGGTTTCTACAGACACCTGCGATGCTTCATCCATTATTACATAATCAAATAATGTGTCCGGTTTAAAGCATGTCTTTGCCGAGAAGGTAGTACTCAGCACTACTGGATAGTCTTTTATAACCCGGTCTCCATTAAGGTATAATTCGCCTATCGATTTTATGGGACAGCGTTCTCTGTTGTATCGTCGGGATAAAATCGCTTTAAGAATACTCATTGATTCATCAGTCAGCGACTTCATGACAGCCTTGGCGTCCACATCGGCAAGATTTGATTCAAGATTTTCAATATCTGACTTAATCTCTCCGATGCGTTGTTGGTAAAATGCTAATTCGGTGCGGTTTATAATATCTGATATAGAATCCTTTGAAAGATCCGTTTTAATTTTTAATCTCCATCTTAACTGAAGCTTTAGATATGCCCTTTTAAGAAATGCATTAAATTGTCCTGCGAATCCGGTTCTTCCGCCGCAGGAGGATGTAGCTAATTTATGAAGATTATCCAATAGTTTCAGAATCTTTTCGGAGTTAATTGACGGGCGTGGGACATCAATGTTATCATGTTCCTGTGCGAAATGATATTGTTCAATTTCAACATCAGCAAGCTCCTGTCTGCATAATGCGAGTCTTTCTTGGTCCTTAAAGACACTTTCAATATTATTAAGGTTCTCTGAGACCATATTAAACGCACGTTCCAACTCTTCAGAAGCCTTTTGCCAGAATGACAATTCTGGATTCAGTTGAGGCTGATTTGCAATGAAAAGTTCCTTGTTTTCTTTTCTCCCTAAAGGTGCTACCAAAAATCCGAGTCCTTCTTTATCGAGTTTTATAAAGACATTCTGAATTGCAGAATTATTATTTGAGACAACCAACACGGATTTATTTGAGATGAGCAGGTTGGCTATGATATTGAGTATGGTTTGTGTTTTGCCTGTCCCCGGAGGCCCTTGAATGACGCTGACTTGATTAAGTAGCGCTGCTTTGACTGCGTTACACTGACTTGCATTGCATCCGAATGGAAAAATAATCCTGTCGAATGTATTGCTATTTAGTCCTTCCGCGGGATTCAGATACGGGGAGGCCGCGGTAGAGGAATCTATAAAATCAATATTTGAATAGATTGATTTCAGTATCCCCGACGAACCGGCTTCGCCTTCATCAATTCCGAGCCTGTTTATTCCTGCACATTGCTTAAAATAGGAGAATATATCCGCAGCTTTTTCTGATAGACATGAGGTATGGATCTCCACCTCAGTTTCATCACATTGCCGGACAAATCCATTGCCGTATCTAATGGCATAGTATTTTCTGCCACGAGTGGCAAATACTGTCATGGATTCGATATCGGACTTTTTTTGTCCGTTAATATAAATATGGGTATCGGCGCTGATATTCAAGGCGACAGGATTCCGCAACCATACGATTTTCTCTGGCCTGTAATTATATGCTTTTGTCGAATTTTTGAATTTGACAACGTAGAAGTCCCCTCGGTGCTCAATAGCCTCAATCTGAGATGTTTTGTTTACTCCATCTATAATTATGAGATTTTGGGTTAGTTCCATAATGTTAATGGACGAAGGTTTCAGCAAGAACAGGTGTCATCAATGAAAATAAGGTTACGTAAATGATGCCGAACAGGTCGGATGACTGGAGTCATTTGCCGGTCAGCTTGAAGGAGACTGGGAGAGTATACCAGACATTGACGGGCTTGCCGTTCATTTTGCCGGGAATGAAGTCGGGGAGAGTCTTGATTACACGCACAGCCTCCGCGTCAAACAGCGGATGCCTGCCACGCACAACTTCCACTTCGACGACTTTGCCGGTCTTGGTTACCACAAACTTAACCACGACGCGACCTTGCATCTCGATTTCGGCGGGATATTTGATATTATCGCTGATATATTTCATCAGTTCCGCCTCACCACCGGGAAAATTTGGCATCTGCTCGACTGCGGTATAGACTTTTTCTGTATCGGCTGTCTGTTCTTGTACGATACTTTCGAGTGGTGATGGCAGAAGATAGACACGTAAAACCAAACGTGCATATCAATGTTACGATGATGCGCTTCATGGGGAGAATTTTATGGTGGATATATGAAAGATCAGAGGGGACGGCGGAAGGCAACGCGGCGGCGGTGGAGACGGCGGTCGAAGAATTTCCACTGTTGCTGCACGTTTTCGTTACCTGCGAGTTCGGGATTGGTCTCTGCCCAGCGCACACGGTTTTTTATATAGGTCGGGAGCAGGTCGGTGAACAGCAGCGAGTTGACCCCCTTGCTCTGGTATTCCGGCGAGACACCCACCAACAGCAGGTCGACCACGTCGTTCTGACGATACATAGCTTTCAGCAAGTGATACCACCCGGTAGGGAAGAGCCGTCCGCGGCTCTTCTGCAACGCGCGCGACATGGAGGGGAGCGATATGCCTACGCCCACAAGCTTGTCGTCCTTGTCTACTATCAGGCTCACGTATTCGAGTTTGAGTATGGGCAGGTAGATGTCGATGTAGTATTCGATCTGGCGTTTTGTGAGCGGTGAATAGCCGTAGAGTTTGTCGTAGGCCTCGTTGATGAGTTCAAACAGGGCCTCCCCGTAGTCGGCCTTTATCTTCTTGCCCGAGGTGTACTTGACGGTGCGCAATCCGTACTTGCGGCGCACTATATCGGCCACGCGCTGTAGCTGCTCCGGCACTTTGTCGGGCACGGATATGCGGTATTCGACCCATTCCACATCCTCGGAAAATCCCATGCGGCGCATGTGGCGCGGATAGTATGGATGGTTGTATATGGTGGCCATCGTCCCCATCTCGTCGAATCCGTAGGTGAGCATACCCTCATGGTCGAGGTCGGTGAACCCGAGCGGCCCTACCATCGAGTCCATCCCTTGCGAGCGTCCCCACTCGGCGAGCGTGTCAAACAGGCGGTCGACCACCTCGTCGTCGTCGATGAAGTCGAGAAATCCGAAGCGCACGTCGCGCTTTCCCGTGCGCTCGTTGACCTGCCGGTTGATGATGCCGGTGATGCGGCCCACGGGCTTGCCGTCGCGCCAGGCCATCCACGACTTGGCGTCGCAGAAGTCGAATGCCGGATTTTTCGACGGCGTTAGAGTGTCCACGTCGTCGCTTACCAGCGGCGGAACATAGTAGGAATTCCCTTTGTAGAGGTCGATGGGAAACTGGGTGTAGCGGGTGAGTTCTGCCTTTACAGGCTTTATTTCGCGGATTTCAATCATACCTGTCGGGGTGGGGGATTTACTGGCGTGTTAGGTTGAGCCATGTGAGCAGGCATATCATCGCCAGCAGGAAAATGATAAGGAAAACGTACACCTGGTTGCTGTTGCGCCGCTCGAAAGCGAGGTGCAGATCCTGCACGTCGCGGAAACGCTTCTTTGGATCCGGATCCTTGCAGCGGCGTGCTATCTTGCGCAGCTCCGGCAGCTTGGCCGGCACATGGTCGAGCACCTCGTCGAGCACGCACCCGTAGCGGTAGATGTCCTCCGATGCGTCGGCAGGTTCAAGGTGACGCCGCTGGTCGAACCCCACGTCGATAAGCTTCAGGTTGCCGACGTTTTCGGTGAAGTAGATGGTCTCAGGGCGGATGGGGTGGTGCACGATATGGTTGCTCTGGATGTAGTCTATGGCATCGACCAGCTCATGCTGGAGCTTCTCGAGGATTTCGGGGGTGACGCGGTCCTCGTCTATAAGCTTGCGCAGCGAGTCGCCGTAGACATCGTCGGTGATGATACACCGCCCCAGCGTGGGCACTTCCTCCAGGTCGTTGATCATCACAATGTTGGGATGGGCGAGGTTGTAGCGCACGTCAAATTCCTTCTCCAGCATCCGGCGGAATTCGGGCTGCTCGGCATACTCCGGCTTCAAGGTCTTGAGCATCACCCAGCGGCCATACTTCTTTGCCGTATAGACAAGGTAGTACTCCTCCTCCCATTCGGGAAGGAGGGTTATCTCGGTCCATTTCTCCGTGGCCGACGGCTTGCCGGCCTCGATGTCTTGTGGCGGGATTTGCTGTTGAGGCTGTTTCGTGCTCATATACGGCAAAGTTACGGATTATATTGAAAATATATGCGATGGGCTGCTAAATTTCCTCCCCTTTGGCTTGCCAATCACAAATAATGTATAACTTTGGCGCACATCTCTACCGTCATTATGGAAAAACCAGACAAAGACCTTGATGCTCTCTTCGAAGCGTTCTATACCGCTAACTTTCCGCGTGTCAAGAACTTCGCCAAGCTCCTGACCAAGTCTGAACAAGATGCCGAGGACATATCACAGAGCATATTCATGAAGTTGTGGATACGTCCCGAGCTGTGGCAGGACCCGGAAGCCATGACCGGCTACCTCTATACCATGACGCGCAACGAGATATTCAAGCTCTTCAAGCATCAGAAAGTCGAGCGTGAATTCGAGGAGAAGGTGATGTCGTCGAAGCTGATCGGAGAGCTTAGCGAGGAGGGATGCGCCTTCCCCCTGGAGGATATCTACTACAAGGAGAAGCTGATGCTGCTCAACATGGCCCTCTCGCGCATACCCGAACGGCGCAGGCGCGTGTTCGAGATGAGCCGTTTCGACGGATTGTCAAACAAGGAGATTGCCGACAGGATGCAGATGCCGCTGCGCACAGTCGAGGACAACATCTACCGGACGCTGGCGGAATTGCGCAAATTGTTAATTTTTGTTATAATATTCCGTATCTTTCCGTAGTCCGCACATCTCGGGGATGGTTTATATGTGAACGCTTTTTAACCAAGCATAACTAAACCATTGTGAAAAATTATATACACGAGGTGATCAGCCGCTATGTGCGGCACGACTACACGGGCGACTTCGACCGCGACTTCCGTTCATGGCTCATCGCCGACGAGCACGCCGACGAGAAGGATCGCGAGCTGTCGTCGCTGTGGACATCGGTCGACGGCCTTTCCACCCCGGGATTTTCACAATCGCTCGACCGCATGCGCCGGCTCACCGGCATCGGCGCCCGTACCGGCATGCGGCGCATGCGCCGCCGCATGGCCTGGATGAGCATGGCTGCGGCCATCATGCTCGCCGTCTCCACCATTTCGGTCTACATGCTGCTCGGCGAGAAGCGCTCCGACAATCTCCTACAGGCCTACATTCCCAAGGCCGAGACATCCGATATCACCCTCCCCGATGGATCAAGGGTGCTCGTCAATGCCCAAAGCACGCTGCTCTATCCCTCAGAGTTCACCGGCGACACCCGTTGCGTGTATCTCATCGGCGAGGCTGACTTCAAGGTGGTCCCTGACGCCGACCATCCCTTCATCGTGAAGTCTGCCGACATGCAGGTGACGGCGCTCGGCACAGAGTTCAACGTCGCGGCATATCCCGAAGTCGAGGAGGTCGTCACCACCCTCCTCTCAGGCAAGGTGCTCGTCGAGTACGACGAACTGCGGTCGAGCCAGGTGCTTCACCCCAACCAGCAGCTCGTCTACAACAAGCGCACACGCACCTCCGCCGTCAACTTCCCCGACATGAACGATGTCACCGCCTGGCAGCGCGGGGAGATAGTGTTCCGCAGCCTCACCCCCGACGAGATATTCACACGCCTCGGACGCCGATTCCCATACACTTTCGTCTACAGCCCCCACAGCCTCAAGCACGACAGGTTCAACCTCACCTTCGGGCCTGATGCCTCGTTCGAGGAGGTGATGTCGATAACTGCCCTGGTCATGGGCGACCTCGACTATCGCATAGAGGACGACCGGTGCTACCTTATATCCCGACAATGACAATACCACTGCGCGCACCCCTCCGTCGGCGAGGCGCGCACCCTTATACAAGTTAACAATACCTATAAACCCGATCATGGAGGACATCATCACAGGCTTATGTAAAAAAATCTCCGGGAGAAGCATCCACCTTCCCCCGGATTTGAAATCATTCTTTCAGTCAGCGTGGTAAAGCGCATCGGGAGGGAGCATACAGGCTTCCCCGTCACAGAATCAACCTTATACCTAAACTAACATCAAGAAGATGCAGCAAATTTATAAAAAATCAGTAAAAAGAGGCGCCTTTCGCCGGCTCGGCATGCTCTTTTTGTGCTTCCTGCTATGCTCCGCAGCGGCTTTCGCACGCTCCGGTGCGGTGAGCATCACAATAAAGAGCAACGACATCTCCGTGATCGACGCCCTCAGAGAGGTAGGCAAGCAGTCCGGACTCTCAGTCGGCTTCAACGAGTCGCGTCTCGGCGACAGGCCGCACATAAACCTCTCGCTTGACAATGCTTCATTGGAGACATCCCTGTCTGAAATCCTTAAAGGCACAGGCTACACCTACCGCAAGGAGGGTGAATACGTGGTAATCGTGCCCGAGGACAAGAACGCCGAGAAGGCTGCAGCCACCGGCACACGCCGCATTCATGGCAGCGTCCTCGACGAGGAGGGTGAACCGCTCATCGGCGCCACCGTCAGGGTCGACGGCACTTCCGTCGGCACAATCACCGATGCTGAAGGCAACTTCACAATCGACGCTCCCGCGCGTGGAGTGATCACCGTGAGCTACGTGGGCTACGCTTCCAAAAAAGTGAAAGTAGGCTCTGCCGACACCTACCGCATAAGCCTTGCGGGCGACTCTCAGGTGCTCAGCGACGTGGTGGTCACCGCCCTCGGCATCAAGCGCGAGCAGAAAGCCCTGAGCTACAACGTACAGCAGGTCAGCGCCGATGACATCACCACCATCAAGGACGCCAACTTCGTCAACTCCCTCAACGGCAAGGTGGCAGGTGTCAACATCAACACCAGCTCGTCGGGCATAGGCGGCGCGAGCCGTGTGGTGATGCGCGGTGCGAAATCTATCGAGCAGAGCAGCAACGCACTCTACGTCATCGACGGCGTGCCGATGTATAACTTCGGCGGAGGCGGCGACACCGAGTTCGGCTCGAAAGGCACTACCGAAGCCATCGCCGACATCAACCCCGAGGACATCGAGAGCATATCCGTGCTCACCGGAGCCGCCGCTGCCGCCCTCTACGGCAGCAACGCCGCCAACGGTGCAGTGGTCATCACCACACGCAAAGGCCATGTCGGAAAGCTCGCCCTCACCGTCTCGTCAGGCATAGAGTGGCTGAAGCCCTTCAAGATGCCCGACTTCCAGAACCGCTACGGCACAGGTAGCAACGGCAAGGAGGGCAACTCCACCATCTACAGCTGGGGACGGCCGCTCAACGCTGCCGCACGCACAGGCTACACACCTGACGACTTCTTCCAGACCGGCGCCGTCTACTCCAACGCCATCACCCTCTCGACGGGCACGGAAAAGAACCAATCGTTCTTCTCGGCCGCTGCCGTCAACTCCGACGGTCTCGTCCCGAACAACCGTTACAACCGCTACAACTTCACCTTTCGCAACACCACATTGTTCCTCGACGACAGGATGCAGCTCGACGCCTCCGCAAGCTATATCCTGCAGAACGACCGTAACATGACCAACCAGGGCCAGTACTCCAACCCCCTCGTACCGGCCTACCTCTTCCCGCGCGGCGATGACTTCTCCGTTGTGAAGAACTTCGAGCGCTGGGACGATGCACGCAAGATACCCGTCCAGTTCTGGCCCCAGGGCGAGGGCGACCTTCGCATGCAGAACCCCTACTGGATAGCCTACCGCAACCTGCGCGAGAACAACAAGAAGCGATACATGGGCACGGTCGGACTCAGCTACCAGGTTCTCGACTGGCTCAACCTGCGCGGACGCGTGCGCATAGACAACACCTCCAACGAGTATGAGGCAAAGCTCTATGCCAGCACAAGCACCACGCTCACCGACGGAAGCACACAGGGACATTACACCGTCACCAACAGCTCCTACTCGCAGACCTACGCCGACTTTCTCGTCAACATCGACAAGCGAGTGGCCGACTTCTCGATATTCGCCAACATAGGCACGAGCTACTCGCGCGTGACATCGAAGGAATTTGGATATGCCGGCCCGATACGCGACACCGGCATCCCCAACCTCTTCAACGTGTTCGACCTCGACAACGCAAAGAAGCGCGCCACACAGTACGGCTGGCATGAAGTCACCGAATCAGTGTTCGCAAGCGCCGAAATCGGATGGCGCAGCATGCTCTACCTCACACTCACCGGACGCAACGACTGGGCCTCGCAGCTCGTCAACTCTCCGCAGTCATCATTCTTCTACCCCTCCGTGGGCCTCTCGGCTGTCATCAACGAGATGGTGCAGCTTCCCCACTGGGTAGGCTACTTAAAGGTGCGCGGGTCCTACAGCTCCGTGGGCAACCCCTATCCCAAGTTCCTCACATGCCCGACCTACACCTACGACGCCACCAAGCAGGACTGGTCATCGCAGACCAACTACCCCATCGGCAAGCTCTACCCCGAGCGCACCGACTCATGGGAGGTAGGTGTCGACGCGGCACTCTTCAACGACTTCAGGCTCGGGGCATCGTTCTACTACGCCACCACAAAGAACCAGACCTTCGACCCGCGCCTCCCCGTTTCGTCGGGCTACGACAAGCTCTACGTGCAGACAGGCTCCGTGCGCAACTACGGCGTGGAGCTGATGCTCGCCTACTCCCACGACTGGGGCGGACTCTTTTGGGACACAAGTTTCACCTTCTCCGCCAACCGCAACAAGATCAAGGAGCTTGTCCACAACTACGTGCACCCCGAGACCGGGAAGGTCTACAACATCGACCGCCTCGAACTCAACACAAGCGACGGCCGAGGATTCGGTAAGGCCAAGTTCATCCTCAAGGAGGGCGGTACGCTCGGCGACCTTTACACCCACGCCGATCTCAAGCGCGACATCAACGGCAACATTCTCGTCGATGACGCCGGCAATGTCACCGCCGTCGACAACGCGGGCGACATAAAGCTCGGAAGCGTGTTCCCCAAGGCCAACCTCGCCTGGAACAACAACCTCCGCTGGAAGGGAATCAACCTTGGCTTCCTCGTGACAGCGCGCCTCGGCGGCATCGTCTACTCGGCCACACAGGCCTACCTCGACCTCTACGGAGTGTCGGAGACATCGGCAGCCGCACGCGACGCCGGCGGTGTCCTCGTCAACGGACGCAGCCTTGTCGACCCCCAGAGCTTCTACGGTGTGGTGGCCTCCCAGAGCGGACTCCCCACCTACTATACGTATTCGGCCACAAACGTGCGCCTTCAGGAGGCAAGCATCGGCTACACAGTGCCCCGGCGCTGGCTCGGCGGTGTCTGCGACGTGACCCTCTCCGTAGTGGGCAAGAACCTCTGGATGATCTACTGCAAGGCACCATTCGACCCCGAGGCCGTGGCCACCACGGGCAACTACTATCAGGGTATCGACTACTTCATGATGCCGAGCACGCGCAACATCGGATTCAACATCAAAGTTAACTTCTAATACGATAGCAATGAGATACATATATAAAATTCCCGCGATACTCCTGTCGCTGCTGACGCTCCCCCTCGCGGGTTGCTTCGACGACGACGTGAACCGCAGCATGTATGAGGCCGACGCCGACGAGATGCAGCGCGAGAACCATATCGTAGGCGCTTCGCTCAAAGGCATGCAGGGGTTGGTGGTGCCCACACAGGAACACCTCTACCAGTTCATGGATGCCATGGTCGGCGGTTCGTACGGCGGCTACATGGAAGGCATCGTCGACACATGGGTGATGAAGTTCTCCACTTTCAACCCCGAGCAGGGATGGCTGCGCGCCCCCTTCGCCGACCCCATCAAGAAGCTCTACCCGCAGTACCGCGACATGCTCGCAAAGACCGACGACCCCGTGGCCCTCGCCCTGGGCAAGATCCTGAGGGTCTGCGCCATGCACCGCGTCACCGACATATACGGCCCGATACCCTACTCGCGCATGATGGGCGACGACAACTCCGGCGAGGACCTTTCCGTGTCCTACGACTCGCAGGAGCAGGTCTACACCGCCATGCTCGCCGAGCTTGACGAGGCCGACGCAGTGCTCGCCGACAACGAGCACCTCTCAGCCGAGGCGTTCCGCAAGCTTGAGGACCTCTACTACGGCAACATCTCCAAGTGGCGCCGCTTCGTCCACTCCATGCAGCTGCGCATAGCCATGCGCATGGCCTACGTGAAGCCCGATGCCGCACGCACTGCCGCCGAGAAGGCCGTGGCTGCCGGAGTCATCCTCTCCAACGACGACAACGCTATGCTCCACGTGGCCGAAAACCGCTCCGCGCTGATGTTCAATGACTGGTGTGACTACCGCATCTCGGCCGACATCGTATCGATCATGGGCGGTTACTCCGACCCGCGCCTGGAGAAGATGTTTGTCAAGGGTGTCAACACCGTCACCGACGACAAGGGCGTCCAGAGCCAGGTCAGCGATTACTACGGTGTGCGCATCGGCATATTCACACAGAAGAAGGACGACATGATCAACCTCTACTCCAAGCAGGTGATATCATCGACCGACCCCTACCTGTGGATGAACGCCGCAGAGGTGGCGTTCCTGCGTGCCGAGGGCGCGCTGCGCGGATGGAGCATGGGTGGTGACCCCCAGGCCCTCTACGAGCAGGGGATAAAGCTCTCGTTTGACGAGCGCGGGGCCTCCGGGGCCGACGCCTACGCCCGCGACGCCGTTAAGGTGCCCGCCGACTATGTAAACCCCATGGACAAGGGCGACATCAAGTACAGCCACAAGGCCGTCAGCACGATCACCATAGCCTGGGAGCCTGGCGACGCCAACTTCGAGCGCAACCTTGAGCGTATCATCACCCAGAAGTGGATAGCGATATTCCCGCTCGGCCTTGAGGCTTGGGCCGAACACCGCCGCACCGGCTACCCGCGCCTGTTCCCCTCGGTCGAGAACAAGGATCCGCAGAACAGCGTCGATACGGCCATCGGTGCGCGCCGACTCCCTTATCCCTCCGACGAGTACAGCGACAACCCGCGCTACATCGTCGAGGCCGTACAGATGCTCGGCGGACCCGATGCCGCCGGCACGCGCCTGTGGTGGGACGTGAAGGACCATTCATTGCAGTAAACCCTCTAATCCATCAGAAAAAATGAAGATAATATCTATAATATCAGCCTCCATGATCGCCCTGGGCGCCGCATCATGCTCCGACTGGACCGACATGGAGATCCACGACAGCCATGTCACCTCGCGCCCCGAGCAGGATCCGCAGGGATACGCCGACTACACAAGGGGGCTGCGCGAATTCAAGGCATCGGCCCACAGGATCGCCTACGCCTGTCTCGACAACGCTCCCGACCGTTCCGTCAGCGAACGCGACTTCCTGCGCTCCCTGCCGGATTCGCTCGACCTCGTGGCCATGCGCAACGCCGACCGGCTCTCCGCAGCCGATGTGGCCGACATGACGTTCGTGCGCGCCGACTACGCCACCCGCGTGCTCTACCGGGTCGATGCAGCCAAGGGAGCGCAGGCCGTGGCCGACGCTGCCGCCGCCGTGCGCTCCGGAGCGTTCGACGGGATGGTGCTCGCCTCGGCGACATCCGTGCCCGACGACATGGCGGCTCTCGTCTCCGGACTTCCGGGAGTTCTCCTCTTCGAGGGCACGCCCTCGCTCCTCCCCGCATCGGCCTGCGACGCATTCGACTGGTTCATAATCGACGCGTCGGCGGCAAAGGACTCCTACGACATCGAGACCGCCGTGCGCTACTCCGTGGCCTACGCAGGCATTCCCGCCGGGAAGATTCTCCTCGGGGTGGTCCCCGGCGCATCGATCACCGACGCCGACGGAGTGACACGCAACTCCCTCGCCGGCGCGGCATATGCGGCCAACGTGACCGCCGGAGGACTCGCCGGCTTCGCCGTCAACAACGTCGGTGCCGACTACTACGACGCCGACATCATCTACAAGCGCCTGCGCGGCGGCATACAGCTGCTCAACCCCGCACGCCACAATTAACCATCATACCCATACCTTCCAGCTATGAAGAAATATCCGTTATATAGATGCCTGGCCCCGGCGGTGGCGCTGCTGATGATCGTGGCGTGCGACAACGAGGACTACTCCGAGAAGTCGCCGTTCGACAACGCGGCCTATCTCGACGTGGCGGCAACAAAGACATCCGAGACTTTCACCTTCAACCGCAAGGTCACCGACCAGACAAAGACCTTCTCCGTGAAGCTGACATACCCCTCGGGAGCGCCCACGACAGTGACCCTCGCCGTCGACCCTTCGCTCGCCTCCGGTTACAACGCCCGCAACGGCACCGACTATCCCGTGCTCCCCGCCTCCCACTACTCCCTGGAGAAGTCCTCCGTGACGATACCCGCAGGGCGCACTACCTCCGAGCAGGTGGCGATAAGCTTCTCCCGGCTCGACGAGCTTGAGATTGATGCCACCTACATATGCCCGCTTGCCATCGGCGGCGCCGACGGCGTGGAGGTGATGGGTGGCTCGCGCGTCATGTACTACCTCGTGCGCCGCTCCTCGGCGATCACCACCGCCCTCAACCTAAGGAACTGCTATGTCAAGATTCCCGGATTCGTCAAGGACAGCCCTACGGGCGACGTCGTCAACCACCTCTCGGCGGTCACCATGGAGTGTATCGTCAGGGCCAACTCGTTCCAGGAGACGATATCATCCGTGATGGGCATCGAGCAGTACTTCCTGATCCGTTTCGGCGACGTGCAGTTCCCCAACAGCCAGCTGCAGACCCAGACTACATTCGGTAAGTTCCCCGAAGCCACCCAGGCAAAGACCCTCAACGCCGGACAGTGGTACCACGTGGCGCTCACATGGGATCTCGCTGCGGCCACGATCCGCTTCTATGTCGACGGCGAGCTGCAGAGCGAGGCCGCCGGCCACGGGAAGAGCGACATCACGGAGCTGAACCTCGCCGACCGCGCGCCGCGCAACGAGTTTGACAACAGCGGCGACTTCGTGTTCTACTTCGGACGTTCCTACGGCGACAGCCACGACCCGAGCCGTATGTTTGACGGCGACATCTGCGAGGCGCGTATATGGAGCGAGGCGCGCACCCTCGACCAGATAAGGCAATACATGTATGATATCCCCGACCCGCAGGCGCAGCCGTCGCTGAGAGCCTACTGGAAGTTTGACGAGGGGGCGGGCACGGTAATCCACGACAAGACCGGTCACGGCAACGACGGGCAGGTGGTAGCATACTGGACCGACCAGAACCATACCGCACAGTATCCGCGCTCCGAGGCCGACCTCTGGCCTGCCGGGGTGGAAGTGCCGAAGCTGTCATGGGAGTAAGTCGACCATGGGAAAGCTTATGTTCAAAACTTTAACATTTGAAAAGTCATGAAAATCTCAATAAAACATTTCATACCCGCCGCCATGCTGTGCGCCCTGGCCCTCACGGCCTGCGACGAGGACGCTATGGTGGTAAATCCCGACACCGCCCACGACAAGTCGACAGCGACCGAGGAAGTCATTTCGTCCAAAGGCCATTTGGATAGTAAGAACTATCCGGGAGGCGATATGATATTGTTCCGAATAGGCAGTCCCGAACAGACAGGTCTCGATCCGTCGGAACTTAAATATACCGATGAAGTACGGCTTATACTCCCAGAGGCTGCCGATAAAGACAGGACTTTCCGCATAGGCATGAATCCTCTATATGCCGGAGGAGATTATTATTATGGTCAGTCTATAACGATTCCTTTCAATAAGGAACATTATATGGAATGCCAGACATTGACCGGGTCAGGTGGGCTTGGGAATAATCTGTCGTTAAACGGCGATGGCGAATGTATCGTCACGATCAAGGCCGGACAAACGACATCGGATGCCGTAAAGCTCGAATTTAACGGACAGGGTATGATGGTAAACGACGCATATATGTTCCCTATACAGGCTACGGATACGGAGTCGGGCGAACTGATTACAGAATTGCCTTACATCTGTTCGGTTGCCGCCGGGATTGATTATCTCGTAGGGGAGAAACCCACGGTTAACATCGCGTATATTGATATGGAGACGATGAATCCGCTGATTGCCACTCAATTTATGATTGATGTCACCCACAGTGATTTCAACACCGGCGAGGACGTAAAGTTATATTATGGCAAACTATTGGATATAGTGAACATACGTACCTCATATATTAAGAAGGATGGCAACGGACATGTCAAACTGTTCCTCAATCCCGATCTGGAATATGTGCTCAAGAATCGGCTGCGTTACCTTTATCCGATACAGCGCGACGGCATAAAAGTGTGTATCGCTATAAAGGGTGGAGGGACCGGTATCGGATTTGCCAATATGTCGGACGAGCAGATAGCCGATTTCACGGCGCAGGTAAAGACAGTTGTGGATTTGTATGACATTGATGGTGTGAATCTTTGGGATGAGAGTGCCGGATATGACATTGAGGGCTCTCCCGCTGTTTCCGGAATGGCTTATGCCAGGCTTATTAAGTCGCTCAAAGGAGCTATGCCCGATAAGCTGCTTACCCTTGTAGATACCCGTGAGACTACCGAGGCGCTTTGCGATCCGCAGGATGGAATATCGGTTGGTGATTATCTGGATTATGCCTGGAGTTCGCTTGAAGATTACATAGCTCCTTATGAACCGAGTCCCACGTCGCGCGCATTGGCCGGAATGCCGGAGAAGAGATATGGAACGATATTCATGCGTGATATTGTCCATATGTCGAATGAAGAACAGGAGGCTCTGGTGATGGGAGAAGGTGTGTTAGGCCCGTTTATGGCAGGCACACGTTTTGACAAGCTTTCCGGGACAGACGTGATAGTAAGTGATTACGACTATGGAAAAGAGTCTATGTGGAATGAGCCATGGAATATAGGAATGATGGCCAAGTTCCCGATGCCGGAAGATTTTTCATTCATGGTCATGACTATGGTAAAGCCGACTAAGTTGGTTTGGACATATTACGCCTTCAAGAAAGACTGGTAATTCATATATTATCGGGTAACTTATATTATAGGTACTCACGCTGTTTTAATTCTCGGGGAGGTGGATGCC
>NZ_CAJTYX010000030.1 GCF_910583865.1 uncultured Muribaculum sp.
AGAGCAATTAACCTACGCTCATTTCCAATAAATTACACTCTTTTCGTAACTTCTACCGGCAAAGTTACTCATTCCAACCGTAATTATCCGCTCATTTTCAGAAAACTTGGAGGGGATGGCAATCATTTTATGAGCAATCCGGTGCTACAAATAAGCGGACTGGGAAAGATTATGTTGTAGAACTCTCAAATTTGGCTCTACATTTTTTAACCGGGAGGCGGGGGATGGTGAGAGGGAAAATTGCTAACTTTGCGATGCATGCTGTGGCCATACGCCCCGGCGTGCGCCCAACCAACCTCATCCTGCAATGAAATTTCTGAAAGAGCATTCCCGCAAGATAATAACCGTGATGTGGATCGTGTTCGGCTGCTGTCTGGCCGGAGCGGCGATATTCCTGTTTCTCATATATAACGGGATAATAGGTTATATGCCTCCTGTGGAGGAACTTAAGAATCCTAAGGACCGATTCGCCTCGATAGTGTATTCGGCCGACGGCGAGGAGCTTGGACGCTACTTCAACGGTACGGGCAACCGCGTCTATGTCGATTTTGACGACATCTCGCAGAACGTGATCGACGCGCTGATAGCCACGGAGGATTCGCGGTTTGAGGACCACTCGGGCATTGATGTGCGCGCATTGGGCCGCGTGGCTGTAAAGACCGTGCTCATGGGGCAGAAGAACGCCGGCGGCGGATCGACCATCACGCAGCAGCTCGCCAAGCTGCTATATTCGCCTTCGAGCGACGGACTCCTGCAACGTGCCTTGCAGAAGCCCATCGAATGGATGATTGCCGTGAAACTCGAACGCTTCTACTCGAAGGATGAGATCATAAAGATGTATCTCAACCAGTTTGACTTCCTCTACAACGCCGTGGGCATAAAGTCGGCGGCATTTGTCTATTTCGGAAAAGATCCCAAGGACCTCACCATCGAGGAGGCCGCCACTCTGGTGGGCATGGTGAAGAACCCGTCATACTTCAACCCGGTGCGCAAGCCCGAGCGCACACGCGACAGGCGCAATGTGGTGCTCGAACAGATGTATAAGGAGGATATGCTCACTCGAGAGCAGCTCGACTCGCTTCAGGCGCTCCCGCTGGTACTGAAATTCCACCGCGTGGATCACAAGGAGGGCCTGGCGCCATATTTCCGCGAAGAGCTGCGCCGCATGCTGCGTGCCAAGCATCCAGTGCGTTCCGACTATCGCGGATGGGAGAAGCAGAAGTTCGTCGACGACTCCATCGCCTGGGAGAACAATCCACTCTACGGGTGGATCGAGAAGAATCCCAAGCCCGATGGCACGAAATATGACATCTACACCGATGGTCTGAAGATATACACCACCCTTGACTCGCGTATGCAGCGCTATGCCGAAGAGGCCGTCACCGAGCATCTCGGCAAGACCCTACAACCGAGTTTCTTCCGCGAGAAGCGCGGGGTGAAGGGTGCGCCCTATACCACCAACCGCGAGGAGCTTTCGTCGGCGCAGCTCGCGTCGCTCATCGACAAGGCTGTGAAGCAGACCGACCGCTATTATCAGATGAAGCGTGCGGGCGCCTCCGAGGAGGAAATCAAGAAGGCGTTCGCCACGAAGCAGGAGATGAAGGTGTTCAGCTACGACGGGATGATCGACACGCTCATGTCGCCGATCGACTCGCTGTTCTATACCAAGCACTTCCTCCGCGCGGGCTTCATGTCGATGGAGCCTGTCACCGGCCATGTAAAGGCCTACGTAGGTGGACCGAACTTCTCGGCATTCCAATATGACATGGTATCGACCGGACGTCGCCAGATAGGCTCCACCATCAAGCCGTTTCTATACACCTACGCCATGGAGGAGGGGTTCACCCCGTGCGACCAGCTGCTCAACGAGCAGCCCACCATCTACGACGAGGTGGGCCGTCCGTGGTCGCCACGCAATGCCGGAAGTGCGCGTGTGGGAGAGATGGTCGACCTGCGCTGGGCATTGACCAACTCCAACAACTGGATTTCGGCGCGCCTGATGGCCCAGCTCTCCCCGGCAACGCTCGTGCGCAACATGCATAATTTCGGCATCACCAATAAGCTCGACCCCGTGATAGCGCTTTGTCTCGGGCCATGCGACGTGTCGGTGAAGGAGATGGTCACGGCCTATTCGGCGTTCGCCAACAAGGGTATGCGCGTCGACCCCATGTTCGTGACCGCCATCGCCGACAACAACGGCAACATAATCAGCGAGTTCACCCCGCGTCATACCGAGGTGATATCGCCCGAGGCCTACTACAAGATACTGTCGATATTGCTCAATGTGGTCGACAGCGGCACCGGCAACCGCCTGCGCCGTACGCCATACAACCTCACGGCACAGATGGGTGGCAAGACAGGCACCACCAACTCCAACAGCGACGGATGGTTCATGGGATTTACGCCGCAGCTCGTGTCCGGCACATGGGTAGGCGGTGAGGAGCGCTACATCCATTTCAATGGAATGGCAATGGGGCAGGGCGCATCGATGGCCCTCCCGATCTACGGCAAGTTCATCCGTAAAGTCTACGATGATCCCACACTCCCCTACAAGCAGGATGCCACCTTTACATTCCCCTCCGACATCGACCTCTGCGCCAAAGAGTACTACGGCGAGTTTGCTGACGAACCCGTTGACGGCGGCGAATCCATCGAAGGCGTGTTCGACTGACTTTAATAATTACTACCGACCACCAATGCCCGATATAAAAAGAACCATAAAAAAACTGCTTGGCAGATATTATTCTTTACGCTACAGAATACCTTATTCTCCAGGACTGTATATAGGAATGGGTGTCAAAATAGTGAACCGGGGGACGGTGAAATGTGGCAAAGAGGTGATAATACGGCCCTCCGTATATCTATGCTGCGACCCTGACGCCCGGCTCACGTTCGGCGATAATTGTGAAATAGGCAACCATTCGACGATATTTGCCCATGGCGAGATAACATTCGGTAATGGGGTGCTGACAGCTCCGAATGTGCATATAGTCGACCACAATCATGAGTATGAGGATCCCTACACTCATATCTATAAACAAGGCGTGCGCTATAATCCCGGTGATCGCGTAATAATAGGAGACGGCACCTGGCTGGGAAAGAATGTCGTTGTGGTAGGCAATGTGTCCATAGGGAAGAATTGTGTTATCGCGGCCAATTCTGTCGTGACCAAAGATATTCCGATTACTGTATTGCAGCAGGCATACCTGCTAAGATAATAAAAAGATACGATTTCTCGCTCAACTCCTGGATCAAGGTCTGATGACCAGTTTTAGCCGTCATCTTTTATTGAGGGATTGGAACGGGAGGTCGAGCAGGAGGGTCTCGTCGCACTTGGAGATTGTTTGCCGGAGGTTGAGGTCGATTATTCGGATTATGTCGGCGAACTCCTCCTGGAAGTTGGGGATAAAGTCGTCGGCTCCCTGCGCATTGAGACGTCCGAGCACCATGCCGAGGGTAACCTTCGAGGGATCGACCGCAGGCTGATAGCCGTAGGTGTCCTCTGAGATAACCACCGGTGAGAGCAGCCGCGCCGCCACCATCTCGTCGATAAGCTGCGTGACGAGCCTCGACGGCATGTGGTAGTTGGCGGCGAAGTCGGTGACGGTGAATGGGCCGAGGCCCTTATCGAACCGCTTGACGATTATCGTCATTATGACCACCGCTATCTTTCGTTTATAGTCGAGCGATATGGTTGATATGTCGTGGGAGAAATTAAATTGGAATATGTTCTGCGACGAATAGCAGAGCACCGCACCGGAAAGAGTGATGGTCCACACCAGCTGGAGCCATATCAGCAGCAACGGCAAGAAGGCGAACGATCCGTAGATGGCATTGTACTTCGACACGTAGATCTGCCCTGACAGGAACAGGTACTGCAAGATCTGGAACGCTGTGCCGGCGAACACCCCGCTCAGGAACGCGTTCTTGAACTTGACTTTGGTGTTGGGAAACGCCAGGTACATCCCCGTGAATGACATCCATGTGAGCACGAACGGCGCCACGTCGAGAGCCATTTTCACAGCCGGTGATATGAAGTGCAGTCGCGGGTTGTCGACCAAAGCGTAGCTTACCATCACCGATATGCCGCTCGAACATATCATCAGCACCGGCAGCAGGAACATTATCGCTGTGTAGTCGATTACCTTGCGCCCGAAGGAGCGTGCGCGTGTCACTCCCCATACTGTGTTGAATGTGTCCTCGATATTGCTCATAAGCGAAATCATCGTCCATAGCAATACCACTATGCCCACGCCCACAAACACTCCCTGTGATGCCTGCGTCATGTATCCGCTCACGAAGTCGATGCCGGCCTCAAGCGCATGTTTCTGCGACGGGAGCGCCTGGAAAAGCTGCGTCTGTAGCAGGTTCTCGAATCCGAATCCGCGCCCGATGGCAAACAGCAGCGCCAGCGCGGGCACTATGGCGAGAAGGGTGTTGTAGGTCAGCGCTGAGGCACGGTTCTGCAAGTCGGTATTGAGAAACGACCTTACGGTGAGGTTGATGGTTTTTATCGTGTTGACGCGCCAGGTACGCCGCGTGTCGCTCCACACCCCCGTGGTGCAATACGCCGCAAACGACTTGATACGTATCGTGGCGAGGCGTATCCATGCCGCCGTCCGTGTCGAAATGCGTGATATTCTGCTTTGTCTCTTCATACTTACAAATTTAAACAAAAATTCCACGCATATTTATTTTGTCGAAGTCGAAAAAAATCCGTAGCTTTGAAGCATTGAGGGCATATGTGCCGTTCTTTACCTCCTTTAAGCCCTCCTGATATCCATGCATACCTTAAACATCATCAAAATAACCGAAATATGATACCTCAGGACAAAATCACCCTTGAAGAGAAAGGGATAGCCCCCGAACTCCTTGAAAGCCAGCTTAAACGATTTGAGACCGGATTCCCCTACCTGCGCATAGTCGATTCGGCCCGCGTGGGCAAAGGCATACTCGCCCTCGACGACGCCGCACAGAAGCAGGCCGTGGATCGTTGGCAGAAATACCTTGCCGACGGAGGCGAGGTCTACAAATTCGTGCCTGCCTCGGGTGCTGCCTCGCGTATGTTCAAGGCTCTGTTCTCCTATCTCGACGGTGAGGTCGACGCGCCAAAGCCGGGCAGCGACGTAGAGCAGCTGATTGACCGCATTGCCGACTTCGCCTTCTTCCCCGAACTTGACGAAGCGTGCCGCCGCCTCTACGGCAAGGACATCGCCGCGCTGAAAGCCGAAGGCCACACGAAGGATATTGTGGCCGCGCTGCTCCATAAGGAGGGGCTGAACTACGGACAGCTTCCCAAGGGCCTGCTGAAATTCCATTCCTATGCCGAAGGACCGCGCACTCCTCTGGAGGAACACCTCGTGGAGGGCGCGCAGACCGCAACTGACAAGGATGGCAACGTACATCTGCATTTTACCGTTTCGCCCGAACATCGCGCATTGTTCGAGCAAAAGATAGCTTCCGCCGTTCCCGGCTTCGAGAAGGCTCTCGGCGTGCACTATCATATCTCGCTCTCCGAGCAGAAGAAGTCGACCGACACCGTGGCCGTCAACCCCGACAACACCCCATTCCGCGAGGACGGCAAACTGCTGTTCCGTCCCGGAGGCCACGGTGCTCTCATCCAGAACCTCAATGACATAGATTCGGCGGTGGTGTTCATAAAGAATATCGACAACGTGGTTCCCGACTCGCAGCGTGAGGCCACACTGCAATATAAGAAGGTAATCGCCGGGTGTCTTATCGAGGCGCACGACCGCATTGAGCGCTACCTCGGCATGATTGACCGTGGTGACTATACCATCGACGACGTGCGCGAGATGATTGCTTTCATGCACGACACCCTCAACATCCGCGACGAGAAGCTCAAGCAGCTTGAGGACGCCGACCTCGTACTCTATATCCGCGGCAAGCTCGACCGTCCACTGCGTGTGTGCGGCATGGTGCGCAACGAAGGCGAGCCGGGTGGTGGTCCCTACATCACTTACAATCCCGACGGGTCCACCTCACCCCAGATTCTCGAAAGCACACAGATTGATCCCGACCGCGCCGAATATAAGGAGATGGTGGCCAAGGCCACGCACTTCAACCCTGTGGATCTCGTATGCTATATCAAGGACGTGAATGGAGCGAAGTATGACCTGCCCGATTTCGTTGATCCCGACACCGGCTTCATTTCTTCCAAGTCGCGCAACGGACGCGAGCTGCGCGCCCTCGAATTGCCCGGCCTATGGAACGGTGCCATGAGCGATTGGAACACCATCTTTGTCGAAGTCCCCGTGGCCACATTCAACCCAGTCAAGACCGTCAATGACCTCCTCCGCCCCGTCCACCAGGCCTGATCCGGACGTGTTAATAGGCTGTTTTTTTAACCACCTATAAGTGGCACTACCAATAAAATAACCGTGCCGTAATCGATATCGATTACGGCACGGTTATTTCAATATGAGTGTATCCGAATCGGTCAGCGCATGATGATCTTGGAATTCGTACAAGAACCGTCGGCGTGGATTTCCGTACGTATTACTATGGATCCGGAGGCGGGAGCGAGCACCCTGCGGCCTGTAAGATCGGTGAGAATCACTGATATGACAGGCGATGTGTTTTCTGATGCGGAGGTAACGGAATCAATGCCGGAAGTGCTACCGGCTACTTCCATTATTGCCGATTCGCTGCCTTCGGTAGGCATGTCGAAGAAATTGAGGTAATCAGTGCGCACGGAGTAGCCGTAGCGGGTAGAAGCATCAAGTCCGGAGAATGTATGTGAAGTGCCTTCCGTCACCTCTGCCGAGGATAGTTTCATGGCTACTTTCTGTCCGGGAGCCAGTGTCTGATAAATCTTTATGTCATCAAGCATGAACTTTTGGCGCAGCTTCGACTCGAAATATACAGAAGCGCTCTCTCCCGTAGATGAGAGCAGGACGGTCTCATCGATAATGCCATCGGCAGGTACGCTCAACGTCTTGGCGGTAGCCGGATCATATGACCCGACATAGATTGTTATCTCATCCTCTGAAGGCTTGCTGCTCTGTAGACGGAATGAAACGTAGACATCACCTTTCGAGAACCCCAGCTCCGGAGTCGTCATTGCGCCGCCACCGTAAGGGCGTCCACTGATGATCATGCCGTTATAGGTGCCGAACATGCCCTTGGCAATGATGGCCGAATTGACGTTCCATCCCGGCATGGCAGTGTAGTCATCGGGCTGTATGCGCTCCTGGGGGGAGTCGAATGTGCCTGAAGTAGCCTTGTCGAAACTGTCCTCAAGGAGCACAATCTGTTTCTTCTCGCCCTGGGATGCTGTCAGTGATTTTATGAAGAATTTCTTAAGTGTGGTGGATTCGAACTTCAGCTGTGTGTTTTCCGTGCCTCCTATGATGTCGAATTGTTCGGTGACGACTCCTGACTCAGGAATTGTGACAGGATGAACTTTGTCGGTGGAGTATGAGCCTGCAAACACGTTGATTACATCGCCGGGGTTGCCGTACAGAGTTACGTCGATGGCGATTTTCCCGTTATTGGCCGAGAAGTCGGCTTCCGGTGAATACAGGTAGCCACCTATCGGGCGTCCGCCGCGGAATGCGCCGTCGGCTACTCCGAACATGCCGTCGGCCACCAGGCATGTCGCTCCGACCCATCCTTTTGATGCCGTGTATTCATCAAACGAATCTACTGTCGTCGGTTCGTCGAAAGTGCCTCCGATGCATTTTGAGCCATCTTCTGCGATTGGGCACGAACCTTCGGCGTATATCATCTCGTAGTTGGTGACGACATACGATGATGCCTTCGTGTTGGCCTGCCAGTTAGCTGTATATGAATCGCCTGACACTGCGGTTGCTCCGGTCAGTATGGTGGGGACAAGACTGTCCAGATGGAGAATATCGGAAGGATCTGATACCTGTGTGCCGTTTAGTGTCTTTACTGTCGCATAGTAGTTGGTGGCGGGATCGAGTCCGTCGACTACGATTGACGTAACATCTGAACTTACCGATTCATTGTCCTTGACGTAGACGTTGGGACGATATGTGTTCATCACTGAGGTTATGGTCATTTTGCCGACCCCTTCCGGTGCTCCGTCCGGACCGGCCGAGATATACAGGCATTGGGAAAACTCATCTATGGGATAACCACCGAACACGACGTAGCTCGACAATGTGCTGTATGGTGCAAGTTGCCCCATGAATATATCACCGCGCAAGATGGAACTTACATTATGGGCGGCATCGGCTTGACGGAATATGAGCGGTAGCGTCTTGTTGACATCAACCCCCTCTACATCGTCGATTCGGAAAAGCATGCTGGCTTCATCGAGATGACCATTTACCGCCGGAGTATATATGACCGGATTGTCTTTGTCGATAATCAGGTTTACGTTTTCCGTGGTAGTCTTGGAAGCTCCCAAACACCATACGGACACTTGATAGCCGGTGGCGTTCTCTACCGGAGACCAGGAAAGAGTCAACGAACTTCCGTCATAACCTGATTGCACTACGGACGCAGGCGGGGTAATGGCCGCATACGTGTTGACTGCGGCGGCACATGACAAATAAAGTAGAAAATTACGCATAATTACTGAAATAATAGTGATAATGATGATTTATAATTTGCAAAATTATAGATTCTTCGGATTATATTCAAATGCCCATGCGATTTAATAGATATTAGTCCTCCGCAATGCAGGCAGGGGGAAAACAGAAATGGAAGCCCGAAAAGGCTTCCATTCTGTGAGGGTGAGGTGTGGGGGTCGAACCCACGACCTTCGGAACCACAATCCGACGCTCTAACCAACTGAGCTAATCTCACCGTTTGTATTTAACTGTCAAAAACGGCTGATGCTTTCGCTAAGGTGGCCGTTTTTAACGGTGCAAAGGTAAGCACTCTTTTTCATTCCTCCAAATATTTTCAGATTTTTTTGAAATCGGGCAAAAAGAATGGGAAAGAATGAAATGTGGTATGCGAATAAAAACTTAAAGAATACTTTTGATTGGCAGCGACTCAAGGAATGAAAGGTATATTCTGTCATTCGTATAAAAAACAGCGGTACGCCAAAACGGCGTACCGCTGTGTGTAGGATTGTCAACTTTGGGTTATTCGAACTCGACGAGGGGCTGGTCGGTGGCTACCACCTGGTCGGGAGCCACGAGGATGCGCTTGACAGTTCCGTCGATTTCCGACGCAAGGTCATTTTCCATCTTCATGGCCTCGTAGACGAGCATAGTTTGGCCGAACTTTATCTTGTCGCCTGGCTTCACCTTTATCTCCACGATACGTCCTCCCATGGGGGCTTTCAAGGTGGGTCCGGTGATAGGCTCGACTGTGGCGGCTGCCTTCTCCTCGGCTGCGGTAACGGCAGGCGCTGTGGCCTGTGTCTTTTCCCATTCCTCGGCACGGCGTTTGCGAAGGAATCCGTTGGCCACAGTGGGAAGCAGTTCGAGCAGCAGGTATTCCTCCTGGTTGGAGGCGAGCTTCACGCCGCCCATGTCGTCAAGCACGGGGTTCTCGGGCTTGCGGTATTTGGTGACGTCGTAGGGTGTCTCCACCGGAGTGCCGGCGATTTTCTCGCGGAACGCGGGATCGACTGCCACGGGGGTGTGGCCGTATTCACCCTTGACGAGCGAGATGAACTGGTTGGAGGGATTGCTGTAGTCGGGATTTCCCTTCTTGCGGTCGAGGGCCACGCTGACTGCCTGGCTGCCTACGATCTGGCTGGTAGGGGTGACGAGTGGCACCAGACCGGCGTCGCGGCGCACCTTGGGGATGAGGCGCATGGCATCGTCGAGCAGGTCGCTGGCACCGAGTGCCTTAAGCTGTGCCACCATGTTGGAGTACATGCCTCCGGGCACCTCGGCCTCCTTTACCAGCAGGTTGGGTTTTGGGAATCCGAAATAGTTCTCGATGGCGTGGCATGCGGCGAGCAGAGCGTCCTCGTCGCCGACCTTTGCGGCAGCGATGGCACGGTCGAACTGTGCGTCGACCTCGGCGGGAAGCGTGTCGGCCAGGGGATCGAATGCCTTGGGGAAATGATCCTTGTTGAGGTCGAACGGCGCGAGCTGCTTGCGCACGTCGTAAAGTTCGTTGCGTATTTTGCCGACGGCCTCCATGTTGGCCTCAAGTTCCACTCCGAGCTTCTGACAGAATATGTATATAAGCTCGATGGCGGGAGCGGCTGAGCCTTCGCCGAACCACCAGATGTTGGTGTCGAGGATGTCTACGCCGTTGATGATGGCCACGAGCGACGATGCCAGGCCGTAGCCCGGGGTGCAATGGGTGTGGAAGTCGACCGGCACGCTGACGGCTGCCTTGAGCTTCGGCATCAGCGAGGCTATGCGCGCGGGGTTGACCAGACCTGCCATATCCTTGAGGGTGATGATCTTGGCGCCGTAGCTCTCCATGGCTTTGGCCTTGGAGACAAAGTAGTCGTCGGTGAATATCTTTTCGGGAGCAGCCGGAGCCTCGGCTTTCTTGCCGAAGAGTCGTGCGAAGAATCCGGGCTTTTCGGCAGGTTCTGCGGGAGCTTCTTCCTTGGGGTCGACAGTATAGCATACGGCTCCGTCGGCAATGCCGCCAAGCTCGTTGATCATGCGTATCGACTCCTTCACGTTGTCGAGGTCGTTGAGCGCGTCGAATATGCGCATCACGTTGAGCCCATTCTTGATGGCCTCCTTATAGAATCCTTCGAGCACGCTGTCGGGATATGGCACGTAGCCGAAGAGGTTGCGGCCTCGCGAGAGTGCCGACAGCAGCGAATGGCCCTTCATGGCCTTTGAGCAGATGCCTAGGCGTTCCCAGGGAGATTCGTCGAGATAGCGCATCACAGAGTCGGGCACGGCACCGCCCCACACTTCCATGATATAGAATCCGGCACCCTCGTAAAGGGGGAGCAGACGGTCGATGCACGACTGGGGCATGCGGGTCGCAAAAAGCGACTGCTGGCCGTCGCGCAACGTGAGATCTCTGATTTTTAGCTTGCGATTTGCCATAATTTTAAGTGTTTATGAGTCAATCCGCAACTTCCGAGCCTGCATCCATTTCATAATGGCATATCTTATGTATAGCGAAACAGTTGACAGACAAAGAGTTGCGTTTCTCTTCAAATTAGACTGCAAAATTACTAATTTTCATTGAAAATCGGTGCGTTTCCGCTAAAAAACGACATTCGGCTTCGCCGCGTCCGGTGTCATTTAGGTATGTGAGGCACAGAGTCCTGAGGCTCGCAGCGCCTGGCAGCCATCGTATGCATACGGAAAAACCGAGGGCGACACTATCAGTCACGATACCGTCGCCCTCATCTAAGTTCGGTTGCGAATATTATAAAACCTATTGGAAATTTGGATTGTGCCTATGATTCACATGTTATATCAATAGTGTAAGCACGTCATGGATAGGGAATTATTTCACCATAACCTTTTTGCCGCCTACGATGTAGAGACCGCGTGGGAGATCTTTGAGAGCATCGGCTGCCTCTACGCTTGCGCGCACCTTGATGCCTGTGAGGCTATATACGTCGACCACACCTTCGGCGTCACCAAGAACATCGTCGATGCCGGTAGTGCCTTCTTCGAGTTTCTTCTCGATAAAATTCTTCACGCTGGTTTGGTCGATTTTGTTGCCAAGTTCTTCAGCTGTAACGAAGTCGAGATAGACGATCTTAGTTTTGCTTGCATCTATGGCACCATTCTTCGTGCCGTTCTTACGACCGATTACAACCGAACAAAATGCTCGGCCATAGACTGTCTCGCCCTCGAAATCAAAAGTGGCATTTGTAGAGTATTTGCCTGTATAAGGTAGTATCCATTCCGTATCACCGAAATTGAAGCCACCCTGTCCATTGAGATCGCGGAAATAATATCCGACATTTCCGGTGTCGCCGTTGCCTCCATGCCCGCGTGTAAAACCGGGCTTTGCGGTATCGCCGTAAGGGGCAATCTGTTCTCCATCTTTGTTGCCGACCTTAAGCTGACGAAGCACCTGGCTGTAGCAATCGTTATAATCGACATATGCTGTGGAATACAGCACTTTCATTACAACAATTGAGCGACCGGCACCGAGGGTGAGATCCTTGTTGGCGATGAATTCTATCTTTGCCGCGGCATTCTCTGCGGTTGCAGGGAAATCAAATACGATGGCATTATCTTCCACCGATGTGGCAATACCGTCAGTACGACAAGTCCAGTTTTCGGGATTCCATTCTGCATTGGCTGTGAGTGAAGCACCGAGCACGATTGTCGATGCGGCTAAGAAACGTGTAAAATGGTTCATAAATCTAAAGTTTAATATTGGGACTACATTTGGTTAACATGATTCTACTGTTGGATATCGGTCTATCTACATTGAGGTAATTCGCGGTATGGGAAAGGTTTGCGTAATGGTAGGAGTATTTTTTAGATGAAGATTATGTCTCAATATTAGATTGCGGGTTGCACGGGATGTGAAAAAACGCTAACTTTGTGGCCTCAAAGGAAAAAGTAGCTGAGGACGTTACGCTGTCTATCGCCTCAAAACAAAATGATAATTATTAATTCAGATATATGAAAAAAGCACTCATTACAGGGGTTACGGGTCAGGACGGCTCGTTCCTGGCAGAACTGCTGCTTGAGAAAGGTTACGACGTGCACGGCACCATCCGCCGTTCGTCGGTCGATTTCCGCGAGCGTATCGCCCATCTCGAAGGCCATCCGCGCTTCCATCTCCATTATGCCGACCTCGGCGACTCTATGTCGATACTTCAGGTCGTGGGCAAGGTGCGTCCCGACGAGATTTACAACCTCGCAGCCCAGAGCCATGTGCAGGTTTCGTTCGACTCTCCCGAGTTCACTGCCGACATCGACGCCACCGGTGTGCTCCGCGTGCTTGAGGCTGTCCGCCTTTCCGGGCTGAAGGATACTTGCCGTATCTACCAGGCATCCACTTCCGAGCTTTACGGCAAGGTGGAGGAGGTGCCCCAGAACGAGAACACCCCGTTCCACCCCTACAGCCCGTATGCGGTGGCAAAGCAGTACGGTTTTTGGATCGTGAAGGAATATCGCGAGGCCTACGGCATGTATTGCTGCTCGGGTATCCTCTTCAACCACGAGAGCGAACGCCGTGGCGAGACATTCGTCACCCGCAAGATCACCCTTGCCGCCGCACGCATCGCTCAGGGCAAGCAGGACAAGCTATATCTCGGCAACCTCTCCTCGCTGCGCGACTGGGGCTATGCCAAGGACTACGTGGAGTGCATGTGGCTCATACTCCAGCATCCCGAGCCTGAGGATTTCGTGATTGCTACCGGCGAGCAGCACTCCGTGCGTGAGTTCTGTCAGCTCGCTTTCCACAACGTAGGCATCGAGCTGCGCTGGGAGGGTGAGGACGAAAACGAGAAGGGCATCGATTCCGCCACTGGCAAGGTGCTTATAGAGGTGTCGCCCGATTTCTACCGTCCGACCGACGTGGTCAACCTTTGGGGTGACCCTACAAAGGCACGCGCGAAGCTCGGCTGGAATCCACAAAAGACCTCTTTCGCCGAACTCGTGAAGATTATGACCGATGCCGACATGGCAAAGGTGGCTGTGGAGCGTGCAGGCGAGAGCGTGCGCACCAACCTCGCCGAATACCTCGAAAAGGGTATCGTGAAGTAAAAATCCCATTATAACTTATAAGGATGTCCGCAAATTCAGCTATATTTGCGGACATCCTTTTTACATATATAGAATAGATATGAGCCAGTTCAAGCGCAACATCATAGTGACCGGCGGTGCCGGATTCATCGGCAGCCACGTCGTAAGGCTGTTTGTCAACAAGTATCCCGACTACCGTATAATCAATGTCGACCTGCTGACCTACGCGGGCAATCTCGCCAATCTCAAGGATGTGGAGCACAGCCCCAACTACGTCTTTGTCAAGGCCGACATATGCGACTTTGACCGCATGCTCTCCCTGATTCGCGACTATGAGGTCGACGGCATCATCCATCTCGCCGCCGAGAGCCATGTCGACCGCTCGATAAAGGATCCGTTCACATTCGCGCGCACCAACGTCATGGGTACGTTGTCGCTCCTACAGGCGGCCAAAATTGCCTGGGAAGAGCGTCCCGAGCGCTACGATGGCAAGCTGTTCTACCATATCTCGACCGACGAGGTCTACGGCGCGCTCGAACTCACCCGGCCCGAAGGTATGCCTTCGCCGTTCACAACCACGGCATCGTCGGCCACCAACCATCATGCCTACGGCGAGGAATTTTTCCTTGAGACAACACGCTACAACCCCCATTCGCCATATTCGGCCTCCAAGGCGTCGAGCGATCACTTCGTGCGTTCCTACCACGATACCTACGGCATGCCCGTGGTCGTCACCAACTGCTCCAACAACTATGGCCCTTATCAGTTCCCCGAAAAGCTGATACCTTTGTTCATCAACAATATACGCCATCGCCGTCCGCTACCTGTCTATGGTCAGGGGCTTAACGTCCGTGACTGGTTATTCGTCGAGGACCACGCCCGCGCCATCGACCTCATATTCCATCGCGGCAAGATTGCCGACACCTACAACATAGGTGGATTCAACGAATGGCGCAATATCGACATCGTGCGCGTGCTCATCCGCACCGTCGACCGCCTGCTCGGCAATCCCGAAGGCTATTCCGACGGACTTATAACCTATGTAACCGACCGCGCCGGCCACGACCTGCGCTACGCCATCGACTCGCGCAAGCTCCAGCGGGAACTCGGCTGGGAACCTACCCTCCAGTTTGAGGAGGGCATAGAGCGCACCGTCCGCTGGTATCTCGACAACCAGGAGTGGCTCGACTCCGTGACCTCCGGCGACTACCAGCGCTACTACGACCAGATGTACGCCGACCGCTGAAATAATTTCTTAATCCCGAAGATTCTGAAGGACTGATTCGTGCGTTGGTTGCGTGAATCCAGCCATAGAAGTCCGTATTCTGATAGTAACCGAAACCGGGCAATTTTAATTAGATTGTAGTCGTTATACGAATGAACTTAATCATTATTCAGTTGCTATGAGTTGTTCGGTAGATATGAGATATGTTATGTTGGCAATTGTTTTTGCCGGGAGTATTCTCGTCTCGTGTTCGGGAAAGGAAGAGGAGGTTGTGTCGGATGACAATCTGATGGTGTCGATGATTTCCGGATCTGACGGGAGCAAGGAGGTTTTTCAGTATGATTACCGCGGCCGCGTAGTCCGTTGGGAATGTCTGTCCGGAGAAGAAGATAATGTAGATTACAAAGTTACATATGCATATCCCTCGGAGGATGAGGTCGTGATAGAGTCGACCTCCGATATGGCATCCATTCATTTGGATGACTTTAAGGAGACTTTACATCTTGTTGATGGCCGTGCGGCCTATTGCGAGGGTGTTTTCAGATCCTCTTTGAATCTTGACGGGCGTTCTTCCTTCGAGAAGGTTTATCGTGTAGACTTTAGGTATGATGCAGACAATCATCTGGTCGATATCAAACATACCGAGCAATATAGTGAGAATGGTACAGTCATTGATATCTATTATAACACTCCGTGGATATGGGAGAATCATTTTGTTTGGGAGGACGGGAATCTCATTCGCTACGATGATTACCTGGGTACTACGAAAGTGTATTATTCGACTGTTTATTCCTACTCCGACATCGTGGCGACTCCATGTGTGAAGCTGCCACTCGTGACGTATGGGCATCATCTGCCCTTGCAGACTGCCGGACTCTTCGGAGTCAATTCCCGGAATTTTGTCTCACATATGAACAAAGTTAGCCGTCATCCCAATGAGGTGACTGTTTCCATAGATTACGGCGGTGTCTCGTTGGAGAACTGCCGCATAAAGGATTTCTCGACTAAGGTAAACTATTCCGACGGACGCCCTGCCAGAGACATCTCATATTCGGTCGACTATACCGGTTCATAATTGGGGTTTCTTCTCTGCTGACGTAACTTGCTCGATGCATTTTGATGGCCTTAAAAAACTGCACCCCGGAATTTTCCGGGGTGCAGTTTTTGTTATGTAATCTGTCAGATGTATTATTCCATCAGGATATGTCCTGCGAATGACATACCCGTAGAAATGATTATTTTGCGAGGTAAGCTCTTACCTGGGTCAGGACAGCGGGAGCGGTGAATCCAAACTTCTCGTCAAGCACCTTGTAGGGTGCGGATGCACCGAAATGGTCGAGGCCGAACACTTCGCCCTGCGGGCCGACCACGCCACGGAGAGTGGAGGGGAGGCCTGCGGTGAGACCGAATACTTTTCCGTCGGCGGGGATCACGCTGTGGCGGTATTCAGGAGTCTGGCATTCGAAGAGTCCGATGGAGGGGACTGATACCACGCGTGCAGCTACGCCTTCGTTGCCGAGCTGATCGGCAACCTCCACGAGCAGCGACACTTCCGAGCCGTTGGCTACAAGTGTGACGGCGGGATTCTCGGCCTGCTTAACAATATAGCCTCCCTTTTCAGCACCGAGGGCCTCGCGATAGCGGTTGCCGGTGGATGCGGGCAGGTCGGGGATATTTTGGCGCGAGAGGATGAGGGCGGTGGGAGTTTTGGTGTTCTCCATGGCCATCTTCCAGCATACGGATGTCTCGGCGGCGTCGCCCGGACGGAGCACGAGCACCGACGGTTCGCCCTTGAAGTTGCGCAGCTCCTCCATGAGGCGTATCTGTGCCTCCTGCTCCACCGGCTCGTGGGTGGGTCCGTCCTCGCCTACGCGGAATGCGTCGTGAGTCCAGATGTATTTTACCGGAAGTTCCATCAGGGCGGCCATGCGTACTGCCGGCTTCATATAGTCGGAGAACACGAAGAATGTGCCGCATGCGCCGATCAGACCGCCGTGTAGGGCGATGCCGTTCATGATGGCCGCCATGGTAAGCTCGGCCACACCGCAGTGGAGGAATGCTCCCGAGAAGTCGCCGTTGGTGAATGCGTGCGTGTTCTTTAGGAACGCGTCGGTCTTGTCGGAGTTGGCAAGGTCGGCGGAGGCCACGATCATGTTGCCGACCTTCTTGGCCAGTTCTGCGAGCACGTCGGCCGATGCCTGGCGTGTGGCGATGCCCGGCTTGTGGGCGATGTTCTCCCAGTCGATGTCGGGGAGCTTGCCTGCGAGATAGCTGTCGAGGAGCGCGGCTTTCTCGGGGTTGGCCTCACGCCATGCTTTTTCGGCCTCGCGACGCTCCTTGACGATTGCGCGCAGTTTCTCCGTGCGCTCGGCGTAGAGTGCCTTTACGTCATCCCAGATGTGGAACGGATCGGCAGGATCGGCGCCAAGATGTTCCATTGTCTTTTCGTAGCTTGCACCGGATGCGCTCAGGGGGTTGCCGTGGGTCGAGCATTTTGCCTCGAAGCATTCGCCATCGGCGGTGACGGCACCGCGTCCCATTATGGTCTTGCCTATGATGATGGTGGGACGGTGCTTCTCCTCGATTGCGGTCTCAAGAGCACCTGCCATGGCGAGGGGGTCTGTACCGTCGACCTCGATTACGTTCCAGTGCCATGCGCGGTACTTGGCGGCGGTATCCTCGGTGGTCACGGCCTTTACCTCGGTTGAGAGCTGTATGTCATTGCTGTCATAGAACATTATGAGGTTGTGCAGCCCGAGATATCCGGCCAGACGGCCTGCACCCTGGGAAATCTCCTCCTGGATGCCTCCGTCGGAGATGAATGCGAATGTCTTGTGCGACAGCCAGTCGCCGAAGCGTGCCTGGAGGAAACGCTCTGCTATGGCGCATCCCACGGCCATCACATGACCCTGGCCCAGCGGACCGGAGGTGTTTTCCACACCGCGTTCGGGATGCAGCTCCGGATGGCCGGGAGTGACGCTTCCCCACTGGCGGAAGCCTTTCAGCTCGTCGATGGTGAACTTTCCGGAGAGGGCGAGCACTGCGTAGAGCATCGGCGACATGTGGCCCGGATCGAGGAAGAAACGGTCGCGGGCTATCCATGTAGGATTGTCAGGATCGGTGACGAGGTAGTTGGAGTAGAGCACGTTGACGAAGTCGGCACCACCCATAGCACCTCCGGGGTGGCCGGATTTGGCCTTTTCTACCATTGAAGCTGCGAGCACGCGGATGTTGTCGGCTGCGCGGTTCATGACTTTTGTGTCCATTATGTTATCTATTTTAGAGAATGATATTTCTTTCTATCGATTATGGATTGAGACGAGACAGGTTTATTGTATGGGGTACAATAACCTCTTTTGTTTAAAAACGCACAATGCATCTGAATATTGTGGAGATGTGTGGCATATCTGTTATACGATACTTGCCGGCAACGGAATGATGTCGGCAAGTATCGTATTTTCAATGATATGTGTGATTTCTATAGAGGAAATCTCTCGTTCGTACAAGTGATTAGAGTGCGTCCTCCACGGTGTCGTCGACGGGGATGTCGGTGTTGACGTTCTTGGAGCCGATGAGGCCGTAGAAGAGGATCCAGCCGAGCATTGCCACGATGAGCCAGTAGGAGGCCATGTAGCCTGCGAGGTCGGCGATCCAGTTCTGGATGAGTGGCATCACGCCGCCGCCTACCACCATCATCATGAAGATGCCGGAAGCCTGGGCGGTGTATTTTCCGAGACCCTCGACAGCGAGGTTGAAAATACCGCCCCACATGACAGAAGTACAGAGGCCGCAGAGGATGAGCAGGAATGCGCTGACGGGCACCTGCGCGCCGCCTTCATAGATGAATTCGGGCACGGGAAGCGTAACGGTCTTGGGGATGAGGATGGCGAGCACAACCAGCAGGATTGCCACCGACGATACAGTGATAATCTGGGCGCGGGTTGACACGGCACCGGAGATGATGCTTGAGCAGAAGCGGCCGATGAGCATGAAGAGCCAGTATATGGCCACGATGGCACCGGCTATCACGGAAGCATTTTCAAGTATGCCTGCGCCGCGTTCGCCCGGTTCGGCGAGGTAGAAGTTGAGTGTGCCGGGGATGCCGATTTCGATACCTACGTAGAAGAAGATAGCGATCACGCCGAACACGAGGTGACGGAAGTTCCAGGGCGAGTGTGCGTATTTTACCTTCTTGCCCGAGGTCTGGTTAGGCTCGGGGATGGTTACGAACGAAATCACTATGAACGAGGCAATGAATACGCCCATTGCCACCCAAAGCAGAGGGGCCACATTGCCCATCTCGGTCTTGTCGGTGAGCTGCCCGATGAGAGCGCCTACGAAGAAGGGGGTGAGGGTGCCGGAGAGCGAGTTGAGCGAGCCGCCGGTCTGGATG
This sequence comes from uncultured Muribaculum sp., assembly GCF_910583865.1. GTDB lineage: Bacteria > Bacteroidota > Bacteroidia > Bacteroidales > Muribaculaceae > Muribaculum. Next base: position 19,211 of record NZ_CAJTYX010000030.1, read on the forward strand.
AGCTGGTTACCCTTGTTGCCGCCTCCGCCGAGGAGGTTGAGCATCGGGTTGACCACGGTGTTGAGCATGCACACGCAGAAACCGCAGATGAATGCGCCCAGAAGATAGATGTAGAAGCTTACAGGCACGGGAGTACCGGCTACGGTGCCGGCTGTGGTGTCGGCTCCTACCACGCTCGACAGCCATTGTACGAAGAGTCCGACGGTGCCGATTGCCATTGCCCAGAGGGCGGTTTTCTTATAGCCGATTTTCACAAGCAGGTTGCCGGCGGGAATTCCCATGAACAGATAGGCGAGGAAGTTCATCATGTTGCCCATCATGCCGAGCATGGAGTTGCCTTCGAATTTGTATCCCCAGATAGTTCCGATAGGAGCGGCGAGGTTGGTCACGAATGAAATCATGGCGAAGAGGAAGAACATCGCGATGATTGCAATCAGCCTGCCGTTGGTTGAATTGGATTGAGCGGTTGCCATTGCTGATAATGTTTTTTCTTGGGTTATTTTGTTATTTTAGGTTGATATTTCAGGTTAAGCGGATTTTCAGCAGGTAAAATTATAAAAAATATGCTTTACGTAGGTAACAACATGCTTTATAACATACGGAAATGATACCGGAAGGTCAATTTATGCCCCGGTTCAATATTCACGTGCGCCGAATATGTCGGTGCCGATGCGTACCATCGTGCTTCCGGCGGCTATGGCGAGCGGAAAGTCGTCGCTCATTCCCATAGACAGGGTGTCGAACGATGGTTGTCCGGCGAATAGGCCCGATTTCAGCTCGTTGTAGGCCTTGGCCACGGCGGAGAAATCGGCGGAGATGCGGGTGGTGTCGTCGGTGAGCGACGCCATGCCCATCAGTCCGCGCACCCTCACATGTGGCGTGTCGTCAGGCTTCCACTCGGCGGCGATTGCCGACAGTTCGGCGGGGGTGAAGCCGAACTTGGTCTCCTCGCGGGCCACGTGCACCTGTAGGAGCACATCGGCCACACGGCCGATACGGGCGGCCTCTGCATTGACTGCACACAGCAGCCTCAGCGAGTCTATGCTGTGGATCAGGCTGACGTGTGGCATCACCTGTCGCACTTTATTGGTCTGGAGGTGGCCGATGAAATGCCAGCGCACATCCGCCGGCATTTCCGGAGCCTTTGCCGACAGTTCCTGGGCGCGGCTTTCTCCGAAGTCGCGCTGTCCGGCCTCGTAGGCCTCGCGCAGAGCTTCCACCGGGTGGAATTTGGAGACGGCGACAAGGGTGACGCCGGCAGGTATGTGCTCTCTGATTTCAAGCAGGCGGGATGTTACCGTTGACATTGGTGCTGACGAGGTTGGGTTGGCTGTATTATTCGTCGGCCTTGCGGCTTTCAAGCTTGGCTTTGTAGACGTCCATGATGGGAGTCTCGGCAATGGAGCTTACCTCGAAGTCGGCCATAGTGCCTTTCATGCCCTCCATGAAATGGTCGAGCGCCGAGCGGAAATCGTTGGCGGCCACGAGGATGTGGGATGTGGTCTTTTTCTCTACGGCGGTTTTTTCATCGAGGGTGATGAAGCTTACCTTCACGTGATACCACTTGTCGGCGCTGTCGTCCCAGAATATTTCAGTTATGTTGCTACGCTTTACCGCCGACACCGAGAATTCCCCGGAAATCAGCGGGGCTACCTCCTCGGTGATGCGGGCCTCGGCCTCGGTGAAGCTGAGGGCATCTACCATATAAGGCTCGTTGACTTTCTTTGCGGAGCCGTTTTCCTGTATCTTGTCGTAGCGTACTTTGCATTCAAACCATGTACTCATGTCTGTAGTAGTTTGTTGTGGAATTTTATATGCGATTTCGTTTGTTTATCGGGGGTCAAATTTACGAAAAACTTTTGACAGGAGTATTAGACGAGTGTTTAACTTATGTTATCGGACGTATGATATGCCTGGTGCTATGTCCCGGAACGCAGAGCGGGAACCGCCTGTCCGACGATTCCCGCAGCTTTCTTGAATTCCCGTGTTAAGAACCTAAAACAAAAATAAATTCTTCAGATGTGGTTAATGATATATAGACGTAAGTAACTCGCAAAGATATAAAGCTTTAGAATTAATAATATGCGCAATAATTTTTTCGAGTTACTTATGATCAGTTGTTATCGTGATTCATCTTGTGGCGAATGTTGAGCAGCGGCAGCAGGAACGAGATTATCGAGGCTGCGAGCCAGAATATGGCTACCGGAAGGAAATCGTAATGTTTTGCGCCGTCGACCACGGTCATGTTGTTGTTGATGAGCCATCCCGACACCACGTCCTGTATGCCGGCGGCCACGTAGGATGCGATTCCAACCACGCCGAGAGCTGCTCCGGTGGCGCGCCGTGGCACTATGTCAACAGCCATGAGGCCGCCGAGGAAGCATATGAGCACGCCGATAGCTATGCCGAACAGCACCATGGCGAGAACGTTGACCCACATGGCGTCGCCTCCGAAGAGGAACAAGGCCAGGGCAGAAGCGTTAAGCACTCCGAATATCAGGGCCGGGATCTGGCGGTCGCCTTTGAAGAGCTTGTCGGAGAACCATCCGGAAAGCACCGTACCGGCAATACCGAGGAGGGCGTTGATCGATATGATCGACAGGGCCTCGACATCGCTGAATCCTTTCTGCTCCTGTAGGAACAGCATACCCCAGCCGTTGATGGCATAGCGCGAGATGTACATGAATGCGCTGGCTGCCGCCAGTATCCATACGGCGGGCGTGCGGAGTACCATCTTCTGTATGTCGCGTGTCGACATCTTTTCGGCCTTCCCGGTCTTTTCGCCCGAAAGCGCCTCTATGGAGGGAAGTCCGTGGGCGCGTGGATGGTCGTGGAGGAAGAAGAGCACGAGTGCGATGCCTATGGCGCCGGCAATCGCCGAGCCGAAGAATCCCGACTGCCAGCCGGCCACCGCCACTATAGAGCCTACGAAGAGGAAAGAGAAGAACTCGCCGAGATTGTGGCTTGCAGAGAAGAAGCCGTAGTAGGTGCCGCGCTCTTTGAGCGGGAACCAGCGCGAGAGGCTGATGATGGCGGGGGGTGCGCCCATCGACTGTGCCCAGCCGTTGAAGCACCACATTATGGCGAAGCATGTGCACATTACCGCTCCCGGTATGGCGCTCGAAGCGAGACCCATCATGCCCATGAAGGCGTTGGCGAGGGCGGAGATGATCAGGCCGGTGGCCATGAAGCGCTTGATGTTGCAGTAGTCGGCCACGAATCCGTTGACAAATTTGCCTATGGCATATGCGAACAGGAGGGCGGAGCTTATGATGCCGAGTTGCGTGGCGTCGAGGGCGCCGCTGTCGATGATGGGTTTCTTCATCACGTTGAGCGACGTGCGGCACACATAGTAAAGGCTGTAGCCGAGCGTGGCAGCTCCGAACGCCTGGAGGCGCAGTTTCTTATAGAACTTCGTGCGCGCTTCCTCCGAGGAGAAGTCACGTTCCGGGACATCGGGGCTTATTGCGTAGAACGAGGCTATGCGCGAGAATATCGAACGCGTCTTGCGCGTTTCGAGGGTGGCGGTATCGGTGGGCATCGGCGTTTAGTCGTGAAGGTTGCGTGAACGTAGATAGTCGAGCAGCAGGACGGGACGGTCGGTCTGTATGATGGTGGCGCCCATGTCGACGAGTTTGCCGTAGATATCGGCGGGATTGCCGTCGAAGGCCGCATCGTCGTCGAGTCCGCCGTTGAGGCTCTCCCAAAGGGAGTTGACCCATAGTTTGGAGGGCTGTGCCACGATTGCCTGCATGCATTCGGTGACTTCGGGTGTGAGCCTGTCCCAGCACACCTCATAAGCCAATGGCACGGTCTTGGTGGCCATATACTCCTTGAAGAGCACCTTTCCTTTGGACTTGAGGATGTCGATGATGGGCATGTACATCATGTTCTGTCGATGTGAGGCCATCTTTTCGGCTACTGTTTTCACAGGCTTTTTGCCTTTTATGAGCAGTTGGTCGGTCATGCCGAGCGAGTCGGAGATGGGGAGTATGAGGTCGTAGTAGTCATATCCCTTGTCGATATTGATCACGATACGGTCTTTGCACAGTTCGAGGGCATCACGTAGGGTGGGCATTTTGTGTTTCGTGCGTACTCCGTGACCGCTTTTGAGGTTCACTCTCGCGATTGAATCATATGTGATGTCGGCGATAAGTCCTTTGCCGGATGTGGTACGGTCGATAGTGCGGTCATGGCATACGACCAACACGCTGTCCTTGGTGAGGGCGAGATCGATTTCAACGATGTCGGCTCCCATGCGTATTACGCTTTCTATCGCGGCGAGCGAGTTTTCCGGGTAGTTGCGCCAGTCGCCTCTGTGGCATGCCACGAGCACTTTCTTTGATGACGGGTCATGCATCTCTTTCACGATGGTTTCCGCACGGTTGGCGCCCATCATGGCCGAGACGGCCGTGAGGATGAATGAAATTGCAAGAATTGCTTTTTTCATGTTTGTCGGATTGGTATAAAATAGGGTTAAAAAGGTAAATATTGAACTATATCGGCCCGTTCACCGGCAATGTTGCTGTATGATTGGCTCATGGCGCGGGCGGACAATACTAATATATGATTCGGAATCCGCGACTGAATGTCCCTTAGGTGACAATCCGGTCCGACATGCATATGGATGGTGCATGGGAATGTTGTCCGCGACATGCTATATAATATAGGAAACTTCACCCCGGGAAAAATACCAATGCCCGGGGTGAATTTAATTATTTTTAACGAATTACCAGTTCAGCACCCTGACTTTGTACACGTCCATGTCCGGGACCTTGATAGTCGAGGTTTCTTTGGAGGCGGTGTAGTCGGTAGAGTAGCGGAGAGTCTGTGTCGACCAGCTTTGTGTGCCTTCCGGCTTTGTTGCATCGGTGTACCACAGTTCGGAGGTGGCGGGATTGTAGTTGAGCGACTTGATCTGCGTGGAGGCTGCGAAAAGCGGCATTTCGGTGAAGCTCTCGGTGTTCATGTCGAAAAGGTATGCTTTCACTCCGGCCACCACCAGGGTGTTGGCATCGGCAAGGGTGATGTCGTGCACGCTGCCCTGCGGTGTATTGATTGTCTTTTCGAGTTTGAGCTGCGGGTTTTCCGTGTCCCAGTCCAGAAGGCTGTAGACCTGCAGCTGGTTGTGGCCGGCGGCATAGAGGCGCTTGTTGTTTTCGCTCCATACCACACCGTGGGCATATTGCAGTGTATAGCGTTGCAGCACGGTGTTGGGCTTGGCGATGTCGTAGAGCTGCACTTGATGGTGGTTGGAGCTGGATCCGTCGGAGCAGGCGACCACGATACGGTTGCCGGGGAGCAGTTCCGCAGAGTGGGCGTTGGCGGCCTGTGTGGTATGGAAAAGTATATTCTTGGTCTCGCGTTCGAGGAGCACGCACCAGTTGTAAGAACTCGTCACGAGAATCTTAGAGCCGTTTTCCACAGGCTTGCAGTCGTCGATATGGTCGCAACGCGATGCTGCCACGTCAAGTGTCTTTGCTGCATCCTCCGCATTCCATGTCCATTCGAGTCCGCTCTTGTAGCTTCCACCCATGCACTGTGCCACATTTATTATGTGCACCTTGTCGGTGCCGCCGATAAGCAGATGCGGGGGTTCGCTGTCGGAAGCGTCGGATGTGTAGAGGATTTCTCCGGACATTAGTTTCGCCGGGTCGTTGGAGACGACATTGAACGAGTGGCCGGCAGAGGTGTTTACGGTTATCGTGTATCCGGCCGAGAGCGATACTGGAGCGAGCTGCAATGCTACCTTTATGCCGTCGAGCGTGCAGTCGGCTGCCGTGGGGAGGGTGACGCGGACAGAAGGCTCCGATGCGTTGATAGCCCATGTGTCTGCATCGATGGTGATGTGACCGGCGATGTTCTCGCCACCGTTGGCTCTCACTTCCACGCTTTCTACCGAATAGTTGCCTCGGGCCACGTTTACCATCATCAGCGCGGAGAACTGCGACAGCGATATGTCGCAGCCTTCGTATGATGACAGTGCCTGGCGGTCATGACCGAGGAGCAGTGGTGTGATAGTGCCGTTCTGGGTGGCCGGTATGTCGAATTCCACTTTTCCTGCGCCGACGGTCACCGGTGCGTCAACAGGCCAGTAGCTTACTACGGTGGCCGCTCCCGGAGCTTTCACCGTGAAAAGGAAAAGCGAGGATGTCTGGCCCGGACGTATAGGTGTAGCCGTGTAGGAACTTCCGTCGGAGGCCAGGCGCAGTATGGCCTTGTCGCCGGCGTTCCACTTCAATTGCGTGAAAGCTCCGTTGGCATCTATATAGCGGTTGAAGCCGATGTTGACTTTTGCGGCGCGTTCTGTCACCGCATTGAAGTCCTTGTCATCGTCATCGGAGCATGCCGTGGCCGAGAAGGCCAGGCATGCGCCGACGAGAAAGTTTATTATCATTGAATTTCTGTCGGAAAACATGTTTGAATGTGTTTTGATGTATGTGACGGAGATTATTTGATGCAGCACGAACCACAGGGATCGCCGCCGTGGGTCGACCATCCGGGAGCACGGTCGTAGCCGAATCCTATGCCCACGAGCTTGCCGTTGACACCCTTGTCGCCGACAAGGGCGCTGTAGACAACCCCGTTGAGCAGGTTGTTGCCACCCATCTGCTTGTCGGCTCCGTCGGCATCAGAGCCGATGCGGCTGTCGGAGATGACGCCTCCTGTAGGGCTGAACACAAATAGTTTGTTGCCTTTCTGGCCCGAGGTGATGTAGAAGTTGCCTTCGGTGTCGACGCATGGATGCGAGTAGTTGAACGCATTGTTGCCGTCAAGGCCTTTATAATTCCATTTCTCGTTGAGTTCGCTGTCGAAGCAGTATGCGTAGCTGTCTTTGCTGCCGACGAACACGTCGCCGTTGGGGGCTACGACAGGTTCATACATGTTGTTTGGGCTTGCGCTGGTACATATCTTGCTGTCGATGAGCACTGTATGGTCGATGATGTCAATCTTCGACATGCAACCGTTGTTCTGCGGCACATATACAGAGCGTTTGTCTGCCGCAACGGCGAATCCGGATATGTCGGTCATCTTCTTTCCGATGGTAAGCTTGGCGACTTCCGCACCGGTGTCGGAGTTGAGGAAGAAGATTGTGGTACCGTTTGTGCCGACCACTATCTCGCTGCCGTTTACAAGGAGTCCGGCGCATTGTGTGCCGAGACTGACACCCCATTTCTTCGAGCCTGAGGCTGTATCTATGGCGAAAACGTTGCCTGCACGGTCGCCGATGTAGACTATGGTGCCGGCGGCGTTGACGGCAGGTGCTGCTGCCTGCATCGACTGGGCCTCGGTGAAAGTCCAGCGTAGCTGGCCTTCGGGGCTTACGCAGTAGAACTGACCTGCGGTCTGTGTGCCGAAATAAATGTCGCCGTTTACGGGATTCACGGTGAGCATGTTGTAGCTGCCTGATTTGGCGGCGGGAATATATTCCCATTTTTTCTCGCCCGACATAGTGTCGAACGCATATAATGCTGTGATCTTGTTGAATGTGATGATGTACAGCATTCTGCCATCGGGAGAGAATACGGGGCATGTGCCTTTGAAGCCGTTCCAGTTGGAGCCGTCCTGCACCCAAGCGTCCCACGATACTGCATATTCGCGCACGTTGATTCCGATGCTCCATTCGCGCTTCACGGTGCCGATCTGTGCCGACAGCTTGACGGTATGGTCGCCTGAAGATGTGAACGCGTAGTCGACCTCGTCGCCGCTCTTGACGATATCGCCGGGGAAGGTCCATGTGACGTTGGCGGCATCGGCGTAGGCCTCGCGGTTGAAAGTGAAGTGTACGGGCATTCCTATCGCTGTATTTTCCGTGCTTACGAAGTATGGTATGGCCAGTGTAGGCATTGCCTTGGCTATGGCAGGCTCGGAGTCGCCACGGTCGTATGATGCCGTGAGCGTGAATGTGTAGTTGATGTCGTTGGTCAGGTTATCGACGGTGACAGTCTCGGCATCAGGTGCGAGATCCATCCTCTTGGTGTCGGCGGGCGCGTTGTCGGCGAAATAAGTGAGTGTATATCCTTTGACAAGCATCGACGGGCGTGTCCATGTGAGCGTCACGCTGGCATTGTCGCCTAAGGCGACGAGGTCGGTGACCGGGAAGCGCGATGTCGATGGCTTGGCGATAGCGGTGACCGCTCCCGAGATAAGATTGCCGTAGACGGCCTGTATGTCGAGCGAATACTGGTAGTCATTTACGAGCGAGCCTATGGTGTAGGTGTACTCGCTCAGTTTGCCTGTGCGGAAGGATACCGTTTCCGATTCGGGAGTCTTGTAGGAGATGATGAAGTCGGTGGGGTTCCAACCCTGCGGCATGCTCCAGGTTACGACGGCTTCTTCGTCGCCCGGTACGGCCTTGAGGTTCTCGACCTGCGGACGCGCGGCTCCTGCATCGACCACCTCGTCGTCCCAGCATCCTGTGAGGGCCGCCAGCATGATGGCGGACATCATTATGTTGATCAGTTTTTTCATTGTGTCGGAAATGATGGATTATGAGTTATATCCCGGGTTCTGCCAGAGGATTGAAGCATCGTTGACAATCTCGATCTGTGCGTTGGGGATGGGGAAGAGGAGGTTGTGCTCGTCGAGGCGATAGCCGAGGGCGCGCATCGTGGGTATAGCGAGGCCGAGGCGCACGAGGTCGAACCAGCGGTGGCCTTCGAGGGCGAATTCGCGTGCGCGTTCGTCGGCAAGCTCCTGGATGAACTGTTCGCGGGATGTTATATCCGAAGTGGTAAGCTCGGTGAGTCCGGCGCGAGCACGTGTCTTGTTCAGCCAGGGGAGCGCATCGGCAACGGAAGTCTCGCCGGCAGCCTCGGCATACATCAGGAAGATGTCGGCATAGCGGAGCAGGGGGAAGTCGTTGCCCACGTGGGTGTTGTAGGTGGCGTCGTATTCGTCCATCCATTTGTCGAGCACGTAGACGCTGCCCACTTTATTGTAGTTCCAGATGAGCGGACGGCGATTGTCGTCGGTGGAGTAGAGGTCACGGATCAGTTGCGTGGGCGCCTCGATTTCGGCATACTTGTTGGTCTTTTGAGAGTACCAGTAGCCGTGTCCTTCGCCGTTGCTCTTCTCGTAGTGGAGCACGAACAGCAGCTCTTTGTTGAACTTCTTGTTGACATCGACGGCATCGGCGGTGGTGGGCATCATTCCGAAGTTGGAGTTTTTCATCGCTTCGTCGAGAGCCGTCTTGGCCTCTGCATGGTGCTTGAATGTGAGATGCACCTTGGCAAGGAGCGCCCATGCCGCAGTGTTGGCCACACGGGCTTTTTCGATACCGGGCTTGTCGGGGAGCAGCCCTGCGGCTTCGGTAAGGTCGGATGTCAGCAGTGAATACATCTCCTGCTCTGTGCAGCGGGGCACATTCTTGGACTCGGCCGGAGATACTACGGTGCGGCTCACAGGCACCACGCCGAAAGCACGGTAGAGGTTGAAGTAGAACCATGAGCGGATGAACAGCAGCTCACCGCGATACTGGCGGTAGTTGGGGAGGGATTCTTTTCCGTTGAGATGGTCGAGCACGTCATTGCAGCGGTATATGCCGTTGTACCATGTTTTCCACACCTTGGCGAGGATGCCGTTGGAGGGTACGTCCTGGAAATGGTCGAGGTCGTAGCGGTCTTGTGTAGATGTGGCCATGGCCAGCAGCCGCGACTCGTCGGAGCGGTAGGCAAGCTCGTTGATGAAGTAGCCGCTTTCGCCCTTTACCCTGTCGTAGCAGCCACGCACTGCCTGATTGAAGTCATCGTCGCTCTGGTAGTGGTTGGCTTCGGTAATGTTGTTGGATGGGTATTGCTCGAAGAAGCTGTCGCCGCACGATGTGAACGCTGCTGCGCACATGAGGCAACCTGCTATATATAAATGTTTTGGATTCATCTTTCAGTATATGTATGATGGATGGGACATGTGTTATAGGCTGAAGTTGAGTCCGAAGGTGACTGTGCGCGGCAGCGGGTAGGAGCAGTAGTCCTCGCCCGGGGTGAGGGCGTCGTCGTTGCGTTTGTTGACTTCGGGGTTGTAGCCTGTGTAGTTGGTCCAGGTGAAGAGGTTGGTGCCCTGCACATAGACGCGGAGGTTCTTCACCCCTATGCGCGACAGGAGCTGCTTGGGCAGCGTGTAGCCGAGCGATAGGTTCTGGAGGCGCAGGTATGATCCGTCCTCGATGTGGAATGTCGACGTGCATGAGCCGTTGTTGCCTGTGGACTTGCGTGTAACCTTGTTGAGCTCGCCGTAGGGGAATCGCTGCAGCGACTCCTTCATCATGTTGGACGATGCCTCCATGTTGAGCAGGTAGCGGCGTTCGAGGTTGAGGATCTCGTTGCCGTAGACGCCCTGGAAGTTGGCGGCGAGGTCGAAGCCCTTGTAGCCGAGCGTGAGGCCGAAGCCGTAGTAGAAATCTGGCTGGTAGTTGCCGACGATGGCGCGGTCGGCGTCTTTCTCAAGTATGCCGTTGCCGTTGGTGTCTACGAAGCGGAAGTCGCCGACCTCGGCCGAGGGGAAGTGGGGATAACTGTCGAGTTCCTGCTGGTTGTGGAAGATGCCGTCCTGTATCATCAGGTAGTAGCATCCGACGGGCTGGCCCACACGTGTCAGATAGTACGAACCGGCATATGAACCGTTCTTGATTATGTCGGCATCGCCGTCGCCGAGGTGGAGCACCTTGTTGCGGTTGAGCGACCAGTTGGCGTTGAACGCATAGGAGAAATCGCCGAAACGGTGGTCGGAAGCAAGCTGTAGCTCTATACCTTTGTTCTGCATCTCGCCGATGTTGATGGTCGACGTGCTGAATCCGGATATGTCGGGTACAGGGACTTCAAAGAGCATATTGGTTGTCTTTGTGTAGTAGGCGTCGGCGGTCAGGCGCAGGTAGCCGTTGAGGATGTTGAAGTCCACGCCGACATTGTACTGCGTGTTCTTTTCCCAGCCGAGTTCGTCGTTGGCTATCTGTGTGGGGTTGATCATCGACTGCAGCCCGTTGCCGAGGTCGGTCATGCCGGCACCGTATAGCGCGAGGTAGGCGGAATTGCCGATTTGGGCGTTGCCGGTCTGGCCTACTGATGCGCGGAGCTTGAGGTCATTGAGCCAGGTGACATCGCGGAGGAACTTCTCGTCGCTTACGCGCCACCCGAGCGAGGCGGCGGGGAAGTAGCCCCAGCGCGTCTTGGATGCGAAGCGCGATGATCCGTCGCGGCGGATGGATGCCGACACCATATAGCGGCCCTGCCATGAATACTGCGCGCGGAACAGCCATGAGGCGAACGTGTAGCTGTAGCGGTTGTCGTAAGTGTCATCCTGGACTATGGTCTTGCCCTTTGTGGTGCGTATCTTGTCGTCGCCGGGAGTTCCTATGGCGTAGATCTGTGATGTGCGGATGGTCTGTTTCTCGGCCTCGTAGACTGCCACGGCGTTGATGCTGTGGTCACCGAAGGTGCGGTTGAATGTGATCTGGTTGGTGAGCGTCCAGTGGAAATAGCTGTTGCTCCAGTGGCGTGCCAGAGGGGCGGTGGGCTTGCCGTGGTAGTTCATGCCGTTCTCCTCTATGTAGCTCGGGCGGTAGTAGTCGCGGGTGTAGCTGTAATAGTCGCCGCCGGCGGTGAGCTTATATTCAAGACCCTTGATGAACTCATAGCCCACGTAGATGTTGCCCATGAGGTTGATTTTGTTGCGCTTATCATCGATTTCGTTGGCGAGCATCACGGGGTTGAGGCAGGTGTTGTACTGCGTGTCCCACGGGTCGAGGCGCAGCAGGCCGTTCATGTCCTGGTTGTAGGAACCGTCGCGGTTGTAGACGGGGAATATCGGGGCGCTCTGGAGGGCACATGCGATTACACCGTCGTGGTTGTACTGGGCGTTCGCGTCGACGAAGTTGGTCTCGGAGTAGGAGGGGGAGAAGCTGATGCCATACTTGAAATGTCCGCGTGTGCCGTCGATATTGGCGCGTGCGCTGAAGCGCTCGAAGTCACTGCCGATGATGGTTCCCTCCTTGTAGAGGTATGAGCCGCCCACGTAGTAGCGTACGTTGGGTGTCTTGCCTGATACGTTGACGGAGTGCTTGGTGGATAGGGCCGTGCGGAATATCTCGTCCTGCCAGTCGGTGTCGGTCAGCGTGCCGGTGGTGTCATGCAGGTATGCATCGACGATGGGATTGACGCGCATGTAGCTCGACGGACGCTGGTCGTAGGGTGTCCCTATTGTCGCGCCGGGTGTCTGGCTGAGGTATGCGCCGTCGCGCGCTTCCTTGAAGAGGGTGGCGAACTCGTAGGCGTCGAGCATGTCCATCTTCTTCGACACGCGCGACCAGCCTACCTGGCCGTCGTAGGAGATGGTGGGCTGCTCGTCTTTGCCGCGCTTGGTGGTGACGATGACCACGCCGCACGAGCCGCGCGAACCGTAGATGGCGGCTGCCGATGCGTCCTTCAGCACCTCAAGGCTCTCTATGTCGGAACTTTCGATGTTGGCGAAGGCGCGGGCGTCGGAGGTCACGCCGTCGATCACGTAGAGCGGGTCGTTGCCGGAAGTCGCCGACTGGATGCCTCGTATGCGTATCGACACGTTGCCGTCAGGCTGTCCGCCGAGAGTGAGCACCTGGACGCCCGGCATCTTGGCGGCCATGGCGTCGCGGAAGTCGCTTGTGGGTGTCTTGGCGAAGTCCTCGGCCTTTATGGAGGCGATGGAGGTGGTCACGTCACGCTTGTTCTGCACGCCGTAGCCCACGACCACCACGTCGTCGAGCATCGTTGCCTGCGGCTGTATGTTGAAGTTTATGTCGTTCTGTCCGGCGGCAAGCTGTTGCTCTTCGGCCTTGTAGCCTACGTATGACACTACGAGTGTGGGGCGTGCGGTGGCCACGTTGAGGGTGAAGTTGCCGTCGATGTCAGTGGCCACGGCCTCCTTGGTGCCTTTCACCGTTACGGTTGCCCCGATTACCGGTTCGCCGGCTTCGTCGAGAACTTTTCCTGAGATTTTGCGGCGTGCGGTAGCTTTTCCGGCATCGTCGCTATGTGTGGTGGCGCCACGTGTGATGACTATCTTGTTGCCTTCGATGTCTACCTTTGCGCCCGGGATGGCTTCGGCCACTATCGAGGCTATGGGGCGGTCGTCGGCCTTTATGGTGACGCGCTTGTTTGAGCTGATGTCATCATCGGCGTAGGCAAACGTGTAGTTGCTGTTGGCCTCGATGGTGTGGAGCAGCTCTTTTACGGTGACGTTTTTCACGTCGATGCTTACCGTCGGCGCTGTGGCGGCTAAGGCCGGCACCGAAGCAGCACAGAAAAGCATGGCCGGAAGCGTGTGCCGCAGCATGCCTTTCATTACGCTATTTGCTGTCATAAGTAAGATGTAGGGTTAGGGGGATAATTAAGGTGTCGATTGGTTTAATTCCCACCGCCGGGAGGGGTGGAGGAGGGTAGGGTGGAATGGGGACGTGTCAGCTGCGCCGGCGCGAGGGGCGTATGGTCACATTGTTGCCCCGGCTCTGTATCTCAATTGGGAGCAGCAGTTGCAGCAGCCTGGCGGTCTCTTCGAAGGTCTCACCCCCGATGGTGAGCGACAGGCGCTTTTCCATGTCTATTCCGGGAGCTGCGTCGATGCTGACGGCGTAGCGGCGCTCGATGTTGGTGAGTATGTCGGCCAGACGGCGGTTGTCGAACGTGAGCTTGCGTGCCATCCATCCGCAGTAGTTCTCGCTTTCGGTCTGGGTTACCGATATCTCGGTCATGCCACGGCGGCGGGTCACGATCTGGTCAGGCTCCATGGCTACGGCCATGTCATGTCCGATACCTATTATGCTGACGCTGCCGCGGCGCAGGGCTATCTGTACGGGAGCGAACGGGTAGTTGATGGCGTCGAATGCCGTTCCGGTCACTTCCACCTGCAAGGAGTCGAGCGCCACGCTGAACGGGCGGCCGGTGTCGCGGGCCACTTCGAAGTAGGCTTCGCCGGAGAGCTTCACCTTGCGGTCGGCGCGGTTGAAGTCGCCTGTGTAGGTGAGACGGCTGTCGGAGTTGAGCCACACCTCCGTGCCGTCGGGGAGGATGTGGTGGCCGGTCGAGCCGGGAGCGGTCACCAGCAGTATCTCCTGCGCCATGCTTTCGCGGGTGGTGGTCAGAAGCCGCGAAGCGAACCATCCTGCCGTGAACACCGCCGCTGTCATTGCGGCTGCCACGATTGGCCGGCGCATCCATGTCGCGATGCGGTGGCGTCTCGTCGGCGAGAGAGCGGCGGCACCGTTGTCTATATGATGGAGCAGGCGCTGCAGTCCGTCGAGCGACAGCTCTTCGGGATTGTCAGGAAGCTCCGACCATATCTCGAGCATGGCCTGACGCAACATCGGGTCGTTTTCGTGGTCCAGCATCCATCGTGTGAACTTGCTCCTTAGCTCCTCCGGGAGGTCGGGACGGCAGAACACACCTTCAAGCAGGCGACGGCATTCTGACAACTGAAGTGGCATGACGATTGGTGTGACAGGTAGTTATTGACGTGCTTTCTGGGTGAGGGTATAGGTCACAGTGTAGGTGCCTCCTGCAAAGAGCACCTTGCAGGTGCGCGCCTCTGCATCCGGATTTGCCTCATAGGTGAGTATGGTCTCGTAGATTCCTTTCTCCGTGCCGGAAGCAGGGGTGGCTTTCACCCAGTCGCTCTGCGGAGTGACCGTCCAGCTGCGGTTGGTGATCAGTGTGACTCCGATCTGTCCTTCTGTGGCGTCGACAGTGCTCTCCGTGGTGTAGAGATGCATGCTGTCAGGCCCGGGCGCCGGATCATCGTCGCTGCATGCCGTCAAAGCGGCGATACATAGCAGGGATAGCATCCCCTTGGTCAGCGTTTTCATTTGATGTAGGGTTATAGATTTAGTTAAGAAATGTTTGATTGTTTTAAGATTGGTGATTTATATGCATGACGTGCGGGGACGGCCATTACCCTAAGGCCTCCTGGGAAAATATTGTCATATTTTTTGTTAATCTATATGAACAGACAGATGAGGTGGCTTATCTTGCGCAGACGGGCCAGTGCCTGGCTTATGTGGTATTCGACCGTCTTGCGGCTTATGCCGAGTGCCGTGGCGATCTCGTCATAGGTCATATGGTCGAAACGGTTCATGGTGAAGATGCGGCGCCGCTGCTCGGGCATCGACTGTATAGTGAGGTGCACGAGGTCGAGCAGGTCGGCGGTGGCGATTTTTTCTTCGGTCTCGGAGGAGGCCTCCTCCGACTGATATATGGCGCGCGCCATATATTCCTCCGCTATGCGCCGGTGGCGGAATATGGAGAATATCGCGTTGCGCGTCATGCGGAACAGATATGCCTTCAGCGACGCTATGTCGGTGATGTCGGCACGTTGCTGCCAGAGGGTCACGAATACGTCGTGGGTCACGTCGTCGGCATCGCCTTCGTTTTGCAGGAATCCCATGGCGAAGCGCCTTACCCGGCCGGAATAGCGCATATACAGCATTCCAAGCGCGCCTGAATCGCCGCGCTGTATCAGACTGAGCAGTTCGGAATCACTGATATCCATGGAATAAGATGGAAAGGTTGGTTTATGCCGGGTCGGAGAGACGGGGTTTGATTACGGAATATTACTGTCCGCTAAACTTTAGAGGGCGATTGAGGACCGATTCCATTTGCAGGAGTCGGTCCTTTTAGTTTAGTTTGTGTTCGCCA
>NZ_CAJTYX010000031.1 GCF_910583865.1 uncultured Muribaculum sp.
CTTTCAAGATGTTGGACTCTCTGATTTATGGTTTAGCGGACAGTAATAATAAAAATTTCCGGTAATGATTGAAAAGATTTTAGAGGACGCATTGTTTGCGGCGATAGCGGCAATCGGATTCTCCGCTATCAGCAATCCGCCGCGCAGGGCATATCTGTTCTGCGCGCTGATCGCGGCGGTAGGCCATTCGTCACGCTACATGCTGATGAATCCCTCGCTTGCCGGAATCAACATAATAGCCGCCTCGGCGATAGCGTCGTTTATCGTAGGAACGATGGCGGTACTCCTGTCGCCGAGAGCCAAGGTGCCGGCCGAGACGTTCCTGTTTCCCTCGCTCCTGCCAATGATTCCCGGCATATATGCCTACAAGGCTTTCGGAGGCCTGGCCATGTGTGTGATCCACAACAGCGAGACAGATTATCTCCACTATTTCTACCTGTTCTCAACCAACGGGCTTATATGTATGTTCATAATCCTCGGCATGGTAATAGGTGGCACATTACCTACATTTATCTTCCGCCACGTCACATACCGCGCCACGAGATGACATAAAACGGAATATCCGTAAATTTGCACAACAATTCAATACAGCGTACATGGAACTGCGCCAACTACGATCGTTCATAAAACTGGCCGAGACACTTAACTTCTCCGAGGCTGCCAGGGAACTCTGCCTCACACAGAGCACCCTGTCACAACAGATAAAACAGCTTGAACAGGAATTCGACACCACGCTGTTCATCAGGAACAGCCACGGCGTGGCCCTCTCCGAAGCGGGCGTCGAACTGCTGCCTGTCGCACGCAAGACCGTGGGAGATGCCGAAACCTGCCGACAACGCATGCTTGATGTGGGCAACATGGCGATAGGCAATCTAAACATAGGCGTGACATACTCGTTCAGCCCCATACTCACCGAGACTATCTTCTCGTTCATGAGAAAATTCCCTGGCATAAAGCTAAATATATGCTACAAACCTATGGCGGAACTTATGGAGATGTTGCGTCACAGGGAGGTGGACTTCGTACTGGCGTTCAAGCCCACCCTGCCGATGCCCGACATAGAGTCGCACACGCTGTTCCAGAACAAGCTCTCCGCTATAGTAAACAGCTCGCATGCGCTGGCCGCGAAATCATCGGTAGGAATGGACGAACTGTCACGTCACGCCCTCGCATTGCCGTCGAAGGGATTGCAGGCGCGCAACACACTGGACCATCTTCTTGAGCACGACAGCCACGACCTTAAAATCCGCATAGAGCTTAACGACCCTCACATACTGCTCGACCTCATCCGCCGGAGCAACCTCGTCACGATACTTGCCGAAACGTCAGTTCACAATCAGCCCGGGATAAAAGCGGTGCCCATACAACTGCCCGACAACGAAATGACAGGTTGTGTCCACACCCTCGGCGGCTCCTACCACAAGAAATCCATGTGTGAGTTCGTAAAGATGCTCAGCGAGTCTGTCGCCGTAAAAGAACGGGCCAACGCGTGGCTGTGACCGCATCTCGACGTGGTGTCATGTCATTGGGTCAGTGTACGGGTCATCTCCACACCGGGAGCGATGGCAAGCGAGAGTGAAGTCTCGCGGTTAAGCGCGGTACTTCGATAATAGATGTGCAAAGGTCTGGCGCTTGGCCGTAGGCAGTCAATATAGGTGACTGCGCATACCGGCTCTGCCATGTGCAGGCCGTTGCCGGGAACTATGCGTTCCTCGACGGTGATGTCGCACCCCTTCACCGTAACGGCTATGCTCACCGCCCCGCGGTCGGTCAGCAATCCGCCGAAGCCGGTGCGGGAGAGCACTACGCGCATGTCGTCGAGGACTTCCATACGCAGTCCGGGGGCAGACTCATGGATGGATGCTTCATGACGGTCGACAGGATATATGTCGCAGGAATATAGATACGTCATCACTGGTGATGCGTCGCGCGGACGTATGACGGCGGCAAGGACAGCGGATGCCGCGATAAAGAGCATCACGCATATTTCAACCGGACCTATTGCTATCCAGAGTAAGGACATCGTTTTTGTTAAGTGGGCTATGTTTACATCGGCGGTGTGTCGACATTCGGTATACCGCCGTTTTTGTGTCTGCCACACCCTCCTAAGCCAAAGGTAATGATTTTGCCGGAACTAAATTATAAAAATGAGTGTTAAAATTATACTCATGACTTTTTAATTATTTAGGCATCATCATGCTTGCACATTTAATCCCCACACACTCCGTTGCCCGATGGCTCATATCGGTAGTAGATTCCATTCTAGAGACCACGGGCATAAAGCGCTCAAGCACACTCGAGGAGGTAATATACACTCTCGTGATTCTCGGTGTGGCCATACTTCTCGGATGGCTTGCGAGAAAAATCACCATATATATCGTCAACCAATGGATGAGCCACTATAAATCGCCGTTCATCGAGGATATGGTGAGGCTGAAAGTAGTGAGCCGCAGCAGCCATGTCATACCGCCACTGGTGTTTCTCGGGCTGGTGCCCTTCGCGTTCGAGACAGACCCGCACACGCTGGCACGTATTGAGGCGGTGGTGATAATATACTTCCTTATAGTGCTTGCCTGGTCGATATGCTCTTTGCTGGAGATAATATGGATGGCCTACAACCGGCATGACAACACCAAGAACCTCCCCCTCAAAGGCATACTCAACGTGGGTAAGGGACTTGTATGGATCGTAATCGCCATCGTGATTGTATCTATCATCCTAAACAAGTCGCCGCTGGCATTGCTTACCGGCCTTGGCGCGTTTGCGGCGGCCCTTATGCTCATATTCCGCGACTCGATACTCGGCTTCGTAGCCGGTATACAGCTTTCGACCAACGACATGCTGCACGTGGGCGACTGGATAGCCGTGCCAAAGACAATAGCCAACGGCATAGTGACCGACGTGTCGCTGACAGCGGTCAAGATACGCAACTGGGACAATACCACCGTCACCCTCCCACCCTATACGCTGGTGCAACAGGGATTCCAGAACTGGACACAGATGAAGAAGCGCGGACGCCGGCAGATTGAACGGTCGGTGTATATCGACGTAACATCGGTCGGGCCGGCCACACCGGAACTTATCGAGACATGCAAGAAGATGCCCTACATGGGGGATTACATAACCGAGATGCAGAAACTCGCCGCCGAGGGGAAAGCCACGGCTGTGGTCGGCGACACGATTCCGGTCAACGGCTCGCTCGACACCAACCTCGGGCTATTCCGTGCATATATCGGACTATACGTCACGCATCATCCATGGGTGGCCCAGGGAGGACCGCTGTGTATGGTGCGCCTGCTCGAACACACGGCACAAGGGATACCGCTACAGCTGTTCTGCTATCTCAACACGGTGGACTGGGTGAAATACGAGGGCATATCCAGCGACATATTCGAGCATATCATAGCCGCCGCGCCTGTGTTCGGACTCTCGGCCTACAGCTCACCTACGGGACGCGACGTGGTGAACATAGCCAATCCAAACCCGCAAGCGATGCCATATTATGGCAACCGCCCCCTGTCGATGCTCCCTTACGATCCAAAGACCAACTTCATGGTGCCGCCAAACACCTCGGACGACCCGGGCTATACTTTCTCTACGGTCACGGTATATCCCGACGATATTCCCAAGGCCACGGGAGCCGTACCGGTCATACCGGGCTTGGAAACCGTAGCTACACAGAACGCGGATGCCACGTCGTCACCTAAAGCGCCGGCGGGTGCATGAAAAAACAGAGGGTGTTCACAGATGCCCGTGTACCGCATCGCGCAGATACAGAGCCGACTCAGGTCCGATATTGAATATCAGGTCGAGTATTGAGAGGCCCGGAGTGAAACCGAACCTCGCTGCCCACAACTGATAATATGGCGGACATTCCTCAGGAATCTCCGCCGCGACGGCATCCGCAGGAATTTCGTCGACATCCTCTGCGAGCATATGGGTGGCGGGGTCTATCCCTATGGCTTGCAGGCAGAAGCGGTGTATGCCCATGTCGAGGTCGACGAGACGCTCCACCGACCCGGAGAACCATGGCCGGAGGTCGTCGGCGTAGTATTCAAAGAAAGGCGTACGTCCGTATGCCGCCTCCAGCGCGCCCCAATGCACGAGCCACCAGTCGCCGTGACGGCTGGTCAGCACGTCGGCTATGCGGGTGGAGTGCCATTCCTGCGGCTTCTGCAAGGGGACGGTGAGACGTTGCAGTCCGTTCGGGCCTTCGATGGTGCAGCGGTGGATATGCTTCTCGCGCTTGTTGTATCTACCCGAGGCGTCGATTACCACACGGGGGTACGCAGCCATGGCTGCATACGAAGCCACGCTCCCGCAGAACGAGGGGAGAATGACCCCCGTCCGGCCGGGGAAACGAACGAGCGGCGATGATGACGGGATATTGCTCACTTGTCGGGATTGGCGGTACGGAATATCCTGTCCCAACGGATCTTGCCGTTGAATAGACCCTTGTCCTTGTCAAACGAGACGAGCACGCGCCACGGCTTACCGACGATGTGGTCCTCGGGCACAAATCCCCAGAAACGCGAGTCGGAGGAGTTGTCGCGGTTGTCGCCCATCATGAAATAGTAGTCCATCCCGAATGTGTAGGTGTCGGCAGGTTTCCCGTCGATATACACTATGTTATCCTTCAGATAGGCGTCGTGATGCCCCTCGTAGTTGCGGATCACGCGCTCATATACCGGCCATGTCGATGCGTCGAGCCTGATGGTCGCCCCTTTCTTTGGAATCCATATCTCGCCGTAGTCGCTCACGGTCCAGCCGTGGTCGATACCCTCTGGGAAGAGGCGTACGGGATAGGCCGGGGCCTTGATCACGCATGCCAGCGCCGGATTGGCCTTGAGCTTCGAGAGCATCTCCTGAGTCAGCGGTGACACGTAGATTGGGGGTACTGTGCCGTCGGGTGCGATATAGAACCCGTTTAGCTCCACGGCCTCCATGTCGGCGGGGGTCAGTGTCATGGTGTATCGGTCCTCGGCGCTTACCCCGAGGTCGTCCCACTCCTTTTCAGTCAGTCCGCCGTTGCGGAACTGATAGAGGTAGTTGTGCTGCACATACTTGGGGGCCTCGATTACCTCACCGTTGATATATATGGTGTCGGCGACAATCTTGAGGCGGTCGCCTGGAAGCCCGACGGCGCGCTTCACATAATTCTGACGGCGGTCGACAGGCACGTGGATCACATCACCGAACATCTGCTTGTTGGCCTTGACATTGTTGCGCCCGTACTGCTGCACCAGGTCGTAGTAGGTGCGCGGATCTTCCATGAACTTCGTGGCCACGGTGTCGCCCTTGGGGAAGTTGAACACCACTATGTCGCCGCGCTCCACCTGCCCCAGCCCCTTCAACCGGCGGTATTTCCACGATGGCCACTCGGTGTAGCTCTTGGTGTCGATTATAGGCATGCGGTTCTGCACGAGCGGGAAGTGGACGGGGGTCATCGGCACACGCGGGCCATAGGCCATCTTGTTGACCCACAGATAGTCGCCTACGAGAAGCGTCTTTTCGAGCGACGAGGAGGGTATGGCATAGTTCTGCCCTACGAAGGTGAAGATGAAGTAGACGAGGATAAGGGCGTAGATGATTGCATCGACCCAACTCATCACCGTGCGCACGGTGGCCGACTTGCTCTTCTTCCACCAGGTGAACGGGATGAATCCGGTGATATATATGTCAAACAACAGCGGGAGGAATATCAGCACCCACCAGCTGCCGAGCCATGCCACCCAGGCGATGAATATGAGAGCTACGACGGTGAAACGTATCCAGCGCGATGTGCGCGTGGCGCGTATGCGTTCGCGGAGCCGGTCGCGCACCGAACGCCCTGCGGTTGTATTTTTATCGGCCATTGTTATCGATAAGGCTTTTTAAGTAACCCGTAGGGGTATAATTACTTATGTTTTACTTTACTGAACTGATTTAAACTTATTGCAAATTAACATTCAGAGGCTGTTTGCGAGGCGATTTTGAGCTTTTCGAGGGAGCGATGGGGTTCCATCGTGACCAAGAAAAGAGAAGAAATCGGCCGGAAACAGGCCTGAAGGTTAACGATAAGGCTTACATCAGTTCGGGATTTAACATTTTGCAATAAGTTTAAATCAGTTCACTATGTCGAGTAGTGCCGGGGATGCTATAAGCGAGTGCATCATCTCGTCCATAGTGAGCCAGCCGTGGCGACCCTTTGTCCACTCGGCGGCCACTACCGCACCGAGGGCAAAACCCTCGCGCGACTTGGCCCGGTGCTCTATGGTGATGGTGTCGACCGGACTGTCCCAACGTATGATGTGGGTACCGGGCACCTCACCTTCGCGGCGATGCTCTATCAGCATCTCACCTTCGCCCGACATGGCTGCGTCCTCCGTCCACCCCTTGACGCGGCTGTCAGACGCGATGATTCCCTCGGCCAGGGTGATGGCGGTGCCGCTCGGATGGTCGAGCTTATAGATGTGGTGTATCTCCTCCATCGAGGGCGTGTACTGCGGGAAGCCCTCCATGATGGCGGCGAGATACTTGTTGACGGCAAAGAATATGTTGACACCGAGCGAGAAGTTGGATGTCCAGAACAGCGTACCCTCGCCGTTGTCGCACAGAGCCTTGATCTCCGGCATCTGCGCCCCCCACCCCGTGGTGCCCGACACGACGGGCACGCCACGTTCGAAGGCACGGCGATAGTTGGCCACGGCGGTCGACGGCGTGGTGAACTCTATGGCCACGTCCGACGAGGCGAACTCGGGGGAGTCGAAATCCTCCTGGTTGTCGGCATCGATGCGGCACGTCACCTCATGCCTGCGCTCCAAAGCTATCCTCTCTATGGCACGGCCCATCTTGCCGTAGCCTATAAGTGCGATCTTCATCTTATTTTCTTCTTTACATGTAATGTCGATTCCTTTCCCTATCCGTTTTAACACATCTATCATGCCACTTCAAGGGAACATAGGAAATCCTCACAAAAATACTCAAATCCCCCAGCATATGCAAATCCCTGTAAAATATGGCAAATCACCACATCTTTCCTCCTCCGGTCAGTTATGGCCGGTGCGGAGGTGGTCGTGGCGGTGGAGGTCGCGGGCGGTCTTTTTGGCGATGTTGCGGGCGAAGGCGTCGGTTAGGTCGACGCCGGTCTGGTTGGCTATGGCGGAGACTACCCAAAGCACGTCGGCGAGTTCGTCGGCGAGCGCGTCGGGATTCTCACCGGACTTGAACGACTGGTCGCCGTAGCGCCGGGCCATTATGCGGGCCACCTCCCCGACCTCCTCGGTGAGCACGGCCATGTTGGTAAGTGGCGAGAAATAGCGTACGCCTATGCCGGTGATCCAGCTGTCCACCTGCCTCTGCACATCGCGCAGTGTCACGTCGGACGCTTCTCCGTGCGACATGCCGCACGCCATGCCCACGTCCTCGGCATGCGTGGCGAGTGAAGGATTATCCATGGGATTATCGCAGTTCATTCCTTTAGTCTTGAATCGATTATTATCGTCACAGGGCCGTCGTTGACGAGGGCCACCTGCATGTCGGCGCCGAACACTCCGCGCCGGGTAGGACGTCCGAGCAGACGTGAGGTTTCATCGCAGTAAAGCTCATAGAGCGGCACGGCAAGGTCATGGCCGGCGGCGCGTATGTAGCTCGGACGATTCCCCTTGCGCGTGGAGGCAGTGAGCGTGAACTGGCTGACAGCCAGCAGTTCGCCTCCGGCATCGATTACCGAGCGATTCATCACGCCTTCGCCGTCGTTGAATATGCGCAACGAGGCGGTCTTGGCCGCGAGCCAAAGGGCGTCGTCGGTGGTATCGTCTTTTTCCACACCTACAAGCACCATCAGCCCCGGGCCGATGGAGGAGTGCACGTCACCTCCGATGGAGACCGACGCACCGGTCACACGCTGTATTACAATTCTCATAAGAGTCGGTTGTTCAATTGTTTAAATGAAATATCCCACGTACCGCCCCGGCATCCTCCTGAAGCTGGCGGCGCAGGGCGTCAAGCGACGGGAATTTGCGCTCAGGGCGCATGTAGCGCAGAAAATCCACATCGACTGTCGAGCCGTAGATGTCACCGGAGAAGTCAAGTATATGGGCCTCGATGGATACGGGGGCATTCGGGGAGTCGACGCTCGGACGATGGCCGATGTTGAGCATGGCCGGATGGACCGACCCGTCCGGCAGAGTCACCGAGGCCGCATACACACCTTTTGCAGGAATCAGGCACTCGGGGTCGAGCGGCAATATGTTGGCCGTAGGGAAACCGATGGTTCGTCCCAGCTCTTTCCCGTGCACCACGCGCCCCCTTATTCGATAAGGTGCACCAAGCACCTGTGCGGCCTCCTCGGGACGCGCCTGTTGCAGGAAGGCGCGTGCCTGCGAAGAGCATATCCTCGGACAGCCGTCCGACGTAAGCTCCTGCGCCCCCACTACTTCGACGCCAGTCTCGCGGCCTATGGCACGATATGCATCGAGTCCGCACGGGCGGTCGTGGCCGAACGCGTTGTTGAAGCCCATCAGCAGCGCGTCGACCGCATAGTCGCGATGAAGCATCACCATGAACTCCCGGGCCGACATCATGCGCAGGCGATCATTGAAGGGGAGCATAACCACATCCTCCACGCCTGCCGACATTATGGCATCGGCACGTTGCCGGACCGACATGAGCATCGGGGGCGCCTCTCCTGGAGAAATCGCCCTGCGTGGATGCGTGGCGAAAGTGACTACCGTCGGGGCGAGGCCGCGCATGCGGGCATCCGCCACGAGCTGCGACAGCAGCGCGCGGTGGCCGCGATGCACGCCGTCGAAAGTGCCTATGGTGGCCATTCTGCGTCGCGTATGATCGTATGGTACTGTTATCAGCATCTGTGTGAAACGCAGTGCGGGTGTGTCATCAATTTGTCATGACACACCCGCGCGGTGGTACGGTTGCTATGTTTTGATTATTCGCCGGCCTGGTACTTGGCGCGGGCGATGTACTTGTCGATATCCAGACGGTAGGCGTTGCCGTAGGCGGGATATTTGTTTTTTATTGTCTCAAGCACCTTGAGTTCACCCTTGTAATCCTTCTGCTCGCGGAGCACGGTAGCCTTCTTGAGCATGAAGAGCGGAGTGTAGAGGGCGTTGTCGTCGCTCTGCGAAATGGCATTGTCATAAGCCTTGAGGGCTTCGGGATATTTCTGCATGTTCACGTAGCAGTCGCCTTCGAGCGAGTATGCTGCGGCGCCCACGATAGCCTCCTTGGCGTCATAATCCTTGAGGCGGTCGATGGCCTGCTGGTATTCACCCTTCTGGTAGAGGAGCGTGGCAGCCATGAGGGTGGCGCGGTTGCCGCCGTCGTAGCCATATTCGTCGGCCACCTGCTGGTACTGCGCGAGAGCCAGCGAATCGTTGCCCTGCGTAAGGGTCAGGTCGGCCTGCCCGACAGCCTCGTCGGCGGACTTGACACCGGGATTGCGCACGGCGAAAATATATATCAGCACGATTACGGCGATTGCCGACAGGGCGATCATGCCCCACATGATGTATTTCTGACCGAGGGTCACCTTGTCTTTCAGTTCCTGATTGTCGCGGTTTACCTCGTCAAGCGCTGTGGGTTGGGGAGTGTTTTGGTCTTTTTCAGCCATTTTATTTCAATTTTTTATTGTTCTCGGATTCCTGGCATTGGATTGCCCGCAGACTACGCCGAGGCGGCATAACCGCCACACAAAAAGCCTCCAAGCCATACTATCGTGCAAAGATAACTCAAAATCCCATTCCCCGCAAATACCTGCAAATTTTTATCAAGACAAAAGTAGAGAGTAAAAGCCATCTGCCGATGACGAGATAAGCTATCGTACAGGAATAGAGTCCTCAGCAATAACGACTGTCTGAGAAGGTTCCTTAAGCGACTCTATGATTTCCAAGACATTCTCCGATATTGATTTTTCCGAAGTAGAGCCGAGAAACACAAAGAGTGCGGCAATAAGAGAAAACACAAAAGCCCCAATCACGCTATATATGACGGAACTCCACCATTTGGGTTGTTCATCATGCACTATTTCACGTAAGTCATTACGATAATCCCTCAGCATTGCATCCTCAAACCTGTCAATCTCTTCGCGAGCGGCAGCCATGGTCATCTTTTGCAATAATGTGGCGGCACTATCACGATATTGTTTAAGCTGTGTAGGGGCACATGAGGCATGAATAAAAGCCATACAGTCGGATACGGAAGGTTCTTGTCCCGCATTAGCGGCCTTGAAAGATTCTATGAACTCAATCTTATGTTTCTTATAAAGGCCATACGCAATAAGTCCTATCAAATCGTTTTCATCGATGACAAGATCTTGGTATATGAAATTATATTTCTTATCCATTAGGACGTAATTGCTTCATCGCATTGTTGGCCGCATCAAGAATCTTCTGGGTAGGAACATACAAGGTACGCGTACCATTGGCGGTACGACACCGTATAGTAGCCGTCGTTCCATCGGAAGAAAATGAACGGAACTGGCGATTGATGAGTCGTGTATTTGCTTTCTGAATACTTTGTACCGAGATGGTTCTATTCATATTCACTACGGAAAATAAGAGTTACCGGACGTAAAATTACAACGTCTTATCTGTATAACAAAATTTTATGTTATTTATTTCATTATATTGGGACGTAATCCACCTAATGCGGGATATGGAGATCAGTCGCCGCAGGAGTCGAGGCCGAGCTGCACATGCTCGTCTCCGGCATCGTCGCGGAAGGAACAGTGGTCGGGGAGCAGTTCCAGACGGTAGACTTTCGAAGGAATGCCGTCATACACATAGTCGGCGACAAACCGGAAGCCGCACTTCAGGGCCACCCGCTGAGAAGCGATGTTGCGTGAATCCGTAGTAATCAAAAGCCCGTCAAGGCCAAGCAGGTCACGGCAGTACCCGATCAATGCATGCAGCGCCTCGGTAGCCAGACCGTGCCCCCAATAAGGACGGCCTATCCAGTAGCCCGCTTCACGCTCACTGGACGCCGCAGGATAATGCCCTTCACCCTCCGGCACCAATCCTATGCACCCTACAGGCTCCCCGGTCTCCTTCAGCACGACGGCAAACGAGCACGCATTGGGGATAAATATATCAGCAATCACCGCTCGGCTCATATCCACCGACGTATGCCTCGGCCACAGGGCAAGCTCGCTGACCCTCGCGTCGGAGGCATACTTGAACAAAGCCCCGGCATCGTCCTTTCGCCAAGGCCGCAATATCAGGCGGTCGGTCTCAATCATCTCACTATAATATTTTTATATCAGGGTTAATTTCAAGCAGGCGCTCCATGAAGGCATCCCGGTTCTTTGGCGATATCTCTATCGGGGCGGAGCTTTTCAGAATCCTCCTGTCGGAAAAGCGTATGGCCACACGCCGCACCGAGAGCGCAGCCGAGCTGAGTATGCTCGTCACCTTCCGCATGTCGGAAATCTTGTCGATGGGAAACCAATGCCAGCGCCACAGCATCCTCACACCAAGCTCATCACCGCGTATGGCATACTTTATCGATGCGAAAAGTGCAATCTCCATCACACCGAAAATCGTGCCCAGACATATGCCGAGCAGGCAATCGTCGTCACCAATAAGCGGAATGACACACACGGCCACCGTGAATACCACGGTAGCCCATACCCACCAGTCGACCTTCGATCTGAAATATGTCGTAGTCCTGTCCATGCAGCCATCGGTTATATGTCACTCCGGGAGGGTGACACGGAAGAAACCGTCGGGATGCTCACGATGTTCACGGAGCACCACCTTTTTCAGCTCCTCCACTATATCAGGATGCGCGGCGGCCACGTCATGATCTTCATGCAGGTCGTTGGCGAGGTCATACAGGCGGCACTTCCCATGGTCCACCACCAGCTTCCAGTCGCCCCGGCGCACACCGATCATGTCCGTCTCGTGAAACTCCCAATAGAGGGCGTCGTGGCTCTCCTGTACGCCTTCTCCCGTGAGAGTCGGATAGACCGATATACCGTCGAAGCAGTCATCGGCATTATCCTTGTCGCGGTAACGGTCGGCATATCCAGCTATTCCGGCGATGTCGCAGAATGTAGGCATCAGGTCGTAGAACGCCATCTGATGGTCGCTCGTCTGCCCGGGAGCAATGCGTGCGGGCCATCGCACGATAAAAGGAACCCGGATTCCACCCTCGTGGACCGAGCGCTTCAACCCGCGCAAAAGTCCGTCGCGGTTGAAAAAGTCGGGATCGGCGCCACCCTCCTCGTGAGGCCCGTTGTCCGACGTGAATATGACCACCGTATTGTCGGCCAACCCTTTCCTGTCGAGCAATGCCATAATCTCACCGACCTGCGCGTCAAGCCGGGTAATCATTGCGGCGAACTGCGCATGCCCGTGATTCGTAGGATTATACCGGCTCCCCTCATCGCCGCCGTAGCGCCTCTCCTCTACCTCAGGGAAGCGCTTCATATATCTCTCCAGTATGGAGTCCTGCGGCTGGCGCAGTTCGGCGTGCGGCAGCGTGTAGGTGAATATGCCGAGGAACGGATTTCCCGGATCCTGGCTATCCAGCCACTTCATCGCCTCGCCATGGATAAGGTCGGCGGAATACTGCGGCCTCCCGGCATATCCCGGCCCGAACATCGGATAGCGGATATTATCCTCAAGCACCACGCGTACTGTGGCCGTGTCGCCGGCGCTCCGGCTGTAGCGGTTGAGGAAATTCGGATAATACAGATGCGCCTGGAACTGGCATATATAGCCGTAGTATTCGTCGATGCCACGCTTGTCGGGTGTCGACTCGCTCCCCTCGTAGCCTCCGGCCCACTTGCCGAACATCCCCGTGCGGTAACCGTTATCCTTCAATATCTCCGGTATGATGGCATGGTCGCGCAGATACGGTTCCTGCCCCACGCGCGAATAATCGTCGTTTACTCCGTATCTCACCATGGGCACGTCGCGCCAATACTCCTTGTTGCCGCGCACATGGGTGTGTCCCGTATGCTGCCCGGTCATGAACGTGGCGCGCGACGGAGCCGATACCGGCGACCCGGCATAGGCCTGGGTGAAGAGCATCCCCTGCCGGGCCAGACTGTCGATGTTGGGCGTGGTTATCAACCGCTGCCCGTAGCAGCCGAGGTCACCGTAACCCATGTCGTCACACATTATATATAGTATATTCGGGCGGTCATCTTTCCCGTCCTTGTGCACCTCTTGCGCCCGCACTCCCTGCGACAGCGCCGTGAGCATCCCCAACCCTGCTATCATAAAACATTTCCTGTTTTCCATGAAGTCAAAGATATGTCTTTTTTTCATACTCGACAAATTATATTCTCATTACACCAGATAATTATATAATTTTGTATCAGACAATCTTACCAA
Source organism: uncultured Muribaculum sp. (assembly GCF_910583865.1). Taxonomy (GTDB): domain Bacteria; phylum Bacteroidota; class Bacteroidia; order Bacteroidales; family Muribaculaceae; genus Muribaculum. The sequence continues at coordinate 13,341 of NZ_CAJTYX010000031.1, forward strand.
CATCCATACATATCATGAACAAAGCTATTTTTACGGCACTGGGGGTAGCGGCGATCGCTGCCGGATGCAACACACCGGCGCCCGTGGTCAAGTCGCCCGACGGCCATATCGAGGTGAGCCTAATCCACACCGGCGCCACCCTGGCCTACGAAGTCAATGTAGACGGACGGCAGCTTATCGCACCCTCGCGGCTCGGATTCGTGGCCGACGGACTCGTGCCCGCTCCTGACGCACGCATGTCGCTCGCCTTTGCCGAGGCCGACACCGTATGGCATCAGCCATGGGGAGAAAACAAGGAGATCCGCGACCGTTACAAGGAGATGGCGATGACCCTCACCGATGACTCTCTCGTGTTCACCGTGCGTGTCCGCGCGTTCGACGACGGCATGGCCTTGCGCTACGAATGGGAAGCCTCCGGACGCGACTCCGTGACGGTGATGGACGAGCTGACACAGTTCGCCTTCGCCGAAAGCGCCACATCATGGTCGATACCCGCCGACTTCGATTCCTACGAGAAGGAGTACCGCACTCTACCGATCGACAGCGTGAGTGACGCCAACACACCATTCACGTTCATGACCGACTCCACGCGCCTATTCGGGTCGATACACGAAGCCGCACTCTACGACTTCCCCGAGATGACCCTCCGCGTCGACTCCTCCATGCCGCGCGCCCTCCGCGCGGCCCTCGCCCCTATGCCATCCGGCGTCAAGGCCGTGGTTTCCGCGAGATTCGCCACGCCATGGCGCACGATACAAATCGGACGCAAGGCGGTCGACCTCATCAACTCTGCCATGATACTCAACCTCAACGAACCCTGCAAGATAACAGACCTGTCATGGATAAAGCCGCAGAAATATGTAGGCGTGTGGTGGGGCATGCACCTCGGCACCCAAACATGGACGATGGGGCCTCGCCACGGGGCAACCACCACCAACGCCATCCGCTGTATCGACTTCGCCCGCGACAACAACCTCCAGGGGGTGCTCTTCGAGGGGTGGAACGAAGGATGGGAAAATTGGGGCGGAAACCAACATTTCGACTATATAAAGGCATACGCCGACTTCGACATCGACTCCATAGCCCGCTACGCACAGGCCAACGGCATCGAACTATGGGCACACAACGAGACCGGAGGCAACATACCCGAGTATGAGGCCGTGCTCGACAGCGCCTTCGCCTACTATCAGTCGCTCGGCATACATACCGTAAAGACCGGATATGCCGGAGGCTTCAAAGGCGGCTACTACCACCACTCGCAGTATGGCGTGCGCCACTACCAGAAGGTGGTCGAGACCGCCGCTCGCCATCAGCTCATGGTCGATGCACACGAACCGATAAAGGAGACCGGCATACGCCGTACATGGCCCAACATGATGACGCGCGAAGGTGCGCGCGGCATGGAGTGGAACGCCTGGTCGGCAGGCAACACGGCCGACTACCTGTGCACCCTCCCGTTCGTCCGTATGCTGTCAGGCCCGATGGACTATACGCCCGGCATATTCGACATAAACTACCGCCGGGCGAAGGCCGACAAGGGACGCCTGGAATGGAACGGCCCTAACGCCGACTGCTGCATAAAGACCACCATAGCGCGCCAGATCGCCAACTGGGTCATCATCTATTCGCCGCTACAGATGGCCTCCGACCTCATCGAGAACTACGAGGGGCATCCCGGCTTCCAGTTCTTCCGCGACTTCGACGCCGACTGCGACTGGTCGGAAGCGCTCGCGGGTGAAATCGGACGCTACATAGTGATGGCACGCCGAGCCGATGACCGCTACTTCCTCGGCGCAGGCACCGACAGCTCTGCCCGCGAGCTCGACGTAGCGCTGTCGTTCCTCGATCCCGACACGACCTACACAGCCACCGTATATGCCGATGACACGGAGAGCGCCGACCCGGAGAAGCTGTTGATCTCCACATGCGAGGTAACCTCTGCCGACACCCTCACCATAAGTATGGCACCGGCAGGCGGACAGGCAGTGACCTTCATACCGATTTCCCGCCGATAAATACACGCACGGAGCACACAGAGAGCACAGAGAACCGGACGATATAATCATCGGAATTCTCTGTGCTCTCTGTGTGCTCCGTGCGTTATTATAGGTCAGAGCGCCACGTCGATAAGATTGGGGTAATGGTCGGTGAGCTTCACCGTGAAGAAATCCTGAAGGCAGTCGAAGCGCTTCACCTCTGTGCTCCCGGCATTGTGGATGAAGCAATGGTCGATGGCTCCCGCGCGGCGGTCAGCACCCTTGCGGTTGCTCTTGCGTGTGCCGGGAGTGCGCGGAGCGCATTCGTGATGCCCGTTGTCGGTGTTGCCATATACCGTAGCCGCCACATAGCAAGGCACATACCCGCCGGTGATGAATTGCTGCATAGGCACGGAATCCTCCTCGCAGTTCATATCGCCGGTGACAAACACCGGGCAATCGTATTTCCGCTCGATGATCTCGGCCTCGGCCATCATCAGGCGCACCTGCGAGGCCCTGGCCTGGGTGCTCCCCGGCTGCATCCTGTCGCTCTTCCACCACAGGTGGGTGTTGATTACGGCAAACACCTTTCCGGTCGATTTCTGGCGGAACACGGCTGAAGTGAACGACTTCGAGCCATGGTTGCTCCAGCGCGAGGGTGTATAGAGGTTGTAGTTCACGTCGAGCAGGTCAAGGGAGTCGGTGTTGTAAAATATGGGGGTATTGTTCCACGCTCCGTCCTTTGAGTCGCAGGCGTTACGGTAGCCGTACTTCTCTATCAGAGGATAGAACTCGGCATCCATGTGGCGCGAATACTCCTGAAGCGTCACCACTTCAGGCATATAGCCTCTCACAAGCTGCGCGAACTCCGGCGCACGCGAGGCATCGCGACAGTCAAGGCCGGCCTGCGCCCATTCGTCGGGTATGGTGTCGAGCGAGTAGTCCCAGATGTTGTCATCGAGAATGCGCAGCGTCACGCCTTCGCCGCGCGGGAACAGGAACTCACCCTCGACACTTCCACGCGCCTTGAACGGTGCCACATTTTCACCGCTCTTCAACTTTTCGACCAGTATGCCGGCTGCGCGGTCCATGGCCCAGCCGCTCCCTCCGCCTACTACTGCGTTGCCTTTGGCGGCATCCACAGAGTAATCGAACGTGGGCATGCCCGAGGGCTTCTCGATGCGTATCGACGCGCCTTTCCTGAATTCATCGCTGCTCTTCACCGGAAGGACTACACCTACGGCTTCGCGCACCTCTGCCTGAAGGGCGTTGGCGCGGTCAATCCCCTCGTCGGAGTCAGCCTGCGCCCGGTAGACTATCGTGTACTTCTCCAAAGGAGTGTTTGCTAACTTGCACGGGGAGGCGCCCCATGCTGCCTGAGCGCCGAGCAGCGCGCCGAGACAGATGGCAGATACATGTTTCATATTGCAAAGAAATGTTTCATAATGATACAACGCCGGTTTCATTATATTATTTCGTACACCACCGCCATTTGTCCCGGAAATCAATGCCAGATATCTTGCTGCACAAGGTGTTTCATTTGGTGGGCGTTACAGGACGTATCGAACCGTCGGGGTTGAACTCCATCTTGTCGATGCACACTTCGCGGTGGATTCCCGGCTTTTTGTCCTTTTCAATATAGTTCTCGTTGATTCGGTGGTAGACGATGCGCCACTCGTCGGTACCGGGGATATTTATGACGGAGTTGTGGGCCGTTCCGTAGATTTTCTTATGTGGATTCTGCACGAGTATATTGCACGGTTCGGCCACCTTTATCTTGCCGAGCGGAGAGTCGGACGTACCGTAGGCCACGTGGTAATTGGGTGAACCGGTGTCATCGACCGACCACATGAAATAGTACTTTCCGTCGCGGTAAAATACATATGGCGCCTCGCGGAAAGCATAGGTGTCGAGTGTTCCGCCTTCCGGTGTCATCACGGTGACGGTCTCCTCCTTGATCGAGGTCATGTCATCATTCAGCTCAGCCCCGGCCATGTATCCGTTGCCCCAGTAGAGGTAATATTTCCCCGACTGCGGGTCTTGGAACACATCAACATCAATCTGCTGCCCACGTCCCACGGGCGACTTGTCGACAATGGGCCGGTCGAGGGCATAGAACGGCCCTGCCGGATCGTCGGCCACGGCCACACCGATAGCCTTGCGGTTGCTCTGCGGCTCATGTCCGCTGAAATAGAAGTAATATTTGTAGCCGTCACCCTCTTTACGTTCGATAATCGCCGGCGCCCATGCGTTTCCCGTGGCCCAGGGCACTTGGGATCCTTTGAGGTCGAGCATTATGCCTTCGTCGGTCCAGTCGGCGAGATTGGGCGAAGAATAGACTGTGAAATAATGTCCTCCCCATCCGGGAGTGCCGTCAGTGGTGGAGTAGATGTAATATTTGCCCGTCTTTTCCGAATAAAGTATCTCGGGATCGGCATGGAATCCGGGGAGCACCGGATTATGCTTGTTGTCGAGCGTGGAGTAGAGCGTGCTCGTGCCGGCGGAGGATGGCGCTATTTTCCTTATGGAGCCGTCCTCGTTATAGTAAAGCGGTTCCACTATCACGGAGCGGCTTCCGCTTCCACCGCCGAGACCTCCGATATGGGAGAAGAAATAATCTTTACCCTTGAAGTTGACGATGGCGGGATGTGTGGTGTTGCTGTTGCCGGCCACCTCCGATATGACGCCCATGTATTGCCACGGGCCATTGATGCTGTTGCTCATGGCGTAGGCGATCTTTTCGGGCCATTGCGCGGCATATGTGAGATAGTATATTCCATCGCGCTCGTGCACCCACGGGGCTTCGGTGAAGTCGGGGAGATTGATGGAGTGTATCTCGCCGTCAATTTCTACCATATTGTCCTTTAGCTTGGCATAGTAGCAGAAACGGTTGCCCCAGAAGAGGTAGGCCTGACCGTCCCTGTCGATGAACACCGAAGGGTCGATGCACACCCAGCTGTGGGAGGCTCCGGAGCAGTCGTCTTTCGTCAGGAGCGGCTTGCCGATTGCATCCTTGAAAGGGCCTTTCGGCGAGTCGCTGACCGCAACTCCTATGCCCGAGCCGTTGGTGGATATGTAGTAGTAATATCTTCCATCCTTTTCTATCGGCTGTGCGGCAAAGGCGGCTTTTGAGCGGTCCCATTTCTCGAACTCCTTCACGTAGAGCGGCACGGGATGTTCCGTCCAATGCTGCATGTCGGTCGTGGAGAACACGCACCAGTTCGGCATATGGTAGCCCGGTTTGTTGCCCGGCTCGTCGGTGCCGGTGTACAGCCATAGCGTGTCGCCGACTACCATGGTGGCCGGGTCGGCGGTGTGTTTGTGGCGGATCAGCGGATTGCCCTGGTTTATGAAGTCATATGTGGCATTCTCGCCTTGCATGACATCAGGTGCCGGCTCTTCAGCTGATGCGATGAGCGGAAGCGCCGCCACCGCAGATAATATTGACAGATGTTTCATTAGTGTTTATGGTCGGGCCGAATGCCCGGGGATAATAATAGTATTATTGGAGGTTGTTTTTAAACCAACTCTTACACAGATAACTGATGGCATGATAGGATGACGGAGTGCCGAACATATCAACGGCACTCCGCCATAAAGTGTGTTTCCGTCATAAGGTGTTAGGGAGTTGCGTGAGTCCCGACGGATCAGGCTTTCACTTCTACGGCAAGAGATTCGATGGGTAGCCCCTTGACATATGTGTCGATATAGGCGTTGAATCCCTCTACCTCTTCTGGGAGCGGTGCGATCTCCGACCCTTTGTCGCCGGCGAAAACCTTGGTGTCGAGATACTCGCGCAGCGACAGGGCATCTGTCTTGTTGAGCATGTATGCGGCCAGAAGGGCTATCCCCCACGCGCCGCCTTCGCCTGCAGTTTCCATGACAGAGATTGGAGAGTCGAGGGCGGCGGCCAGCACGCGCTGCCCCACGCCTTTGGTCTTGAATAATCCGCCGTGGCCCGTCATACGGTCGACTGTCACTTTTTCCTTATCGAACAGTATGTCGTTGCCGATCTTCAATACCGCTACCGATGCGTAGAGCTGCGAGCGGAAGAAGTTGGCCAGCGAGAAGCGGTCGTTGGGTGAGCGCACGAACATTGGCCGGCCTTCGGCAAGTCTCACCACCGGCTCGCCCGACACGAAGTTGTAGGCGAGCAGGCTGCCGCAGTCCGGATCGCCTTTCATGGCGTTGTTGTAGAGAAGGCCGTAGAGAAGGCCTATGTCGACCTTAAGACCCATCAGCTCCTGGAACTCGGCAAACAGACGCACCCAGTCATTGAGGTCGGAGGTGCAGTTGTTGCAATGCACCATGGCCACGGGATCGCCTACGGGTGTGGTTACTATGTCAATCTCCTCATAGGGGCGCGAGAGGTCTTTCTCAAGGACAATCATCGAGAAAGATGAGGTGCCGGCCGATACATTACCCGTGCGAGGTGCAACGGCATTTGTCGCCACCATCCCGGTACCCGCATCACCCTCGGGCGGGCAGAAGGGTATTCCCGGTTCGAGGCTTCCCGTCACGTCGAGCAGACGTGCGCCCTCGACGGTAAGATGTCCGGCTACCTCTCCGGCCAACAGGATGCCGGGAAAGATGTCAAGCACTTTCTTGCCGAAGCCTTCCGATGCGGTGAGCCTGTCGAATTTCTCCGCCATAGGGAGCGAATAGCCCTTTGTAGCCGTGTCTATGGGCATCATCCCGGATGCGTCTCCGATACCAAGCACTTTCCTGCCGGTAAGTTTCCAGTGGATATAGCCCGCGAGGGTGGTCATGAAGTCGATATGCGCCACATGTTCCTCGCCGTCGAGGATAGCCTGGTACAGATGGGATATGCTCCAGCGGAGGGGAATATTGAAGTCAAACAGTTTGCTCAGCTTCTCGGCGGCACGTGCGGTGTTGGTATTGCGCCATGTCCGGAAAGGTACGAGTATCGTGCCTTTCTTGTCGAATGCCATGTAGCCGTGCATCATGGCGCTGACGCCTATTGCGGCAAGACGGCGTATGTCGACCGTCAGTCCGTAGAGTGAGTGCACATTGTCCTGAAGATCGGCGTAGCTATGCTGCAGCCCGTTCCATATGTCATCGATGCTGTAGGTCCATATGCCGTTTTCCAGATGGTTCTCCCATTGGTGCGAGCCTTGGGCTATAGGGCGGTTCTGCCCGTCGATAAGCACCGACTTGATTCGGGTGGAGCCAAGCTCGATTCCGAGCACGGCTCTACCTTCCTCAATTACTTTTTTCGCTTCTATATCCATGATTACAGATAGAAAGAGCGGTTAAGGGCGTAGTAGACCTCGCCTATGCGAAGTTTCTCCTTGAAGTTCTCGATGGTGGTGTCCTTTCCGATATGCAGCATCTCGATTCCGGCAATCTCGGCATAGTCCTCCCAGTATTCAGCCGTAAGATCGTAGGAGAAGCATGAATGATGTGTGCCTCCGGCGAGGATCCAGGCTGTAGCGCCGGTCTCGAAGTCAGGCATGGGAATCCAAAGGGCGGAGGCGACGGGGAGCTTCGGCAGAGGTTTGGACTTTATGCACTCCACATCGTTGACGATGAGGCGGAAGCGGTTGCCCATGTCGACTACAGTGGCAGTTATGCCCTTCTGTGGCTTGCTGGTGAACACCAGGCGCGCCGTGAGGGTCTTGCGTATGCCGATGCCGAGGAAATGCACCTCAAGGCGCGGACGCTCCTCGGCGATGAGCGGGCACACCTCAAGCATATGGGCCTGCAGTATGGAACTTTGTTTGCCCTGGAAATTGAGTGTATAGTCCTCAAGGAACGAGCATCCCCCGGTCATACCCTGGTTCATCACCCACACGGAGCGATACAAGGCTGCCGACTTCCAATCGCCTTCGGCGCCGAATCCGTATCCCTCGGCCATGAGACGCTGGGAGGCAAGTCCGGGAATCTGGTCGAATCCGCGGCCGGTCTTTTCCACATTGACATCGCCGAGATCGTCGAAGTTGGTAGTGAACCCTTTCGCCCCTTTGTCCTTCAGCACGGCGCGCAGGGTCAGCTCGGCCTTGGCCGAATTCCATACCTTGCGGTAGGCTTCGGTCGATTTGTCCTCAAGGGCGGCATCGTGGGCATATTCCTTGAAGTACACATCTACGAGCGCATCCACATCCTCATCCTTTATGGCGTCGAAATATGGCATCAGCGAGCTGAAAGGCATATAATCGACATGGTAGCCCATGCGTATCTCGGCCTCCACCTTGTCGCCGTCGGTCACGGCCACATTGTTCATCTGATCGCCGAAACGCAGGATGAGCATGTCCTGTGCGTCGGCCCATGCAGCTGCCACGCGCTGCCATACCGCGATATGACGCTGGGTGGCCTCATCCTTCCAGTAGCCGGTCACCACTTTTCTCTTGACGCGCATGCGTGCGCAGATATGACCGAACTCACGGTCGCCGTGGGCACTCTGGTTGAGGTTCATGAAGTCCATGTCCATGGTGTCCCAGGGTATCTCGGCGTTGTATTGGGTGTGGAGGTGCAGGAGCGGCTTGCGCAACTGCTGCAGGCCGTGGATCCACATCTTCGCGGGAGAGAAAGTGTGCATCCATGTGATTATGCCGATACAGCGCGAATCGTTGTTGGCGGCCTTCATCACATCCTCCACCTCTTTCGAGGAGTTGGCGGTGCCTTTATACACCACCTTTACCGGGAGGTTTCCCGAGTTGTTGAGACCCTCGACCATCTCTTTGGAATGTGCGTCGACAGCCACCACGGCATCGCCGCCGTATAGTAATTGGGCACCGGTCACCCACCATACTTCAAGATTATCAAATCCATTCATGTCAATATTGTTTTTAGTGTCAAATGTTAGATGTTATTTTTTCTGTCCGTAATATGCACCGGGGCCATGCTTGCGGTTGAAATGCTTCTCTACCAGGAGAGGATTCATGGTGAGCAAGGGGTTGACTCCGTATGCGATATAGGCCATCTTGGCTACCTGTTCCATTACAACCGCATTGTGGACGGCATAGGCCGGAGTCTTTCCCCAGGCAAACGGGCCATGGTTCTTCACAAGCACACCGGGAGTGTGCACCGGGTTGATACCATTGAATCGGGTTACAATCACATTGCCTGTCTCCAGCTCGTAGTCGCCGTTGACTTCCTCAGCCGTCATGTCGGCGGTACAGGGGATTGCGTCGTGGAAATAGTCGGCATGCGTGGTGCCGATGTTAGGTATGTCACGCCCGGCCTGTGCCCACGCCGTGGCATACGTGGAATGGGTGTGCACCACACCTCCGATTTCCGGGAATGCACGGTATAGCACAAGATGGGTAGGGGTGTCGGATGACGGGCGCATGTCACCTTCCACCACTTTGCCGGTGAGGAGGTCGACCACCACCATATCGGCGGCTTTCATGGTGTCGTAGTCCACCCCGCTCGGTTTTATCACTACAAGGTTCTTTTCACGGTCGATACCGGAGACGTTGCCCCATGTGAAAATAACCAGACCGTGCTTCACAAGGTCGAGGTTGGCACGGTAAACCTTTTCTTTTAATTCTTCAAGCATGATTATCACCAGAAGTAAATGTAGAATGCTACTGTTATACCAAGTATTATTATCGTGTTGATCAAGTCCCAGCTATTCCAGCTCGCACGGGTGGCCGCACGTTGTTCGGCGGTAGACGTGCCGAACACGAGACCTTTTATCTTGGCAGGATCGGGCTTCTCGGTGAATAGCGACACGATTATTGCCACCAGACAGCAGAAGAGGAGCATCCATCCGCAGAAGAACAGCCAGTTGATGTCGTAGAAAAGATATTGGAATATGCTTCCTCCATCATCGCCGGGAAGAATACCGGCGTTGGAATAATAGATTTTTGCCCCGAGACGCGCCAGACCGATCACCAGACCGGAAATCAGCGCCCACATGCCACCTTGGGCTGTACACCGCTTCCAGCATATGCCCAGCAGGAAAGCTGCCGCAATGCCCGGAGCGAGCACCGACTGCACGTCCTGCAAATAAAGGTAGAGCACGTCGCCGATAGAGCGCATGATGGGTATCCACATGATGCCGAGCACCACTATCACGACGGTGGCCAGCTGTCCTATTCTAACAAGTTTCTTCTGTGGCGTATTCGGGCGGAAACGCTGATAAAAGTCAATGGTGAAAAGAGCCGACGAGGAGTTGAACAGCGATGCGAGCGACGACATCAGAGCGGCGAGGATGCCGCACACGATAAGTCCCTTGACTCCGGCGGGGAGCAGCTTGGCAACAAGCGTGGGGAATGCGGCGTCGCTGTTGACCGCCCCGTTGGGAAGTAACGGAAGGAACGAGCCTTGCGACTGATGGAGGGCAAACGCAATCATACCCGGAATCAGAAAGAGGAACACGGGAAGGAGCTTCAGATATGCTCCGAATATTGTGCCCCGGCGCGACTCCTTCTCGTTCTTTCCGGAAAGCACGCGCTGCACGATGAACTGGTCGGTACACCAGTACCAGAAACCTATCACGGCGGAACCTATCAGCGCACCGAGCCATGGGAATGCCGGATCGTCATTGTCCCGGATGAGATCGGTCATCGTGTCGCCATACTCATTGACCTCGACAGCCGAGCATATGCGCATCATCTCGTCCCATCCCCCAAGTTCACGCAGTCCGAGCACAAGTATGATAAGCGACCCCAGCAGAAGGATGGGGGTCTGCAACACCGAAGTATAGAGCACCGACTTCATTCCGCCTATCACGGTGTAAAGTGCCGTGATAAGCACCAGTCCGATGGCTGCGATCCAGAAGAAATCGATTCCCCACAGGGTGTCGATATTGAATACCTGCTGGAACACGAGACCTCCGGCATATACCGTGACAGCTACCTTTGTGAGCACATATGAGATAAGGGATATCACCGACAGTATAGTGCGCGATGCGGGGTTATAGCGTCGTTCCAGAAACTCCGGCATGGTGTAGACCATCGAACGTGTATAGAAAGGCACGAAAACCCATCCGAGGATAAGTATCATCCATCCTTGTATCTCCCAATGAGCCATTGCCATTCCGGATGCGGCACCGGAACCTGCAAGGCCGATAAGGTGCTCCGACCCGATGTTCGACGCGAATATGGACGCACCGATCGCTATCCACGTAGCATCCTTGCCGCCGAGGAAGTAGTCGGCGGCATTCTCTTGTTTCTGGCGTGTCACCCAGACTATTATGCCTATGAGCAATATGAAGAAGAGGCCGATTACAAGCCAATCCAAAAATGCCATGATTGATATGTTTTAAGGTTAAGATGTTGATTGTCAGAAAGTACTAAACTTGAATACCGTAGTGCTCCCGTAATTTCCGCCCGGACGAAGCTCTGCCGAGGGCCATTGAGGCTTGTTGGGGGTATCGGGATATTTCTGTGTCTCAAGGCAGATGGCGGAGCGCCGGTTGTAGACGGTCGAGCGCTTGCCGGTGACGGTGCCGTCAAGGAAGTTGCCCGTGTAGACCTGTATGCCTGGTTCTGTGGTGTAGACTGTCAGCTTTATGCCCGACGCAGGCGATAGGAGCGTGGCTGCCGGCACGGACAGGTCGCCGTTGGTATCGAGCACCCAGTTGTGGTCATATCCATTGCCGTTGGCAATCTGTTCGTAATCGACCATCCCGATCTCGGCACCTATGGCCTTGGCTTTGGTGAAATCCATCGGTGTGCCCTCCACGGGAAGAATCTCGCCGGTGGTCATGAATGTGGAGTCGACGGGAGTGAAGCGGGAGGCATTTATCGTCAGCTCCTCGTCGGTGACCGGACACGCAGGATCGCCTGAGAGGTTGAAGTAGGTGTGGTTGGTCATATTGATGACGGTAGGCTTGTCGGTAACGGCGGTATAATGTATGGCCAAAGAGTTATCAGAGCGTAGCGTGTAGGTCACCGTTGCCTTTACCGTCCCAGGGAAGCCGTTGTCGCCGTCCGGAGATGTGATTGACAGCTGTAGGGTGGTGTCGTTGGCCGCAACCACATCATATACCTTATACTGCCATCCCGTCGGGCCGCCATGCAGGCAATGGCCGAAATTATTCTGCGGCAGGACTACGGTGTCGCCGTCAAGCACGAACCGTCCGCCGGCGATACGGTTAGCATAACGGCCTATCGCGGCGCCGAAGTCCGACTTGTTGTTTTCAGGAAAATACGCGGCGATGCTGTCGAATCCGAGTACCACGTCGCGAAACTCGCCGTCGCGGTCAGGCACCATTATCGAGGCTATTCTCCCGCCGAGATTAGTGATGTCAACTTCCATGCCATTGAAGTTTCTCAATGTGTAGAGTGCGAGCCGTTTCCCGTCATATTCAGCCTCGAACGCCTTTGGATCGAGACCGGATTTGGGCGCAGCCGGTTTTTCAGCACATGCGCCGAGAAGCACACAGGCCGTAAGGCAGATTGTAGGATTAAGAAAATTCATGATCGATAAAAATATCTGATATTATTTCGTTGCGCTTCAACATATCGCCGTTCAATATTTGAACGGCATCTCCTTTACGTAGATTCTGAAGTCCTTGATTGCTCCGGGGACATCTGACTCCATGCGTGGGAGGTACTGGTAGCCGGCGATATTGTGCGAGGCACCGAGGTCTATTACTACCGAATGGGGAAATGCCACGCCCGGAACGGTCTGCCAGTAGGTTGATTCCTGTAGGTCGAAGGTCTTGTCGGAGGTGCGGTTGGCCCCGGTGTCCTCGCTGTCGGCATACATCACTATCCACGGTTCGCGCGAGAGGCGTTCGCCCTTGTCGTTGAGCAGGTACATCTCGGCGATGGCGGCTATATCCTTGCCGTCAACCGCGTTTAGTGCCTCGATGCAGACATAGCGACCACGGACGGGAGCGAATTTAACTTCCTGCCAGCCGTTGCCGGGTTTGAAAGTACCATTTATAACGGCTTTCTCGCCGGAGAGGTCAAGATTCTGGCCATCCTCCCGATGTATCTGACGTTTCTTGACAAGGAGCTGGTCGAGTTTCGGCTCTTTCAGGCCCTCGGACTTTGCCTCGCGCGGACCGAGGATGTCAAAGACGATTATCTCGTTCTCCCCCTGTTTCAGCCAGCAACCGGGCATGTAGAGGGTCTGCTGCGGGCCGATCTCCCAGATGCGTCCCATCGGGTGTCCGTTGACATAGACGAGTCCCTTGCCCCATGTCTCGAAGTTGAGGAAGGTGTCGGAGGGCTTGCCCTTGATGTTGAATGTGGCACGGTATGCACCCATAGGCAGACGGTCGCCGTTCTTGGTAACCTCCGAAACGGGTTGATATTTCATCGAAGTATAGGTATCGTACTCATCCTCAATATTATATACCTGCCAGTTTTTGAGGTCATCAACCCACTTGTGACCGTCGTTTTCGACGGTCAGGGTCACATTTCCGGTTATGCCCTTGAAGTCCTTGATGGCGCGACCGAAGTTGATACGCCCCATGGCCTCGACGAGAATGTCGAGCTGTGTGCCTTTATTGCAGGCGGGGAGCGTCAGCTCCTTCTCGCCGTTGCGGCGGTCGAGCTTGCCTATGTACCTGCCGTCAACAAATATCTGTGCGAAATCATGTGGGTCGTTCACGGTCAGCACCGCACCCTCGGCAAGTGCCGGGAGCGTTGTGCGGTAAAGTATCGAGCCGAAGCCTTGGTCATATTCCTCCATTGTCTTTATATCGACATCCGATTTGGGCGCTGGAAGATTGTCCCAAAGCGGTGCCACTTCGGTAAAATCAAAAGCTTTGATCTCAATCGGCTTGATGAGCGCGGGCACTTTGGATTGTTTCTCTCCGTCCATGTACTTTGCGAGGGTCTTGCGCAGCTCCCAATATTTGGGCGTGGTCTGTCCGGATTCCGAGATCGGGGCATCATAGTCGTAGCTTGTCACATCGGGGGCGAAACCTGGAGAGTTCGCCCCGGCCCAATGGCCCCAATTGGTGCCACCGTGGGTCATGTAGAGCGAGAACGATATCCCTTTGGAGAGCATCTCGTCTATTCCGGCTATCATGTCGGCTGCGGGACGGGTCTCATGGTTGGCTCCCCATTTGTCGAACCATCCGCTCCAGAACTCCGAACACATCAGCGGTGAGTCGGGACGGTGTTCCTTCAAGGAGGCGAACTGCTGGTCGATGTTCGCGCCAGTACCGAAGTTCATCGTCCAGATAAGGTCGTCAAGTCCGTTGTTGAGATAGTTGGACGACCAGTCGCACTGGAACAGCGTAACATCCTTGCCGAAATTCTTGCGTAGCATGTCGCGAATCTCCGAGACGTAGGGCTTGTCTTTCCCGTAGGATCCGTATTCGTTCTCGACCTGAACCATTATTATAGGGCCGCCGTTGGCAATCGTCAGGTCTCCCACCTGCTCCGCCACTTTCTGCTGGAACTTGTCGACGCGCTCCATGAAGAACGGGTCCTGTTCGCGCAGGCGGATGTCCTTCTTCTTGAGCAACCACCACGGCAGGCCTCCCATCTCCCATTCGGCGCATACATACGGGCCGGGGCGGAGGATGACTTTCATGCCGTTTTTCTCGCAGAGCTTGACGAACTCGCGAAGGTCATTCTGGCCTGTGAAATCGAACCGGTCCTGCTGAGGCTCGTGGGAGTTCCAGAATGTGTAGAGGCAGATCGTGTTCATGCCCAAAGCCTTGCAGAGCTGAATGCGCTGCTCCCAGTATTCCTTGGGGATGCGGGGGTAGTGCAGCTCTGCGGCTTTCACCACAAAAGGCTTGCCGTTGAAAAGGAATGTGCCGTCGCCGGCCTCGAAGTGCGGTTGATCCTCAAACTCATCCATGCTCCACTTCTCGCGCCACGGAATTGTGATTTTGCCGTTCTCGAATGACATCGGAAGCCACACATAGCGCGAGTTTTCAAGGTCTTTCTTGTTCCAACGGTCGAACATCGCCACATAGAGGTTCTTCTTCCCATAGACGGGTTGCACATAGGTGCTCTGCGCGTAGAAGGTCTTGTCGGCATCCTTGCCGGTGCATGGGTCACCTACCACTTTCCATTCGCCCATGATGGAGTCGGCCACGGCAAGCTCCGCCTTGTTGGGGTCCCAGCCGGTGCAGCCGGAGGAGAGCATATAATACTTGCCATCCTTCTTGAACACCGCCGGAGCCTCGCGCGACATGCCGATGAAGTTGCGGGTAAAACGCCCGGTCGGGCGCAGATAGTCGTCGGTAAGCTCGTTGATATATAGTGTCCGGTTGTTCTCCGACGATGCGAACTGGTAAGCCTTGCCGTCATCGTCGACAAAGACGGTCTGGTCGCGGCTCATGGCGTTGTTCGGGCGGAAAGAGCCGAGATACCTGAACGGCCCTGTCGGCGAATCGCTCACGGCGACACCCGCGGCAGCCTTGCCATAGTCGGCGCTCTCGACATGCGCCCACATCACGAACTTGCCCGTCTTGGCATTGTAGACCACCTTCGGGCGTTCAAGCACCTTGCTCGGGTGCAGATCATGGGAAGAATCATCCTTGACAGCCGGAAGAACTATCCCCTCGAACGTCCAGTTGACCATGTCGGGCGATGAGTAGCACCCAACACCGGTCACATCAGTGCGGTAACATTCCCATGTTGCCCATTCGGGGAGGATAGTCTGGCCTTTCTTATACTCACCATACCAATAATATTTGCCGTTGTGGTACAGTATTCCGCCTCCGTGGGCGTTGATTTTATCCCCGGAGGTGTCGAGCCATTCAGCTCCGTTGACAATCTCCCGCGCGGGAGTGGTGGCAAACCCGTCGGCACTTGCCGACAGCATCAACGCTATAGCAGTGTGATATATTATGATTCGTTTTATTTTCATATGATTGATTCATTGTCAGACCGCCCATCCGGCAGGTCCTATTCATTTAGGGAATTTCTTTACAAGTAAATCATATTCTTTTCTGCTGATGGGTATAACCGAGCCGTGGCGCGGATGGAAATCCATACGTACTGTCGCGGCGGTAGGACTGAAACTCTCCAGGTCGGTCGATTCGGTGAATTCATAGCGCCCCGACATGTACACGTCATACATGAGTATATACCTGTCGGTGTCGTTGAGCCTGAAAGTGCCGGCACCCTCCACGGCATCGGATGTCAGCTGCTTATAGCCGGGCGATTCTGTCCATTCCCCGGAAGTCAGCGAGCGCGTCGTAGCCTTGCGTATGCCGTTGCCGTGCCCTTCGGTCTTGTAAAAAAGATGGTAAGTGCCGTCTTTCTCAACGATGTCGCCGTCGATACACGATTTACCGTTGGAAGGGATAAAAAGCGGTCGCGGCTCACCTTCCAGATCGGTGAAGTCTGGGTTGGCATAGGCATAGTAGATTATGTCAGGGCCTGAACCATATTTCATCGACCAGTACACCATGTATTTCCCGGCCGTGCGGTCGTAGATGGTCTGCGGCGCCCACACGCGCAGCAGCTCCTCCTGTCCGGCATACCGTTCGGGAAAATGGATCACGCTCGCCGACCAGTCGGTGAGGTTGTCTGATTTCAGGAGCGTCATCCCCCTGTTGGAATTCCAGCCGTTGGCCGACACCATGTCAGTCACCACCATGTAGAATCCCTTGCCGTCCTCCCGCCTGAGCAGGTGGGGATCGCGCACACCGCCCGTGCGGCTTATCCGCCGAGAGTCAATCACCGGACGGTTGCCGTTAAGGGCTTTCCAGTCAAACCCGTCCTCGCTCACAGCGTAACACACGGCTTCGTCCTTTATGTCGTTCCCTTTGAAATAGGCGAACAGATAGGCATCGCCATCCGCCGCAAAGGCATCATATGATATTGCACCAAGACTTATTGCCAAGGTCGAGATTAATACACGTAAATTCATGATTGGAATATAGTTGTTATTATTATAAATCGTGCGGACAGGCACATATACGTAAGGCTTTAAAGACTGTTAAGCCTTTCCGTCAACGATAGACCCTCACATAATCGATTTCATAGCGCATGGGCATCGCGGCCAAGTCGGGAGCACCTCCGTTGTCGCCTCCAATGGCAAGGTTGAGAAGCACGTACATCGGTTTCGTGAAAGGATTCTCCCCGTTGCCGAGCGAACCGTTGACGGTCTCCGACATCGGAATCTCGTTAAGCAGTTCGTCATCGAGATATAGACGGATCGACTCGCTGTCGCGGTCCATACGCCACACGTGAAACTTATCGGCCCACTCCGGATCCTTGCCGGTAAAATGCTCGAATGGTATACGCTTGCTGTTCCATTTTGCGGAGTAGCGCGTGTCCGTACCCCAGCACGCGTTTGCGAGAATATGAGGAACGCCATCGATACGGTAATACTCCATGATGTCGATTTCACCGCACGAAGGCCATTCCATGCCGGTGCCGAGCAGCCATATCGCCGGCCACGCGCCTCTACCCACCGGGATTCGCGCACGTACCTCCACCGTGCCGTAGCCCACCTCTTTCTTCCCGGCGGTATGGAGCGAGGAGGATGTAATGCCGATCCACGGGCGCTCCTTGCGCCAATCGCGGCTTCCCGGCTCATAGTCGGGATTGGGACGTGACAACGACGAGTCGCAGCGTGCCTCTATCACGAGCACACCGTTCTCACACCGGGCGTTGTCGGGCTGATACCACTGGTCCTCGTGGTTGCGTGCGAAGCCCGTCTCAAACGACCATATCGCAGGATCGGGAGCGCCGTCGCGGTCGAATTCATCGCTCCACACGAGCGCACGTACCACGGCATTCTCTCCCTGGACTACAAAAGGACATGAAATCATTGCTGCGGTTACCGCAATAAACAACCGTAACGGAGACAGATGTCTGAGTACTTTCATCGGTGATTGATTTGCAAAAATGTTTTCCATGAAAAATATCAGCAGGTTGCGAAATCCGCCATGAGCGACAGTTTTCATCCGCCGATATGGCAAAGATACTTTATTATGGCAGGAAAAAAGTATTCTAATAGTTCAAATTTAGTTCCAAATCAACCAAACCAGTCTAAAGAAGCACGAAAAGGCGGTGTGTAGTTCAGTTTCAACACACCGCCTTCAATGGATAACTTGGATTGTCTTTCTTACCTTAAGAGGTTGTTTAAAAACAAAAGTGAAATACCGGGTTCGCAGATTTGCGATGAA
>NZ_CAJTYX010000032.1 GCF_910583865.1 uncultured Muribaculum sp.
TAAACCGACGTAGGATACAATCCTACCACGAGTTCGAATCTCGTCCTCTCCGCACTTGATGAAAACTAAACCAGTTTACACTACACTGAGTGTGGACTGGTTTTGTTGTATTTGGCTGAAAGTGCGTATATTGGGTCGGAACGCCGATAGGTGCTGACCATACGCGGACAAGCGGAGTTTTAGCCGTATGATATGGTGATACGGCCTAATTTGTGCATATTTTGTTATAGCAAATAAAACACTCGGAGCAAACAAGATGGATTTCAAGATAAAATCGGAATATAAGCCTACGGGCGATCAGCCGGAGGCGATCAGGCAGCTTGTGGAGGGCCTGCGGGACGGCGTGCCTGCACAGACACTTCTGGGTGTCACCGGTTCGGGAAAGACTTTTACTATGGCCAATGTGATAGCGCAGGTCAACCGCCCGACGCTCCTGCTCAGCCATAACAAGACCCTTGCGGCACAGCTTTATGGCGAGATGAAGCAGTTTTTTCCCGACAATGCCGTGGAGTATTTCGTAAGCTACTATGATTACTATCAGCCGGAGGCATATATTCCGTCCTCGGATAAATATATCGAGAAGGATCTGATGATCAATGACGAGATCGACAAACTGCGTCTTGCCACTACGTCGGCGTTGCTTTCCGGGCGCAAGGATGTGATAGTTGTCTCGTCGGTGTCCTGTCTATACGGTATCGGTAACCCCGACGACTTCAACGCGTCGGTGATAGAGATAAAAACGGGGCAGAAGATTGCGCGCAACGTGTTCCTGCGCAAACTTGTCGATGCCTTGTATTCGCGCAACGAGCTTGACCTCGGGCGTGGAAATTTCCGCGTTAAAGGCGACACCGTGGATATCCGTCTCGCCTATGAGGAAATAACACTGAGGGTGATATTCTGGGGCGATGAGATTGAGTCCATACAGACGATCCACGCCGAGTCCGGTGCGTCGCTCGGCAAGCATGACTGTTTCAAGATTTTCCCTGCAAATATCTTTGTGACGTCGCGTGAGAGGGTGGGGCAGGCTATCGCGAAGATGGAACTTGACCTCGGCGAGCAGGTGGAATTCTTCAAGCAAGAAGCAAAAGAACTTGAAGCGGCGCGCCTGTATGAACGTACCACTTACGACATAGAGATGATACGCGAGATAGGACATTGCAGCGGCATAGAGAATTATTCCCGCTATTTCGACGGACGAGAGCCGGGCATGCGTCCGTTCTGCCTCCTTGACTATTTTCCTAAGGATTTCCTTACCATCATCGACGAGAGCCATGTCACCATACCGCAGATACGTGCCATGTATGGCGGAGATGTCTCGCGCAAGATGAATCTGGTTGAGTATGGATTCCGCCTTCCTGCGGCGCTCGACAACCGTCCGTTGAAGTTCAATGAGTTCGAGGAGCTGACGAAGCAGACCGTCTATGTGTCGGCAACGCCGTCGGACTACGAGCTTGAGAAGAGCGACGGCGTAATCGTGGAACAGCTGATCCGTCCTACCGGACTGCTTGATCCGGTCATCGACGTGCGTCCGAGCCTCAACCAGATAGACGACCTTATGGAGGAGATACAGCTCCGTGTAGAGCGAGGGGAGCGTGTACTGGTGACCACACTGACCAAACGCATGGCTGAGGAGTTGAATGAGTTCATGCTCAGGATGCGTGTGAAGGCCGCATATATCCATAGCGATGTTGACACCCTGGACCGAATACGCATACTCGATGACTTGCGGGTGGGTATCTACGACGTGCTTATCGGAGTGAATCTGCTACGTGAGGGCCTTGACCTTCCCGAAGTCTCGCTTGTCGCGATTCTGGATGCCGACAAGGAGGGTTTCCTGCGCAGCCACAGGTCGCTGACCCAGACGGTGGGCCGTGCCGCCCGCAACCTCAACGGTACGGTCATAATGTATGCCGACAAGATAACGGACTCCATGCGGCTCACTATCGAGGAGACGGAGCGTCGACGTTCCATCCAGCTTGCCTATAACGAGGAGCATGGCATAACCCCGCAGGCTATCGTCAAGGCGCGCCAGGCAATCATCGGAATCGACGAGGAGGAATCTTCCGCAACCACCGATCAGGACAAGCGCCGGTCCGCTGCCGGTAAGGGGCGCTCTTCCGACAAGCCTGCAAAGAAAGTGCCCTATATACAAGAATATACGCATAAGGTCGATATTGCAGCCGACCCGGTGGTGCCTTACATGAACCGTGCCGAGCTTGAACGCTCCATCACGCGACTGCGATCCGAGATGGTCGCTGCCGCCAAGGCCATGGACTTCATGGAGGCTGCACGCATGCGCGACGAGATACTACAGATGGAGGAACATCTGGCAAAACTTTCTGAATAGACTGCAAACAATGGAAAGACCATCATACATTGACCCACGGCTTTGGCTTCCTACCTCTGTAAAGGAGGTCGAGGCGCTCGGGTGGGACGAACTCGACGTGATTCTTTTTTCGGGTGATGCGTATGTCGACCATCCGTCATTCGGAGCGGCTGTAATCGGGCGTGTCCTTCAGGCTCATGGCTTGAAAGTGGCCATCGTGCCTCAGCCCAACTGGCGCGACGACCTGCGTGATTTCCGCAAGCTTGGCAGGCCGCGCCTGTTCTTCGGTATATCGCCCGGAGCCATGGATTCCATGGTCAACCATTATACCGCCGCACGCCGGCGTCGCAGTGATGACGCATATACCCCCGACGGCCGTCACGGCATGCGTCCCGATTATCCTACGATTGTCTACTCCCGCGCGTTGCGTACGTTGTTTCCAGATGTCCCGATCGTGGCCGGAGGCATAGAGGCATCGCTGCGGCGTGTCAGCCACTATGACTACTGGGAGGATCGTCTGCGTCCGTCCATCATGGCGGACGCTCCGGTAGACATGATTCTCTACGGAATGGGTGAACTTAGTGTGGTGCAGCTTGCCGACCGACTTGCCTCCGGCGAGAAGATAGGCGACATCACCGACCTGCCTCAGAGTGTCACCCTCCGTCCCATAGCCGAAATGCCGGCGCAGGATGCCGAGAATATCGTCCTCAATTCTTTCGAGGCATGTCTGCGCGACAAACGCAAGCAATCTGCCAATTTCAAGCATGTGGAGCAGCAGAGCAACCGTATGCACGCCGCCACTATCTGGCAACCCCATGGCGACAAGGTGGTACGCATCAATCCGATGTATCCCCCGATGACTACCGCGCAGATCGATGCCTCGTTCGACCTGCCGTACACGCGTCTGCCGCATCCCCGTTATCGCGGCAAGACCATACCGGCCTGGGAGATGATAAAGCATTCCGTCAACCTCCATCGGGGATGTTTCGGCGGGTGTGCGTTCTGCACCATATCGGCTCATCAGGGCAAGTTTATCGCCTCGCGCAGCAAGGAATCTATACTCCGCGAGGTGAAGCAGATAACGCGCATGTCCGATTTCAAAGGCTATATCTCCGATCTCGGCGGTCCGTCAGCCAACATGTACCGGATGGGAGGACGAGACATATCCGTGTGCGAGCGGTGTATGCGTCCGTCGTGCCTTCATCCAAAGCCGTGCCCGAATCTCGACAACGACCACGGGCCGTTGCTCGACATCTACCATGCCGTAGATGCCCTGCCTGGCGTGAAGAAATCGTTCATCGGGAGCGGCGTACGCTACGACCTTTCGATGCATCCATCCGGAAATGAGCGCGTCGACCGCACCAACCGCCGCTACAACGAGGAGCTGATACGCGACCATGTTTCCGGACGCCTGAAGGTGGCTCCGGAGCATACGTGCGACAATGTGCTGCAGGTGATGCGGAAGCCGTCGTTCAGTCAGTTCTATGAGTTCAAGAAAATATTCGACCGGGTTAACCGCACATGCGGGCTGCGGCAGCAGCTTATACCGTATTTCATCTCCTCGCATCCCGGATGCCATGAAATCGACATGGCGCAGCTTGCCGCCGAGACACGCGATCTGGACATGCATCTTGAACAGGTGCAGGACTTCACTCCGACTCCGATGACCGTGGCTACGGAGATATATTATTCCGGATATCATCCTTACACGGGCGAGAAGGTTTATTGTGCCGTCTCTCCAGAGGAGAAGCTTGCCCAGCGGCAATATTTCTTCTGGTATGACCGCACTTACCGTCCGGGCATAATCTCCTCGCTGCGCCGTATCCATCGTCCGGATCTCATACGCCGTCTTTTCCCCGGCTATAATCCGCACCTTGACTCTTCGCCTGTAGATAGACGTGATGGTCGCTACGTACGTAATCGCAGGAATCGAATTTGATACACACTCTTAGTATTAACCTTATAATCAAGATATATGAGTTTTAAGACAACAGTAGCAACCTTATGTGCTTTTGGAGCTTTGGCGCTCTCGGCAGGAGATATGCCGGTTTACATGGATAGTTCGCAACCTTTGGAAGCGCGGGTGCAGGATGCGCTCGGGCGGTTGACTATTGAGGAGAAGGTCGCGCTCATACATGCCCAGTCTAAGTTCAGCTCCCCGGGCGTGGCACGTCTGGGCATACCGGAACTGTGGTGTACCGACGGGCCTCACGGCATTCGTCCGGAAGTGTTCTGGGATGAATGGTCGCAGGCCGGATGGACCAACGACTCGTGTACGGCGTTTCCGGCGCTTACCTGTCTGGCAGCGACATGGAATCCAGATATGTCGGCACTATATGGAAAGAGCATAGGGGAGGAGGCCCATTACCGTGAAAAGGACGTGCTGCTCGGCCCCGGAGTTAATATCTACCGTACGCCGCTCAACGGACGCAACTTCGAGTATATGGGCGAGGATCCTTATCTGGCATCTGTCATGGTCGTTCCATATATCAAAGGTGTTCAGTCCAACGGGGTAGCCACATGCGTGAAACATTATGCCTTGAACAATCAGGAGCAGCGCCGCCATACTACCGATGTCGACCTGAGCGACCGCGCCCTTTATGAAATATATCTCCCCGCCTTTAAGGCTGCCGTGCAGGATGGCGGCACATGGTCGATCATGAGTTCCTACAATCTCTATAAGGGACGTCACGTATGCCAGAATCCGCGTCTGCTGAAAGACATACTTCGTGATGAATGGGGATTCGATGGAGCTGTGATTTCCGACTGGGGTGGTGTGCATGACACTGAGCAGGCTATTGACGGTGGCCTTGATCTCGAATTCGGCTCCTGGACCAACGGGCTTTCCGAAGGAAAGAAGAGGGCTTATGACAGCTATCATCTCGCAGATCCTTATCTCGCTTTGATACGGCAGGGAAAGGTGGACACCAAGGAACTTGATGCAAAGGCGTCCAATGTGCTCCGGTTGATATTCCGCACGGCGATGAATCAGTCAAAGCCGTTCGGATCGATGAATTCCCCCGAACATCTTGCTGCCGCACGACGCATAGGAGGTGAAGGCATAGTCCTGCTCAAGAATGAGGGCGGTATCCTTCCGCTCGATGTCAATGGCAAGAAAAAAATCGCCGTGATTGGTGAGAACGCTATCAAGCCGATGACTGTAGGCGGAGGCAGTTCGTCGTTGAAAGCCAGGCATGAGGTATCGCCTCTTGAGGGTATGAAGAAGCGGTTTGGCAATGATGTGGAGATTGTCTATGCGCGCGGATATGCCGGTGAACAGCGTAAGGAGCATGACGGCATGAAGTTGCTTGACCTGACAGACAGCCGCACACCGGAGGAGCTTATAGCGGAGGCCGTCGATGTGGCCCGTGATGCCGACTATGTTGTTTTCTTCGGAGGTCTGAACAAAAATCCACACCAGGACTGCGAGGATTCCGATCGTGAGGGTCTCGGGTTGCCTTACGGGCAGGACGCCGTTATAGTGGCTCTTGCCAAGGCCAACAAGAATCTTGTTGTGGTCAACATATCCGGCAATGCCGTCGCGATGCCATGGGTAAAGGATGTCCCCGCCATCGTGCAGGGTTGGTTTATAGGGTCGGAAGCCGGCAATGCCATTGCCGACGTGTTGTCGGGCGACGTTAATCCATCAGGTAAGCTGCCGTTTACATTTCCGGCGCGGTTGGAGGATGTAGGGGCGCATGCCATAGGCGAATATCCGGGCAACAAGGACGCTTTGGCTGCCTCGAAGCAATGGGGAGATACGATCCCGGAATACTATCACGACGATATTTACGTTGGCTACCGCTATGCCGATAAGGCAAAGACCACTCCGCTTTTCCCGTTCGGACATGGACTGAGCTACACTACATTCCACTACGGCAATATCGATCTTGACCGCAAGCCGATTTCCCCCGACGGACGCTTGCGCCTCACCGTGCCCGTCACCAACACCGGCAACCGTACCGGTGCCGAGACCGTGCAGCTTTACATATCCGATGAGAAATCATCGCTTCCGCGTCCACTGAAAGAGTTGAAAGGATTCAAAAAAGTGGTTCTACGGCCCGGTGAGACTAAGGTGGTGGTGTTTGACATCGACTGCTCCGCGCTGCGCTACTACGACGACCGCATCCATGAATGGGTATGTGAACCCGGTAAATTCACCGCTCTTGTGGGCGCTTCCTCCCGCGACATACGCGGCAAAGCCGACTTCAAGGTGGAATGATGCAGGTGAATCGCTTGGCATGGATTTAACGGTTGTTTCTAACAACCTCTTGACTGCAAGTGTCCGGATGCTGACAGTATCCGGACACTTGTCTGCTTTCGGCTTATAGCGTAGGGTGGATTATCGCATTCCAAAATACGGTTCAATATATATTGGCTCTTTTTTCGTTGGGAAAAGGATTGGCGGCAAACGCCACAAATGTTAACTTTGTATCGGAATTGTCGCTCACATGTGATAGTCCCAAAAGAAGATGAACGAGGAAAGTCTCAGTCAATTATATCTGAAGGATACGGCGTTTCAGAATCTGATGCAACGGCGTATCTTCAATGTGTTGCTCGTTGCGTCGCCTTACGATGCCTTCATGATGGAGGAGGACGGGAGAGTGGAGGAGCAACTTTATTTCGAGTACGTGGCCCTGAACCTTAGTTCGCCGCCGCGCGTCACCCGTGTCTCGCGTCCTTCCGAGGCTCTTGACCTGCTTGCCGTAAAGCATTTCGATCTCATCATAATGATGCCTGGCATAGACCTCAGTGAGACTTTCGAAGGTGCGAAGAGCATAAAGACCGTCAGTCCGGACATTCCGATCGTGGTACTCACCCCATTCAGCAAGGAAGTGTCGCGACGTCTCTCGAACGAGGATTTTGCAGGGGTGGACTATGTATTTTCATGGCTTGGCAATGTGGATCTGCTCCTTGCCATCATCAAGCTATTGGAGGACAAGATGAACTCCGACAACGACATCAACGAGGTGGGTGTGCAGATGATACTTCTCGTCGAGGATTCCGTGCGTTTCTACTCCTCGGTGCTCCCCACGTTGTATAAGTTCCTTCTCAAGCAGTCGCTTATCTTCTCTACGGAGGCCCTGAACGAGCATGAGCAGATGTTGCGCATGCGTGGACGCCCAAAGGTTATGCTTGCCCGCGATTACGAGGAAGCCGTCGAGCTTTATGAGCGTTACGGCAACCATATGCTCGGGGTGATCAGCGACGTGTCGTTCAAGCGCGAGGGCGAGAAGGATAATAGCGCCGGACTGAAGCTGGCGCGATACTTGCGCGAGCGCGACCCCTACCTACCCATCATAATTGAGTCGAGCGAGGAGGAGAACCGCTTGAAGGTAAAAGATTTCGGCGGACAGTTTATCGACAAGAACTCGAAGAAATTTCCCGTGGATCTTGGCAACGCCATCATGCGCGACTTCGGATTCGGCGATTTCATAATCCGGGATCCGGAGACCGGTAACGAAATCCTCCGCATACATGACCTGAAGGATCTTCAGCATCACATATTCGACATACCCGCCAACTCGTTGTTCTACCATGCGAGCTACAACGATATATCCCGATGGCTCTATTCCCGTGCATTGTTCCCTATCGCTGAGGTCATAAAGGGGCATCGTTTCAAGAGCATAGAGGAAGCACCTGCCGTGCGGCAGCTCTTCTTCGACCTTATTGTAAAGTACAGGAAGATGAAAAACCGTGGCGTGGTGGCAATATTCCGCAAGGACCGTTTTGACCATTATTCCAATTTTGCCCGTATCGGGCAGGGGTCTCTCGGCGGCAAAGGGCGCGGTCTGGCATTCATCGACTCCAT
Source organism: uncultured Muribaculum sp. (assembly GCF_910583865.1). Taxonomy (GTDB): domain Bacteria; phylum Bacteroidota; class Bacteroidia; order Bacteroidales; family Muribaculaceae; genus Muribaculum. The sequence goes on from NZ_CAJTYX010000032.1 coordinate 8,139, forward strand.
AATCAAGAAAAATCCCGTATGCGACAATTTCGACGGGGTGACTCTCACCATACCTCGCACGGTGGTCATATGCACCGACATATTCGATGAGTTCATGGAGAGCAACAACCTATACCCGATAGCGTTGTCCGACCGTCCCGACGAAGAGATTCTTCGTGCCTTCCTCCAGGGCAGGCTTCCGGAGCGTCTCATAGAGGACTTCTTCGCGCTATTCGAGGTGGTCGATAAGCCGCTGGCCATACGTTCGTCGTCGCTTCTGGAGGACAGCCACTACCAGCCTTTCGCCGGTATCTATTCGACCTATATGATTCCGCACGTTGAGGATCGCTATGAGATGCTTGCCATGCTGTCGGATGCCATAAAGAGCGTCTATGCCTCGGTGTTCTATGCCGACTCAAAGGCCTACATGGTGGCCACGCAGAATGTCATCGACCAGGAGAAGATGGCTGTTATCATACAGGAGGTGGTAGGCCGCAGGGTGGGGGACTATTACTTCCCCTCATTCTCCGGAGTAGGTCGTTCACTCAATTACTATCCTATCAACGACGAGGAGCCGGAGGACGGCGTTGTGGAGACTGCAGTCGGGTTGGGGAAATATATTGTCGATGGCGGTCTGAGCCTGCGCTTCTCCCCGCGCCATCCCGACAAGGTGTTGCAGACATCGGAGCTGACATTGGCCCTGCGAGATACCCAGACCCGTTTTTATGCTCTTGATATGCGCGAGCAGCTTATCTCCGACTTCAAGGTTGATGATGGGTTCAATATCGCGCGTCTGCGCATACAGGATGTGACCCGCTCCGGAGCATTGCGTTACATGGTGTCCACCTACGATCCCTACGACCAGGTGATACGCGACTGTGACGAAGGCGACGGACGTCGTGTGGTCACTTTTGCCAACATACTCCAGCACAAGGTATATCCTTTGGCCGAGATTACCGATTTCATGCTCTCGAAAGGTTCCGAGGAGATGGGTCGTCCGGTTGAGATTGAGTTTGCCGGAGTGGTGGATGTAAGCGATACTTCCAAAGGCACATTGTATTGGCTTCAGATACGTCCGATTGTCGAGCGCAAGGAGATTGTCGATGAAAGTATCCTGGGGTTGCCCGACAACGCCTTGATATTGCGCAGCGACGCTGCTCTCGGCCATGGCACCATCGACAATGTGAGCACTATCGTCTATGTGAAGCCTCAGAATTTCAATTCGGCAAATAATTCGCTAATAGCTCGTGAAATTGAGAAAATAAATCGTAACTTTACGGAGCGTAACGAAGGCTACGTGCTCATCGGCCCCGGACGCTGGGGGTCGAGCGACACCGCCCTGGGTATCCCCGTAAAGTGGCCGCACATATCGTCGGCGCGTCTTATCGTGGAGTCGTCGCTCTCCAGCTATCGTATAGAGCCGAGCCAAGGCACCCACTTTTTCCAGAATCTCACGTCGTTCGGGGTAGGTTACTTCACGATCAACCCCTCCGGCAACGAAGGATTCTACGATGTGGATTATCTCGACTCCATGCCGGCGGAGTATGACAGCCAGTTTGTGCGCATCGTGCGCTTTGCCACCCCTCTTGTGATCGGAATAAACGGACGAAAGGGGCACGGGGTAGTGGTACGTCCCGAAGGCGGCGCGCATGCAGATGCAACCAACTAACACAACACCATGCAATGGCTATGAACTCATTTCTGCGCGCCTTGGGATTCAGGTCGCACGACGAAGATCTCGACGACCTGTCGGATTGTCCCTCCGCGCTCCCTATACAGCAGCCGTCAAGAACGGCATCTACGGAGCAGTCCTCTGGGTCAGACAACACAAACGATTGCAGTGAAGGGAGCTGCGACAAGGATGTCTCATCGGATGTGTGCAATCAGCAAGTCGTGGAGAACGATTCAGAGGATTCCGCTACGGCTTTTCCGTTGACCATATTTGATTCCCTGCTTGAGGTGTTCAACGAGGCGCAGCCGGAATTCATCCGTAAATGTCTCGATGTCGATGCGCAGCGCCGCTATCTCTATGATTGCGTTGATGCCTCGTTTCGCGACTATATAGGGCGCATCAGGGAGGATGCACTGCGTAGGGCCTATAGTGACCGCGACGCCGAACATCGTCGGATGACTCTGGAAATCGACAATCTCCGGGCTCAAATTAAGGAAAAAGGAAAGACTTCCGACGACCTTAAGGCGCTTAAGGCAAGCGCTGACAGGCAGAAACGCACGTTCAATGAGCGCATACGTGACCTTGAGCAGCAGCTTGCTGCCGCAATGGCCGACAAGGAACAGTATGACCTTGAAGTGAAAAGCTTGATGAACAAAATCAAGGTGCAGCAACTGCAGCAATCCGACGTGCAGGAACTCGAGGAACTGCGTACACGTCTTGCCGAGGCCAACAAGCAGATTACCGCCATGAATGCGGCCAATGCAATGCGTGAGAGTACCGACGAGGCTTACCGCCGTGAGAGCGAGAAGTTGCGTGCCCGTATAGATGAATTGACGGCGCAGCTTGACAGCGTGAAGAAAGAGGCTGCCGATACCGTCTGCGACGGTGATGAGCGTATGGGCGAGATCACACGCCTGACCAACCGTCTTGCTGAAGCTGAGGCCACGATGAAAGCCGCTGAAGAACGTCTTGTGGCCGCTGAGAAACATTCACGCGAACTACAGTCGCGTCTTGATGAGGCCGAGAGTCGTCTGGCAGAGGTATCCGATGTGTCCGTTGTCTCTGACGCGCCGTTTCCTGCGGTCGAGACCGGTGCTCCATCATCCGTCCAGGAAAATAATCCTCAGGAGGCTGATGTCGCAAAAGCAGTCGTGGCTGACGTCCCAAAAAAACGGCGTGGCCGTCCCAAAAGGAGTGTGCCGCGCATATCGGCAATAGATGAGTCGATGGATTCCACCCAATGGCTCGTGGCAACTCCTCCCGAAGGCGCAAATCTGAAAGTGACATCACCTTCTGATTCTGATTTCGGTTATCAGGAGCCTCCACGGAAGCCTCAGCCCCCAGAAAACGATGCCCAGATGCTTCTCTTCTGATAATAAGATTTAAATTACGGGTTAACCGCCCTCTGTTCGATACGACAAAGATTACCATAATGACAACAAGGATATTATTACCGGTCACTTTGCTCTGCTCCTCATTCATGCCGTGTGCCACGGAGGCCGATGCCGCCGTTAAAAGCGCCGACATCGCTCCATATGTCTACCCTTTGAACGCTCCCGAAGCTCCTGCCGCCATGGCATTCGGCATCGACGGTAAAACCTATACGGCCCTTGCCGACGATGGGCGACGCCTCGTTCGCTATGACATACGTACCGGCAAGGAGATTGCCACCGTAATAGACGTCAAGAGCACCCGCGATAATACCATTTCACGCATCGCAGGCTACACTTTCAGCCCCGATGAGAGGTATGTGCTCGTTTATGCCGAGAAGGAGCCTGTCTATCGCCGTTCGTTTACGGCACAATATTTCATCTATGAAGTGCTACACAATGTGCTGTCCCCGCTGTCGGAAAAACATCCCCGTCAGCGTGCACCGCAATGGTCGCCCGACGGCCGTATGGTGGCTTTCGTTGCCGACGGAAATATTTATATCTCAAAGCTTGACTATCTGACGGAAGTGGCCGTAACCACCGACGGTTCACGTAACAACATCATTAACGGTGTTCCCGACTGGAGCTACGAAGAGGAGTTTGACACGACATGCTCCATGGCATGGGCGCCTGACAATTCCACGCTGTGCTATCTGAAGTACGACGAGACTGCCGTGCCGCTCTACACGTTCCCGCTCTATCAGGGCACATGCGACCCGCGAGACGAATATGCACTTTACCCCGGCAGCTACTCATATAAATATCCAGTGGCGGGGGAGAAGAACGTGTCGGTTTCGTTACATAGCTACGATGTCGATCTGCGCAAGACAAAGACCGTCGATTTCGCCGATCGTCGCATTGAATACATCCCGCGCATCGAGTATGCTCCCGAAGGCGACCGTCTGATGGTGGCCACTCTCAACCGTGCACAGAACCGCATGGAGATATACTCTGTGAATCCGAAATCTACCGTGTCGAAGTCTGTATATGTCGACGAGTCGCGCACCGGATGGATCGATCCTATCGCATATGAAGGTATGAAACTCCTTTCCGACGGATTCGTGGTGATGTCGGAGCGCACGGGTTTCAACCATCTATATAAATATTCCTATGCCGGCGCGCAGCAACGTCAGATTACATCCGGCGACTATGATGTTACCGCCTATTACGGTTACGATCCAAAATCCGGCATACACTACTATCAGGCTGCATCGACCTCTCCATTGAGCCGCGTGGTGAGCCGAATCGACGCAAAGGGGCGTGTGACTAATATTTCTCCCGAGAACGGCACGGCATCGGCTCTGTTCACACCTTTGATGGATTTATGCGTGCTCAACTACAGCAATGTCACGGCTGCTCCGGTCTACACCATTGCCAATCCCTCGAACGGAAAGACGGTGCGTACACTCGTCGACAACAAGGCATACATGTCACGCTATCCGGCTTTACCCCGTAAGGAATTCTTTACAATGAATTCCGACGGAAATACTCTCAACGGCTATATCCTCAAGCCTGCCGATTTCAACTCTTCACGCCGCTATCCGGTAATCATGTATCAATACAGTGGTCCCGGCTCGCAGGAGGTGCTCGACCGGTGGCGTATGGACTGGGACTATTTCTTCACTACCCGGGGCTATGTCATCATATGTGTGGACGGTCGTGGCACCGGCGGTCGTGGCACCGCGTTCAAGCATTCGGTATATCGCTGTCTCGGTCAGTATGAGACTGTCGACCAGATCAATGCCGCCCGCTATGCTGCATCGCTCCCATTTGTCGATTCTGACCGTATAGGCATATTCGGGTGGAGCTATGGAGGTTATGAGGCTCTTATGGCAGCTTCAGCAAAGGACGCGCCATATAAGGCTGTGGTGGCTGTGGCTCCGGTGACCTCATGGCGCTATTACGACACCATCTATGCCGAGCGCTACATGCTTACACCGGCTGAAAATCCTGAGGGCTACGACCTCGGAGCGCCTATAAACCGCACCGCATCGCTTTGCGGCGACCTGCTCATGATGCACGGTACAGCCGACGATAATGTACACTTGATGAACACTTTGCAGTATGTCTCCGTGCTTGAGTCGCAGGGATCCGTTTGCGACATGCTCCTTTTCCCCAATATGAACCATTCGATTTACGGATGCGGTGCAAGGGCGGTTGTGTATTTGAAGATGCTTCAACATTTTGACCGCTCTATGCGTTAGGAGAATTATGAGAAAGAATCATCTATCATTGTAAACGTAACCGGAAGCAATGGAAGAAAGACGATATCGGGCAAATTCATATGCAATCCACGGCTTGTGGCTTAATTGGGCATTGTCGGTCGGCGCGCTTACGGCCACGCTGTTCTGCGCACTGTTCATGTCGAAGCTCTGGCTTCCTGCCGTCGCTCTCGGGCTGCAGTTCCTGTTGTTGGGACGTATGAAGGCGATGCGGGAGAATGAGAGTTCATCCTGTCTGTTGATTCCCTACGTCGCCTCGCGGATACTGTTCATCTCCGCGGTGATTATGGTGGCTATCAACTTTTACTGTCTCCACATAGTAGATCCGTCGCTTTTGGAGTCGGGAGTGGTGAACCCGCGTATACCGTATGTCACGGTATTGATTATGGCCCCGGTGACTCTCGCAGTGACACTCGTGGCATATTTCCGCAACAACTCGTTGTCGGTGTGCTTCGAATGTCATGCCCGTTTCGGTCGTTCGAACGAGCGCGGGTTTCTCGGGACGGTGTTTACCCGTGAAGGACGCTTTCAGTTGCGCATGCTCATGATAGCGTCGCTTATCGTCACTGTATATTCATGGGGCTATTATTTCTGGCATTATTCCAATGTCAACTATAATTCCGCCGATGTATTCTTTTATATATGGATTCCGGTCATCCTCTATTTGCTGTCGCTCGTGAATCTTGCCATACGCTATGTTTCGATTGACGCTTTCTACCGCAAGAACATCGCCGGAGAGGCCAATGACCATGTGTCGTCCACATTGATTCGGTATATAATATTGTGTGATGACAGTATGTTTTTGCGTGCCACAGGCGAGGAACTTGACGAGAAAGCCGATACACCTCTCCAAAGCTATATCCCTTATCGCGAGCGCGTCACCGAGTATGATGCTGCCACTACACTTGGCAGGCTGGTAGGAAATTCATTCCATCCCGGTCTGCGCTTCCTGTATGAGAATGCCAATTTTCATATAGACTGCAACATATTCCACTATATATGTGTGCTCGATTCTCCTTCAGAGCTTCATGGCAGCGGTCTGGAGGGGGAATGGTTCACTCAAAGTGAGCTGTTCCGCATGATGGAGAACAGAGAGGTGGCTCCGATGCTAATGAGCGAGATTGAGCGCATATACACTGTAATGATGGCTTTCAAGACATACGACATCACCGGTCGACGCCTTTATGAGATAAAGCATTACAAGCCATCGTTTCATCTGCGTGATGTGGCCGAACTGATTGTCGACTACAACAATCCGCAATGGCTTTTCGTGGACAAGGACAACGAGGACCGTCCGTTTTTCTATTTCAAGCGTTTTTGGCGCAGATATGTGCGAGGTATCTCCAACTGATTGCAGCCTGCTTGTGGTCACAGGTCCTACGGCTTCGGGAAAGACCCGCAAGGCCGTGGCCGTTGCCCGTGCGTTCGGCGGTGAGATAATCAGCGCTGATTCCCGCCAGCTTTACCGTGGCATGGATCTCGGGACAGGAAAGGATCTGGATGAATACGGCGACGTGCCATATCATCTCATTGACATATGTCCGGCGGGATACCGCTATAATCTATATGAATATGTGCGCGACTTCCGCAAGGTGTATGCCGATATACGTTCTCGTGGCAGGATGCCTATAATGTGCGGTGGGACGGGGCTCTATGTCGAGACAGTACTCAAGGGAATCGACCTCCCGGAGGTCCCGGAAAATCCCTCCCTACGCGAGGCTCTCTCCGGCAAATCGCTTGAAGAATTGACTGAAATCCTGGCCGGCATGAAACGCCTGCACAACGTGACCGATGTCGACACGGCCAAGCGGGCCATACGTGCTATCGAGATCCAGACTTACTATATCGACCATCCTGAAGAAGTTGCGCTCACACGTACGCGTCCGATCAGTGATGCGGTGGTGGTGGGAGTGGACATTCCGCGCGATGACCGCCGGAGGCGCATTTCCGAGCGGCTGGCGGCGAGACTGGACGGTGGCATGGTCGATGAGGTGCGCCGTCTGATCGGTGAGGAGGGTATCGATCCGGACAACCTGATATATTATGGACTCGAATATAAATTCCTGACGCTTTATGTCATGGGGAAGATGACCTACGATGAGATGTTCAACGGACTGGAGACGGCCATCCATCAGTTTGCCAAACGACAGATGACCTGGTTTCGCGGGATGGAGAAGAGGGGTATTCCGATACATTGGCTTCCATATGACATGGATGATGAACGTTTTGTCGATTCGGTGCGACGGCTATTGTGAGAAATATTGATGGATTAATTCTCTGTTTGCTGAGGATTGTTTAATTTTGCATATATTTAACATTTAATTAAGAGGTTGTTTTTAAACAACCTCTTAAGACAATCTTCAATAATAAACACATATCACACGTAATGAAGAAGTATTTTAAACCATTATGCAGGGCAGCTTTTGCGGCTGTTTTTCTAGTGCCTGCCGTATCATTGGCACAGATGCCTCAACTGCCCCCTGTGCCGGTAGACAGCGCCGTGCGCATCGGCCATCTTGACAACGGGTTGACGTACTATATACGTCACAATGACTATCCCAAGGGACAGGCCGATTTCTATATCGCACAGAAAGTCGGTGCAGTCCAGGAGGAGGACTCCCAACGCGGTCTTGCCCACTTCCTCGAACACATGTGCTTCAACGGTACTAAGAATTTTCCCGGCAACGAGCTTATAGGCTGGCTTGAGAGTGTAGGCGTGAAGTTCGGCCAGAACCTTAATGCAGCTACCTGGACCGACAAGACTGTGTATAATATGACCAATGTGCCTGTGGAGCGCGAAGGAGTGCAGGACACATGCCTGCTTATTCTCCATGACTGGGCCGACGGACTGTTGCTCGATCCGGAGGAGATCGACAAGGAGCGCAAAGTCATCCACGAGGAATGGCGACAAGGAAATGTAGGCCAGTCGCGAATCCTGACGCAGCTACTCCCTTCGATGTACCCCGACAGCAAGTATGGCCACCGCATGCCTATCGGCACGATGGAAGTGGTCGACAATTTCCCCCACCAGGTGCTACGTGATTACTACGAGAAGTGGTATCGTCCCGACCTGCAGGGCATCGTAGTGGTGGGCGACATCGACCCGGACCGTATAGAGACGAAGATCAAGGAGATATTCGGCACAATCGAGAAGCCTGTCAATCCGGCAGCCCGTGAGTCGTATCCAGTGCCCGACACCCCCGGCACCATATATGCCATCGGCAAGGACAAGGAGATGCCATACAATGTGATGCAGCTGATGTTCAAGCATGACGCCACTCCCGACACGGAGAAGGGTGGCATGGACTACCTGCTTGAGAATTACGTTATCTCCATGGCTATGTCGATGCTCAACACGCGTCTTTCCGACATCATGTCGAAGCCCGATTCGCCTGCCAGCGTGGCTCAGGTACAGTATGGGCAGTATCTCATGTCAAAGACAAAGGACGCACTTTCGCTTGTGGCTCTCCCGAAGGACACCAGCGCTATAGAAGCGCTTGCCACAGTATACCGCGAAGGCCTGCGTGCAGCCAGAAGCGGCTTCACTGCATCCGAGTATGACCGCGCCCGTAGCGAATACCTCTCGCAGCTCGAGCAGCGCTACACCAACCGGGCAACGCAGACGAGTACTTCGCTTGTCAATGGCTATGTGGCAAACTTCACCGACGGTGAGCCTATTCCCGGCATAGAAAACCTGTATGCCATCATGTCGATGCTTGCAAACCAGATTCCCGTGGAAGTGGTCAACATGACCATGGCGCAGCTTATGCCGGTTGACAACCGTGTGCTTCTTGCCATGTTCCCGGATAAGGCGGGGATAAATATTCCAACCGAGCAGCAGTTCGCCGAGGCGCTTGCCGCCGTGGATGGCGAGGATATCGAGGGATATGTCGACAATGTTATCAAGGAACCTCTTATAGCCACACTTCCGGCACCCGGAAAGATTGTTGCGACAGGCATCGATAAGGTGTACGGAGCCACTGTGTGGACGCTGTCCAACGGTGCTAAGGTGGTGGCGAAGCCTACCGACTTCAAGGCTGGAGAAATCCTTTTTGCCGCACGCGCTTTCGGCGGTACTTCGACGCTCCCCGATAGTCTCGACAACGAGCTGCGCTATATGGACGTGACGCTTTCACAGCTCGGCATGGGTCCGTATGACAATGCCGGTCTGGGCAAGTTCATGGCCGGCAAGCAGGCATCGTTAGGACTTGAACTGAGCAATTACCTTCGCGATCTCTCTGGCTCTGCAGTGCCTAAGGACCTTAAGGTGATGATGGAGCTGATTTACGCGCTGTTTACAGATGCCACGCTCTCTGCCGACGAGTTCGAGGCAGGAAAGAACACTATGCGTTCGATGCTCCACAACCAGGAGTCCAACCCCAAGTACCAGTTCTCAAAGCAGCTCAACGAGCATATCTATGCTTCGCCTCGCCGCCATCTTGCCGATATGGCTGTGATAGATGCTGCGGATCGCACCCGTTCGCTCAATATAGTGAAGAATGCACTCGCGAATGCAGGTGAATACACGTTCTATTTTGTCGGTTCGTTCGAGGTCGATTCGCTCAAGCCCCTTGTAGAGCAGTATATAGCGTCGCTCCCCGGTAAGCCTGTCAAGGCGCAGCTCCCTGCATTCGACCCTTCGCTCGGAGTGAGCAAAGGTTCAGCAACAGAGATAGTGCAGCAGTCGATGGACACTCCGACCACTTATGCCGCCGTGATGGTCACCGGCAATGAGCCTTTTACCGCAAAGGACCAGTATTTGGCCAGCATAGCCGGACAGATACTCAGCGCACGCCTGATAAAGCTTGTGCGTGAGGATCTCGGCGCGGTCTATTCGATATGGGCCAACGGAAATCTATGGCGCTACTCGGATCCAAATGCGTCGCTTCAGTCTGTGTTCCCTATGAAGCCGGAGATGCGCGACAAGGTGCTCGAGATCATATCCTCGCAGATCGAGGATATGACAGATTCGGCCAATATTACTCCGGAGGAACTTTCGAAGGTGAAGGAGTTCATGCTAAAGACTGCCGAGGAGTCGCTTAAGAGAAACGACTCGCTTATCGATGCGATGCAAGGGTATCAGCTCGTACCGGCCGATACATTGTTCACAGCTGCCGACATTGTAAAGGCCATCACAGCTGCCGACGTGGCAGCCTATATGAAGCGCCTTTTAGACCAAAACAACTATCGTGTTTTCCTTCTCGAACCGGAAGAAGCAAAGTGACGTTTAGTTGAAACGCATTATCTACGATTACGGTGTCCGGCATCCATAATGATGTCGGACACCGTTGTTTATGTGCCATGTTGGTTGCCGTGGCCGATAAATTTAAGAACCATTAAAAACCTTTTTTTATGCACATTGTTTTAAGGGTATAAAAAGTATTTAACTCAACTATTCAATGTTTATGAAAAAAGCTTTATTTCTGATTGCTCTCATGCTGGGTAGCGTGACCGCTTTCGCACAGAAAATGAATAAAAACGAGGTGAAACAGCTTCAGGCCTTTGCCGCACAGACCTCTGAAAAGGGCGGTACAAATGGAGAAGCTCTTAAGATTGCCGATATGTCGGCTCCTTCTACATGGGAGGGCATTACTGTGGAGAACGGACGTGTCGTGGCCATACAGTGGAAGGACAAGCATCTGGCAGGCGAGTTGAATCTCTCCGGATTCACCGCTCTTAAGAAGGTCGATGTGTCGCGCAACGCCATTACATCGCTCGATGTGACCGGTAATGCCGCACTTGTAAATCTCAACGCAAGCCGCAACAAGCTTTCGACACTGACTCTGAAAGGCAACACTTCGCTTACCGATTTGGCCATCTACCGCAACCGTCTTACCGACGTGAGCCTTGAAGGCACTCCGATTTTGACAAACCTCAATTGCTCCAACAACTTGTTCGTGGAACTGAGTGTAGCCAATGCCACCACCCTTAAGACTCTCAATTGCCAGGGTTGCCACCTCGAAGCATTAAACGTAGAGGGATGCGCACAGCTGAAGAACCTATACTGCGGTTACAATAAGCTGACCACCATCAACCTCTTTGGTGTGGAGAATCTTACCAACTTCAACATCGACGACAATGAGATCAGCAATCTCATCATCTCCGGTCTGCCTTCGCTCAGCACCTTCATCTGCTCCGACAACCGCATGAACACGCTGGCCCTGCGCAACTGTAACGCTCTTATCGATGTGGTATGTTCCTACAACGATCTTACTCAGCTTTCTGTAGACAACTGCCCCAACATCCAGTATGTCGACTGCTCCTACAATGACCTGACCACGCTTACTCTGAGCAACCAGACTTTCTTACAGCGTCTTATCTGCAACAACAACCAGTTGACAATGCTTGATGTATCGTTTGATTCGGCTCTTACCTATATCAACTGCCGCTACAACTACATCACAGACTTCCGTACAATCGGTTGCAACAACTTGTCGATGGTTGCTTGCCAGTGGAACTACTAATCTAACGGACGATTGTCTCTCCGGCCTCTTTCCAACCTCGTCACGACAGCTTTTTTAGAGCCTCGTTCGAGTTGAAGAAACTCCGACCGGCCTGTCTGGACATCAGACCATAAACTATTATCCAATGGCGGTGTGCCTTTCGAGGCGCACCGCCTGACTTTTATCTTTTATGACAGCCGCTTTAGAAAATCTCGCACAAAACACACAGAGAGCACATAGATTAAACGATTTTTTCTCTGTGCTCTCTGTATACTCTGTGCGTTATTTCGTCATCACTAAATATCTACCGGTTTCACAGTCTTTCAGTCCGGACAAAAACGGCGGGGTGTCGAAGCCGACACCCCGCCGTAAGTATTGTCGATGTTGATTTATTATATCCAAAGTACGTAGGCGAAGTCCTGACGATGGGGAAGCTCGGCGTTCTTGGGATATACGCGGTAGGCGTAGCGGAACGATCCTGCTTCGCGGAGTTTGGTCTTAAGCTCGTATGTAAATATGTTGCCATCTTCTGCCACGAGTTTGAACTCTTCGCGTCCTTCGTATTTCTCCTGTCCGTCCTCGATCTTGTAGATGACGCATTCAACGCCGAGATCATGGCCGATGCCGTTGGTATCAAGCTTGATGACAGTGCGGAACGGTTCGCCGGCTTTGGTGTTGGCTGGATCGGCGTTGAACTCCTCTACAGATACGGTGTGTACTCCGGGCCATGCCTGGACCACCTTCTCCTTCCATGCCACAATCTCCTTTGCAAGAGCGAAGTCGTGGGCATGGAGCTTCTTGTAGCGCTTTGCTTCCTTGTCGTAGAAGCGGTCGATGTAGTCGTCGATCATGCGCTTCATGGTGAAGTGTGGTGCTATCTTGGCCACTGAGTTCTTTATATATTTGACCCATGCCGATGAGAAACCACCCTTGCGGTTCTCGAAGTACAGAGGTATGATCTGCTTTTCGAGCATTGTGTAGATTACCTCGGCGTCGAGTTTGTCCTGCTGGCCCTGGTCGGTGAATGTACGCTTGTCGGTAAGCGCCCAACCGCCTTCTTCGCAGAATTTGTAGCCTTCGTACCACCATCCGTCAAGCACGGAGAAGTTGAGCACGCCGTTCATCTCGGCCTTCTCTCCCGATGTGCCGGATGCCTCCAGCGGACGGGTCGGGGTATTGAGCCAAATGTCGACGCCGCTGACAAGGCGCTTTGCAACAATCATGTCGTAGTTCTCAAGGAAGATGATCTTGCCGAGGAATTGCGGCATGCGCGAGATTTCCACGATGCGCTTGATGAGTCCCTGTCCGGCGCCGTCGGCGGGATGGGCCTTGCCGGAAAATACGAACTGCACGGGACGGTCGGGGTTGTTGACGATAGCTGCCAGACGATCGAGGTTTGAGAAAAGGAGGTGGGCGCGCTTATAGGTTGCGAAGCGACGGGCGAAGCCTATGATGAGCGCGTTGGGGTTGATTTTCTCGGTAATCGACATTACCTGGGTGGGGTCGCCGGCGTTTTTGAGCCACTTCTCCTTGAAGTCGCGGCGTACGAAGTCGATAAACTTGTTTTTCATCGCGGTGCGGAGCGCCCAGATGTCCTTGTCGGCAACGTCGTAGATTTTTTCCCAGTATTTCACATCGCTCTGGTGCTGGAAGAACTCCGGTCCGAATGTGGCTTCATACAGTTCTTTCCATTCCGATGCGGCCCAGGTGGGCATGTGCACGCCGTTGGTCACGTAGCCAACATGGCTTTCGGCCCAGTTGTAGCCCTTCCAGATGCCTGCGAACATCTTCTTCGACACTTCTCCGTGGAGCCAGCTTACCCCGTTGGCTTCCTGACATGTGTTGAGAGCGAACACGCTCATCGAGAAGCGTTCGGGCGAATCGGGATTCTCGCGGCCCATGTTCATGAGGTCGCTCCATGAAATGCCGAGCTTCTGGGGGAACTCTCCCATGTACTTGCCGAAGAGGCCTTCGTCGAAATAGTCGTGGCCTGCGGGCACGGGAGTGTGTACGGTATAAAGGCTCGACGAACGTACCACTTCGAGAGCGGTATTGAAGTCGAGATGGTCGTCCTGAACGTAATCGACGAGACGCTGTAGGTTGAGAAGTGCCGCGTGGCCCTCGTTACAGTGGTAAAGTTCGCTCTTTATGCCGAGTTTCTTGAGCATGAGCACTCCGCCGATACCGAGCATGTATTCCTGCTTGATACGGTTTTCCCAGTCGCCGCCGTAGAGCTGGTGGGTGATCTGACGGTCAAACTCGGAGTTCATGTCGAAGTCGGTGTCCATCAGATAAAGGCACATGCGGCCTACGTTCACGCGCCATATGTGGCTGTAGACGATACGGCCGGGGAAGGGCACTTCCAGTATGGCAGGCTTGCCGTCGGCATCGAGCACCTGTTCGAGTGGAAGCTGGTTGAAGTCCTGCGGCTCGTAGTTGGCAATCTGCTGACCGTCTACAGAAAGGGTCTGGGTGAAATAGCCGTAGCGGTACAGGAAACCTACGGCGGTCATATTGATGCAGCTGTCGGAGGCTTCCTTGATATAGTCGCCTGCGAGCACTCCGAGTCCGCCGGAATAAATCTTGAGAGCGTTGCACAATCCATATTCCATCGAGAAGTAGCTTACCGAGGGTACATCCTTGCGCATGGGCATCTTCATGTAGGCCTTGAAGTCGGCATATACTTTTTCGATACGATCCATGAGCTTCGTGTCCTTGAGGATTTCCTGTAGACGCTCGAAGCCCAACTGTTGCAGAAGCATCACGGGGTTTTCGCCGACGGCACGCCAAAGGTCGGGGTTGAGATCGCGGAACAGAGATTTGCCCTCGCTGTTCCAAACCCACCAAAGGTTGCGTGAAAGAGTTTCCAGCGGTTTGAGCTTGGCGGGAAGGTCGGATTTCACCATAATGTCGCGCCACACAGGTGCGTTAGTGTTGCTTACTTGAAGTTTCATAAATTATATTTATGTGAATAGAGTTTTGATTTCTTAATGGTACTGATTGGTATTGCCCTCTCTGTACATATGTAATAGGTATGTTTGTGAAGATTCACGTGTCTTAGTCAGCCGTTGACCTCACGCGAGTGCGCGTTGTCGAGGGCGATGTGGAAGGCGTCGACGTAGTATTCGATGAAGTAGCTCCATGCGGCAAGAGTGGCCATGTGGATGGCTCGGCTACGAATCAATGTGGTCTGCTGTTGGTCTGCCGCAATGAGATACTGTAGCGACCGGGCTATGCGGTCGGCCACCTCGTCGTAGTTGAAGTCGCCGCGTGCGATCACATTGACTCCGCATTCAGCGAAGGTATTGTCCTCTGTGGAGAGTACCCATTGGCCGAAGCCCGAGAGGGTAGTGGTGACTGTAGGCACTCCGAATGCTATGCTTTCAAGAGGGGTATAGCCCCATGGTTCGTAATAGGAAGGGAACACGGTGGCGTCCATTCCTATGAGGAGGTCATAGTAGGGTGTGTTGAATATTCCGTCGTTGCCGTTGAGGTAGCATGGTACATAAATCACATTTACCTTGTCGGTCTTTTCGTTGGCAAATCCTATCTGCCTTATGCGGGATATGATCGGGTCGGAGTCCGGATTGTTGAGGGTATGGGTTATGTCCGGCTCGGGCAAGCGTGTCTTGCGTTTTGCGGCAAGTGTGTGTTGCAGGTCGGGACGAGGGTCGCGGCACCATGCTGGCACCATCACGAAAGCCACCACGGTTCGCGAGGAATTGAGCTCGCGCAGCCGCGCTATGGCATCGAGATATAGGTCGATTCCTTTGTTGCGGTATTCGCATCGCCCGGACGTGGCCACGATGAATGTATCGGCGGGCAGTTTACGTCCGACAAGGGATGAGGCTACGTTTAGGAGCGTTTCTCGGGCGGCTTCGCGCACTTTTGGGAATTTGCCCTTATTGGGCACAAAGTTTTGCTCAAATCCGTTTGGTGTCACCAGCGGACGACGCTGGAGAAGCTGCTCGCACTCTATGGCCGTGATGTCACTCACCGTAGTGAAGCAGTCGGCCTGGTGGGCGGCTGTCTTTTCGAGAGAGTGTTTCGACTCCATGTTGAGTTCATGTGCCATTTGGTCGCCGTTGTAGGCACGCAGATAGTCGTAAAGAGGTTTCCCGTTGCCGCATATGCTGCGGCCTATGCATGTGGCGTGGGTGGTAAATATCGTTGCCACGGAGGGGAGGACGTCTTTCACGTATAGCAACCCCATACCGGTGGTCCATTCGTCGAAGTGGGCCACGACGTTCTTGTCACGTATGCCGACAAAGTCGCAGATGCTCTCAATCACGATTCCTGCTGCGTGTGAGAAAGCGCATGCTTCGTCGTAGTCGCCATAGGCGTGCAGCGAATCGACACCGTAAAGATCCCACATGTGTCCATAGAATTCGTCTTTTACCTGATATAGACCATCGAATTTCACGAGCACGACTATCGGTCTCCCTGGCACTTCCCATCGGCCGCATCGCACACTTATGCCGTAAGGCAGCTTAGCCTGTGCCTTCCATTCTTTCAACACCGTGCGTGATGGTGTGAAGTAGGGGGAGGGACTATCGTCCGACCACACATCCGGACCGATGAATATGTTTCTATCCTTATAAAGTTCTTGTAGTGTCTTGGCCTTTGTGGAAAGGACCGTGTAGATGCCACCGATTTTATTGCACACTTCCCAGCTTGTTTCAAACAGCAGGTCGATGTTTACCGGCTTTTTGTCCATGTAAAATAAGCTTTTTGGTTTCTGACGCTGCAAAGTTAGACATTTTTCTCCGAATAGCCCAAAGATTAATCAGTTAAAGCTGCAAAAAGATGCATCAATACCTCTTGGACGGCTTGTGGACTGATTTTTTATTGTAAAAAAATGTCTGATTCGACTCAGGTTTAACAATTTTAATTATCTTTGCAATGTAGTTGACCCTTTTCCCGACTTTCTCCACCGGGCGATTACCATGGACATGAGAGCATGTCGGATTTTTTCCTTAAAGCATCAGGACGATCAAATTTAACAACAACCTAAACAATACAGTTAAAAACATGAAACCTTACGTAGTAGGTATCGACATAGGTGGCACCAACACCGTGTTCGGTATAGTTGACGCTCGTGGCAACGTGGTTGCCAGCAGCTCTATCAAAACAGGCAAGCACTCTGATATCAAAGATTATATCGAGGAGCTTAAGAATGCTCTTAACAATCTTTTGGAGGCAAATGACGCTGTCGACAAGATTGCAGGCATCGGTGTCGGCGCTCCCAACGGAAATTATTTCACCGGTTCCATCGAGATGGCTCCCAATCTTCCCTGGAAGGGCAGGATACCTTTGGCTGAACTTCTTAAGGAGGCATTCGGCGTTCCTGTGGCTGTCACCAATGACGCCAATGCGGCAGCTATCGGCGAGATGACATATGGTGTGGCCCGCGGCATGAAGGATTTCATTATGATCACTCTCGGCACTGGTGTGGGGAGTGGCATAGTTGTCAACGGCCAGCTCGTCTACGGCCACGACGGCTTTGCCGGCGAACTTGGCCACGTGATCGTAAAGCCCAGCAACGGACGTATGTGCGGTTGCGGCCGCACTGGATGTCTTGAGGCCTATTGCTCTGCCACCGGCGTGGCCCGTACGGCCCGCGAGTTCTTGGAGACACGTACCGACAAGTCGCTTCTGCGCGACATACCCGTGGAGGAGATTACCTCGAAGGATGTGTATGACGCAGCCATCAAGGGCGATAAGCTTGCCAAAGAGATCTTCGAGTACACCGGCAAGATCATGGGCGAGGCTTTCGCCAACTTTATCGCATTCAGCAGCCCCGAGGCTATCGTGCTTTTCGGCGGACTGAGCCGTGCAGGCGACCTTCTGATGAAACCTATCCAGGAGGCTATGGACCGCAATACACTGAACATCTTCAAGGGCAAGACAAAGCTTCTGCTCTCAGAGCTCAAAGAGGGTGATGCCGCCGTTCTCGGCGCGAGCGCTCTCGGCTGGGAGGCCCGTTAAGCAACTTTTTATAGTATTATCACGTGTCCGGATGGGCGCTCCGCATTACGTGGGCGGCATCCGGACACGTCTCATCAACAGGGTGTACGAGATAATCGGGCATCCCTATTGGATTCTCTGTAGCATGGCCGATAATTATCTTGAACGGAAGATGGAGGAACATCGCCGTGGCGGCGGCGTTCCAAGGTATCGTCAGCGTGTCACTTCCACCGGATCGCGTCCGGGCACGGTGTCCTTTCCGTTCCCGGTGCGTCGTATAATGGTCAGCGCCGTGAGCGAAATGCCGACCACTGACGGCGTCGCATTGCGCGATGCCGTGGTGAAAGCGTTGTGTGCCACGGGCGCCAGAGTGGCATTCATCGAGGAGGACATGATCACACGAGATCGTCTGGCGCAGTCATCAGGTGCTTGCGGGGTGGCTCCGGGCGATACCGCCGTGGTGTATTCCCGTTGGGAGGGTGTCGATGCCATGGTGGAAATATGTGCGGCAGCCGACAGGCATTGGAATGTGGCTGTCGCTCCTTATGGCGATTCGCGCCGGGCGGTGGTATGTGTCGCTGGTGCGGGGAATGTCGATGTAGCCGTGCGCGCCGTATTGTGGTGTCTCGTGCCCGGCAACGATTATCTGCTCGGAACAGTCATCGACGTCGACGTGTGAAACTTAATGTTTCCCTGAATTGTTTCCATTACGAAGCCATCTTGGTTTTTAATCCAAAGAATCTGTGTCTCCAAAATAGCATCGGCATGAATACATTCCGACATGTGAAAGCCTTTCCTGGGCGCGTGTACCGTTTTTACCGCGACGGCTTCCGCAGCATGACCGTGGGACGGTATCTGTGGGTACTCATCCTGGTGAAGCTGTTTATCCTTTTCTTCATATTCAAGCTTTTTTTCTTTCCCGACGTGCTGGAACGCGACTATTCCGATGACAGCCAGCGGGCACAGGCCGTGAGGAAACATCTAATAGACAATCCTTGATAAAAATCCAATCTCTATTCTACACACATGGACGACTTATTTACCGTAGTTGACTGGTCGCGATGGCAGTTCGCCCTCACGGCCATGTATCATTGGCTTTTCGTGCCGCTGACCATCGGTCTGGCATTGATAGTGGCCATAATGGAGAGCATCTACGTCAGGACACGTGCTGCCAAGTGGCTGGCCATGACCAAGTTCTGGATGCTGCTGTTTGGCATAAACTTCGCGATAGGCGTGGCCACCGGCATAATTCTTGAATTCGAGTTCGGAACCAACTGGTCGAACTACAGCTGGTTTGTCGGTGACATATTCGGTGCGCCGCTGGCTATCGAGGGCATACTGGCTTTCTTCATGGAGTCGACCTTCATCGCTGTCATGTTTTTCGGCTGGAAGAAGTTCAGCCCTGGATTCCACCTCGCAGCAACCTGGCTCACAGCCATAGGCACGGCGCTGTCGGCGCTGTGGATTCTCGTGGCAAATGCGTGGATGCAGCAGCCGGTAGGTATGGAATTCGATCCGGCACAGATGCGCAACGTCATGTCGGACTTTTGGGCCATTGTGACTTCTGGCACCGCAGTGGCCAAGTTTACCCACACGGTGGCAAGCGCATGGACTCTGGCAGGAGTGTTCGTGATCGGGGTAAGCTCGTGGTGGATATTGCGCAAGCGCAATGTCGACATGGCTCTTGACTCCATCCGGATAGCATCGTGGGTGGGAGGAGCTGGCATTCTTGTAACTCTTGCCACCGGCGATATATCGGCCGTGAACGTCGCTCGCCATCAGCCCATGAAGCTCGCCGCCATGGAGGGGCTTTACCGTGGCTCGTGCGGGCAGGAGCTGGTGGGCTTCGGCATACTTAATCCTGACAAGAAGGCCGGCGATGATTCCGTAGAACCTTACTTGTTTGACATAGGCATACCTTACGGACTGTCGTTTCTCGCCAATCACGATATGCACAGTTTCGTGCCCGGCATCAACGATCTTATCGACGGCATAGAGCTGACCCCGGATGGCGACACGGTGCGCACGGTTGGCTATGCGGAGCGCATCGTGCGAGGACGCCAGGCCCATGAAGCTCTGCGTGCCTATGATGCCGCGATGGTGGCCGGCGATGGTGAAGCTATGGCTAAAGCGACCGCTGAACTTAAGGTGGATTATCCTTATTTCGGCTACGGGTATCTCGATTCGCCGGAGGAGGCTGTGCCGCCGGTGGCCATGACGTTCTACGCGTTCCGCGTGATGGTGATGGCGGGAGGCTACCTGTTGCTGTTCTTCATATTCGCTTTCGTGGCAAGCTACTGGCGTCCGCAATGGCTACGCCACAAGGTGGCGTGCATAATCGGCATGCTGTCGATCGTAGTGGTGTGGGTTTGCTCGCAGGCAGGATGGGTGACCGCCGAAGTGGGCCGTCAGCCGTGGGTGATACAGGACATACTACCTACGCGTGCCGCTATAAGCGAGATCGCTGCATCGTCGGTAATCACGACGTTCATCATGTTTGCCGTTGTGTTCACGGTGCTGCTCGTTGCCGAGATGAGCATCATGGCCACGCAGATCAACAAGTATTCGAAGATGGATATTAACGAAATCTCTAAATCCTGACAGTCATGGAAGCAGACTATACAATGATGGAAACGGATCATACTCTGTTTCTACTCCAGCATTACTGGTGGTTTCTGATTTCGGTGCTTGGTGCGCTGCTGGTTTTCCTGCTTTTCGTGCAGGGCGGCCAGTCAATGCTGATGTGCACCCGCAACTCTGAGCATCGCAACCTGATGGTCAACTCTATAGGCACCAAGTGGGAACTGACGTTCACGACGCTTGTGGTGTTCGGCGGTGCATTCTTCGCATCATTTCCCCTCTTCTACAGCACGAGCTTCGGAGGCGCCTATTGGCTTTGGATACTCATACTTTTTACTTTCATAGCCCAGGCCGTTGGCTATCAGTACCGTCGCAAGAAAGGGAATCTTTACGGTACACGTTTTTTCGACATACTGTTGGTGCTTAGTGGCGCTTTCGGGTGCTTCCTGCTCGGCGTGGCTGTGTCGATGATGTTTTTCGGGGCCGATTTCAAGGTAACGATGGGCAATATACTCGACCCCGGCGCACCTGTCATATCCCAATGGGGTGCTGGTCATGGCTGGGAAGCGATATTCTGCTGGCGCAACTGGATTCTCGGTTTTGCCGTGCTTTTCCTGGCCCGCACGCAGTGTGCGCTATATTTCATGAACAATATCGATGCCGGTGAGGATTTTTTCGACCGCTGCCGTCGCCGGGTGCTTGTCAACGGTGTGATATTCGTGGTGTTCTTCCTGGCTTTCGTCGGGCTTCTGTTAACGCACACCGGGCTAAGGACTACCGGCTTTCACAGTTTCGAGGCCGTGCCGTTCAAGTATTTCGGTAATTACGTGGATATGTGGTGGTGTCTTGTGCTGTTTCTGGTTGGTGTGGCTATGGTGCTTTATGCCATCGGAAAGTCGGTGTTCATTAAGCATTACACGAAAGGCATATGGTGGTCGGGCATAGGCACGGTGCTTGTCGTGCTTACTCTCTTCTGGGTGGCCGGCTACAATGACACGCCCTACTATCCGTCGCTCGCAGACGCGTCGTCGTCGCTGACTATCGCCAACAGCTCGTCGACGAAGTTCACACTCAATGTCATGAGCGTGGTCAGCATCCTCGTGCCGTTCGTAGTGGCCTACATAGCCTATGTATGGCGCAAGATGAATGCCCGTCCGTTGACCTCCGCAGAGATGGACTCCGACCATCACAGCTATTGATGAATCCTCATGGATATTTATGAGGTTCATAGCTATTGATCATTGACTCCCGCATAAACTGGATATTTACGAGGCCGCATCCGATCAGCGAGGATGCGGCCTCGTTTGTCTTTGCCTCGTAAGGATGTCGTTTTGCGGCATGTAGTTCATTGGTAAGGTGTGTGCTGTTGATGTTCTGCTATGTTGTCGTGTCGCTATGTTGCGGGGAGTTGCTTGTCGGTAGGGTATTAATGAAATCTGCTGCGTAAAGCAATTGTAGGGCATTCGAGTAGAATATTCGTGCATGGTAGAATAGTTCTTTAGAGAACGCAAAGAAGCTCATCAGGCAGTAGTATGCTGAAAGGAATCGACTTATCATCCCTGTCAGAGGCATTCATGCGCAAGATTCAGCATAAAATCAACCTCATACCACGGAGAAACTCAATTTCGACTTACCTAAGAATGTTTTCTTCCGACTAATCGCTAATTTTGCACTTGCCAGTTGAACCTGCGGTTGAGAGTAGGGTTGAGAGTAGGGGGTTGAGAGTAGGGTTGAGAGTAGGGTGAAATTTTTCTCAATAATTTGTTGAATTTTTTTTGGCAATTAAATAATCATTACTAACTTTGCACCTGCAAACGGCAGTTATGATATGCTGTCATAAGATATTTTAATATTGCCCAGGTGGCGGAATGGTAGACGCGCTCGTTTCAGGTGCGAGTGCTGCGA
>NZ_CAJTYX010000033.1 GCF_910583865.1 uncultured Muribaculum sp.
AAAACGTTTTCTTCCGGCTAATCGCTAATTTTGCAGTTGCCAGTTGAGAGTAGGGCGTCTCTCCTAACCCTCAACGCATTACTTTATTTTCCATTTCTTGCCATAGTCTCGCGAATTTTGAGTATCTTTGCATCGCAATGGTCGACGACAAGACACGAAATGCGGCGCATGCGGCATTAACGGGCTATCTCTCAGCCAAGAACTTGCGACGCACACCCGAGCGCTTCGCCATACTCGACAAAGTGTGTGACATGGCGCATCATTTCGACATCGACGAGCTATACGGAGCGATAGAGGCCGACGGCTACCATGTGAGCCGAGCCACCATCTACAACACTATCGACCTGCTTGCCGATGCCGCTATAGTGCGTTGCCATCGTTTCGGATCCCAACCGGCGCAATATGAGCTTACCGGCATATCCAACCATCTCCACTTGATATGTTCCCAATGTGGAAAAGTCAAAGAAGTGAAGGATCAGGAGCTCACGGCGTTTATCGACGGCAGGAACTATTCGGCGTTCCACGCATCGTATTTCCGTCTGTACATCCATGGCACATGTACGGCATGCGCTTGGCGCAACCGTAGAAAGAAGAAGAAATAAACCAACGAAGAAATATAGCGAAAATGAAAGTTGACGTATTGCTCGGCCTCCAGTGGGGCGACGAAGGTAAAGGCAAGGTTGTTGACGTGCTCACACCGGCCTACGACGTAGTGGCCAGATTCCAAGGTGGGCCAAACGCCGGTCACACTCTTGAGTTCGAAGGTAAGAAATATGTGCTCCGTTCCATCCCCTCTGGTGTATTCCAGCATGGACAGACCAATATCATCGGCAACGGCGTCGTACTGGATCCGGTGCTGTTCCGTGAGGAAGCCGAAGCTCTCGAAAAAAGCGGAGTGGATCTGCACAAGGTGCTGAAACTATCCAAGAAAATTCATCTGATCCTTCCCACCCACCGTCTGCTCGACGCAGCCAACGAACGCGCAAAAGGTGGCGCAAAAATCGGCACCACAGGCAAAGGCATAGGCCCTACCTACACCGACAAAGTGAGCCGCAACGGCCTGCGTCTCGGTGACATATTCCACAACTTCGACAAGAAGTATGAAGCGGCCCGCGACCGCCATGTGGCCATGCTGCGCTCGATGGGAGAAGAGCCGGAATTCACCGACATGGAGAAGAAATGGCTCAACGCCATCGACTACCTGCGCACTTTCGACATAATCGACAGTGAGCATTACATCAACCATTGCCTCGACGAAGGCAAGAGCGTGCTCTGCGAAGGCGCGCAGGGCACCATGCTCGACGTGGATTTCGGCAGCTATCCATTTGTCACATCATCCAACACCATATGCGCCGGCGCATGTGCCGGACTCGGCGTAGCGCCGCGCAAGATTGGAGACGTCTACGGCATATTCAAGGCCTACTGCACCCGTGTCGGGGCAGGCCCGTTCCCTACCGAGCTGTTCGACGAGACAGGCAAGCTTATCCGCGACCTCGGCCACGAATACGGCGCCGTGACAGGACGCGAGCGCCGCTGCGGATGGATTGACCTTGTGGCGCTGAAATATGCCATAATGATCAACGGAGTGAACAAACTCATCATGATGAAGAGCGACGTGCTCGACGGGTTTGACGAAATAAAGGCATGTGTGGCCTATGAAGTCAACGGGAAGCGTGTCGAAGAGTTTCCATTCTCTATTGAGGAAGATGAAATCACTCCCGTCTATGTCACGTTGCCCGGATGGAAAACCGACATGACAGCAATGCGCTCCGAGGAGGAATTCCCCAAAACGTTCAACGACTATATATTATTCCTCGAAAAAGAGTTGCGCACACCTATCGTAATCGTATCGATCGGCCCGGACCGCGAGCAGACCATAGTACGAAAGAAATAATCGACCACACATCTGTATAATGGCCAAGATAAAACCATTCCGCGGCATACGCCCGCCACGAGAAATTGTCACCGAAGTGGTGTCGCGACCCTACGACGTACTTAACTCTGAAGAGGCACGCGCCGAGGCCGGTGACAACGAGAAATCGCTTTACCATATCATCAAGCCTGAAATAGACTTCGCACCCAGCACCGACGAACATGCTCCAGAGATCTACGACCGCGCGGTAGCCAACTTCAACGCGTTCCAACAGAAGGGCTGGTTGGTGCAGGACGAAGACGAACACTACTACATCTACGCCCAGACGATGAACGGCCGCACACAATACGGATTCGTCATCGCCGCCAACGTCGAGGACTACATGCAGGAGCGTATAAAGAAGCACGAGCTGACGCGCCGCGACAAGGAGGAGGACCGCATGAAGCATGTGCGTGTCAACAATGCCAACATCGAGCCGGTATTCTTCGCATTTCCTGACAATGATGAGCTTCAGAATATAATCGACCGTGTGACAGCGGGAAAACCGGAATATGACTTCACCACCTCCGACGGATTCGGACATCACTTCTGGGTAATCGACGACCGTGCCACTATCGACCGTGTCACCGAACTTTTCGCAGCAATCCCCGCCCTCTACATAGCCGACGGACACCATCGCACGGCTGCCGCAGCACTCGTAGGAAACGAGAAAGCACAGAACAACCCCAACCACACAGGCACAGAGGAGTACAATTATTTCCTTGCCGTAGCGTTTCCCGCCTCACATCTCAACATTATCGACTACAACCGCGTGGTGCGCGACCTCAACGGCCTGACTCCTGAGGCATTTCTGAAAGCCCTGGAAAAAGACTTCGTCGTTGAGTATAAAGGTGTGGAGGAATATCGTCCTGCCTCGCTACACGATTTCTCCATCTACCTCGAAGGCCGATGGTATGCCCTCAGTCCGCGTGAAGGACGCTATGACGACAACGACCCCATCGGCGCACTCGACGTGACGATATCGAGCGACCTGATCCTGCGTGACATCCTCGGCATCCACGACCTGCGCTCAGACAAGCGCATCGACTTCGTCGGCGGCATACGTGGTCTCGGCGAACTGAAACGTCGCGTAGATTCGGGTGAGATGAAGGTGGCGCTAGCTCTCTATCCCGTGTCAATGGAGCAGCTGATGCGCATAGCCGACACAGGCAATATCATGCCGCCCAAGACCACCTGGTTTGAACCGAAACTCCGCTCGGGACTGATAATCCACAAACTCGACGACTGATGGAGTATGCGCTGCGCCATCATGGCATAATAACCCACGTCGGCCATCGGAAGCTCTCTGTAAAGATAGCTTCCGATACCGATTGTGCCGGATGTGCAGTAAAATCCATATGCAACCCGGTAAAGAAAAAATCCGGCTCTGTCGTGATAGAAGCCTCCATTCCTGATGATACGCCAACGGAAAAGTTCAACGTAGGCGAAAAGGTAAGCATAGCCATCACCACCTCCGGACGAATGCGTGCCGTAGGATTATCAGTCGCTGTGCCATGCCTGCTGCTCCTGCTCTGTACGCTGTCGGCAATAGGCCTCGGCATGTCACAACCGACGGCTGCCGCATCGGGACTGACTGCTGTAATGGCATACTATCTCATCCTCTATCTCCTCCGTAGACATATCTTTGCCAATCCACGATGGATTGTCACGGAATGACAACCTTACCATGACATTCGGCCACCTTTACAACTAATATCCAAATATGTCCATATTCAGTGCTATTATCGTGCTTGGAGGGATAGGATTGCTCAGTGCAGCCATCCTCTATATCGTCTCCAAGCGATTTTATGTCAAAGAAGATCCGCGCATTGCCATCATAGAGGAGTTGCTGCCAGGGGCCAATTGCGGAAGTTGCGGACGTTCGGGATGCCACGACTTCGCATGCGCATGCGCGTCGGCCACCGCTCTCGACAACCTCGTTTGCCCCGGGGCAGGTGACGAGGCTATGAAAAAAATAGCCGACATCGTAGGTCTTGCACCCACGGAGGCAAAACCGCAAGTGGCAATCCTCAAATGCTACGGGACTTGCGAGAACCGTCCGGTTACCGCCCGATATAACGGGCCGGCGTCATGCGCAATGCTCCAATCGACCGGCGTCGGAACCACATCATGCCCGTTCGGATGTCTCGGATGCGGCGACTGTGTGAAAGCTTGCCGCTTCAATGCCATGCACATGGATCCGGTGACGGGACTACCAGCCATCGATCCGGAAAAGTGCACGGGCTGCGGAGCATGTGCCAACGCTTGCCCGCGCCGAATAATTGAAATCCGCGACAAAGGGCCGCGAGGCATGCGTGTGTGGGTGGCGTGCTCCAACAGAGAGAAAGGCGCGGTGGCCAGAAAAGAGTGTACGGCGGCATGCATCGGATGCGGAAAATGTATGAAAGCATGTCCGCACGACGCAGTGACAGTCAGTGACAATCTTGCTTACATCGACCCTGCAAAATGCAAACTGTGCCGTAAATGCGTGCTCGCATGCCCCACCGGAGCCATCCACGACGAGGGCTTCCCTATATCGACGCCCGACATGGCGGCCATTGCCGAAAGCAAACGTCGCGAGGCAGAAGCAAAGAAGGCAAACAGCAACTAATCAAAAGGAGTAGAAAACTTATCACACATGCGTACATTCCATATAGGCGGAGTACATCCGCCGGAAAACAAGATAACAGCATCAGCTCGAATTATAGATGTTGAGCTACCTCGAGAGGTGACGCTGACATACGGCCAGCACATTGGCGCTCCTGCGAAATGCGAGCTGAACAAGGGCGATCACGTGGATCGTGGCGATATAATTGCCGTCGCTTCCGGATTCGTTTCGGCAAACGTCCACACGCCAATCTCAGGCACTGTAGTCAAAATCGATAAAATCAAAGCACCCAACGGAATGCCATGCGATGCCGTGACAATAGCGGCCACCGATGATGACCACGAAAAAGACCTCGCGGCAATCGCCGACCGCAAGCCGTTGCGTACAGAACCCGAAATTGCCTCTCTCGATGCGAAGAAGATAATCGAGATCATCGACCATACCGGCATTGTCGGACTGGGAGGCGCGACTTTCCCGACAAAGGTAAAATTGTCACCACCTCCGGGCATGAAAGCCGACATAGTGATAATCAATGCCGTGGAGTGCGAGCCATATCTCACCAACGACCATGCGCTGATGCTCGAATGTCCCGACGAGATACTCGAAGGAGTAAGGCTTCTTATGCGTGCAGCCGGAGTCGACCGTGCCACAATTGGAGTCGAGGCCAACAAGAAGAATGCGATAGAACTGCTGCGCAGCCGCATATCATCGCTCGGGATAGAAGGAATATCCGTAATGGAACTTGAAGTCAAATATCCGCAAGGAGGCGAAAAGCAACTCATCCAAGCATTGACCGGTAAAGAAGTGCCATCCGGAGCACTACCGATAGCTACGGGAGCTATAGTGCAGAATGTCGCTACAGCCTATGCGGTCTATGACGCCGTGCGGTTCGGCCAACCTCTGATCGACCGTGTCGTGACCATTACCGGGCCGTCGGTCGAACGTCCGGGAAATTACCGTGCAGCCATAGGCATTTCCATTGAAAAACTCATCGAAATGGCGGGAGGAGTGCCCTCCGACACCGGAAAAATAGTATTGGGAGGCCCTATGATGGGAAAATCCATAGTCAATATCGACGCACCCACCACCAAAGGTGTCTCAGGCATACTGATGCTCCCGGAGAACATGTCGGAACGCGGGAAAACAGAACCGTGCATCCGTTGCGCGAAATGCGTGTCGGCATGTCCGATGGGACTTGAACCATATCTCCTCGCCACCTTGTCGCGCCTCGGGGAATGGGAGGAGGTCGAGAAAGAGAAAGTGATGAACTGCATGGAATGCGGATGCTGCAGCTTCACATGCCCGTCATCACGCCCCATCCTCGACTTCATACGCTTGGGTAAACAAACTGTAGGCGCGGCAATCCGTGCACGCCAAAGCCAGAAAAAGTAATCCATAAACACTCATGAACCAGATACTCACAATATCGGCATCCCCACATCTCCACACACGCCAGACCGTAGCGTCATGCATGTGGCATGTGGTGATAGCCCTTCTTCCGGCTTTGGCCGCGTCACTCTACTTCTTCGGGGTCGGAGCAGCAATCGTGGTAGTCACGGCTGTAGCCGGATGTGCCGCGTTTGAATACGCTATCAACCGGTGGATGTTGCACCGCCCGTCGACACTGCTCAACGGAAGCGCCATACTCACAGGGCTACTGCTCGCATTCAACCTACCGTCGAACCTGCCCGTATGGATCGTGCTTATAGGCTGTCTCGTGGCCATAGGTATAGGCAAGATGGCATTCGGCGGACTGGGCTGCAACATCTGGAATCCGGCCCTTGTGGGACGAGTATTCCTGCTTATATCGTTTCCCGTTCAGATGACCTCTTGGCCTCTCCCGATAGTGAATAGATGGGTCTATGCCGATGCGACCACCGGAGCCACCACACTCGGCCTGCTGAAAATGGGTGGCGACACCTCGACAATCGACCTTTGGCAGAGCGCGACTGGCGCCATGGGCGGATCGCTCGGAGAAGTAAGTGCAATAGCCCTCATAATCGGTGTCGTCTACCTTTTGGTCATGCGCGTCATATCGTGGCACATACCTGTAGCGGTTGTCGGCAGCGTGGCTATCTTCACGCTCTGCATCGGAGGCAACATCGGCCTTGAACTGCTGTCGGGCGGCCTGCTTCTCGGAGCGTTCTTCATGGCTACGGATTATGTCACATCCCCCATGTCACACAAAGGGATGCTCCTCTACGGCGTGATGATAGGTGTCATCACCGTCATCATACGGCGCTGGGGCGCATATCCCGAAGGAATGTCGTTCGCGATACTGCTCGCCAACAGCTTCGTGCCGCTCATCAACCGCTATGTCAAGCCGCGCAAGTTCGGAGAAAGGAGGGTCGGAAAATGAAAAAATTATCTTCAACACTAACCAACATGGCACTTTCGCTGGGGATAATCACCATCGGCGCCTCAGCTCTGCTGGCATGGGTCAACAGCCTCACAGCCGGCCCGATTGAAGAGGCGCGTCAGAAGAGTGAGATTGATGCCATCAAGTCAGTGACACCACCCTTCGACAATAATCCGCGCGCGGAGGCATGGGATTGGATACCGGAAACTGATACCGTACCATTCATCGTCTACCCCGCAATGGAGAACGGCGCATTTGTAGGAGCCGCTGTCAACGGGTATTCCAAGAACGGTTTCGGCGGAGAAATCAAGGTGATGTACGGCTTCGACAGCACCGGGGCAGTGACCGGATATCAGGTGCTGTCACACGCCGAGACACCCGGTCTGGGAGCAAAGATGCAGGAATGGTTCAGCATGGACGCCGGCAACCGCAGCGTGCTCGGCAAGGATCCGGCTCAGACAGCCATGTATGTGTCAAAAGATGCCGGAGGTGCCATCGATGGAATCACTGCCGCTACCATCACATCCCGTGCATTCCTTGAGACGCTTCGAAACTGTTACAAGGCATTTGAAGCATATAAAGTGGATCACGGCTATGCCTCTGACGTCAACAGGACTGCCGGAGACGCCACAACAGGCGCCACTTCCCATCATCAATCATAAAAGCGAGTAACCATGAATAAATTACGCATAATCTACAACGGTATTGTCAACGAGAATCCGACATTCGTGCTACTCCTTGGCATGTGCCCTACTCTCGGCACTACCGGCTCCGCGATGACAGGCATGTCGATGGGCCTCGCCACGATGGGGGTGCTCATATGCTCCAATGTAGCCATTTCGGCTATCAAGTCGTTAGTCCCCGACAGGGTACGCATCCCTGCATACATAGTGGTGATCGCGACATTCGTGACCCTGCTACAGATGTTCATGGCGGCATACCTCCCTGCGCTCAACGCGTCGCTCGGCATATTCATCCCGCTCATAGTCGTCAATTGCATACTGCTCGGTCGTGCCGAGGCATTCGCGTCGCGCCACACCGTGGCCGACTCATGCATGGATGGAATCGGCATCGGACTCGGATTCACCGTGGCGCTCACGCTCCTCGGAGCCGTACGTGAAATCCTCGGCACAGGTACCGTATTCGGACTGAGGCTATTTCCCGAGACGTTCGGGTCGCTTGTGTTCGTGCTTGCTCCCGGCGCATTCATCGCTCTCGGATTTCTGATCGCACTTATCAATTACATTAGAAAACGTTCTTGACCATCATGCTTACATACCTATCGATAATAGTGACTGCGATATTCGTCAACAATATCGTTTTCGCCCAGTTTCTCGGCATATGTCCGTTTCTCGGTGTATCGAAGAAGCTCAGTTCGGCGCTCGGAATGGGTGCTGCGGTTACGTTCGTGATGACACTGGCCACATGCGTGACATGGCTCGTGCAATACGGCATACTCGAACCATGGGGTCTCGGCTATATGCAGACCATCGTTTTCATCCTCGTGATTGCGGCGCTCGTGCAGATGCTCGAAATCATCATTAAAAAGATAGCTCCGGGACTTTATCAGGCACTCGGGGTGTTCCTCCCGCTAATCACCACCAATTGCGCCGTACTCGGTGTGGCTATCCTCGTAATCCAGAAAGGCATGAATCTCGGCGAATCGATGGTTTATGCAGTGGCTACGGCAATCGGATTCACGTTGGCGCTTGTGGTATTCGCAGGCATCCGCGAACAGTTGCGCATGGTCGATGTGCCGGCTCCTATGCGCGGCATACCCATAGCGCTCATATGTGCCGGCATGCTCGCCATGGCTTTCATGGGATTTTCGGGCATATCGGTCGGCTGACCGACAGAGTTACGTAAGAACGGCGGTTGCCGCGTATTTCACAATGTAACATATCACAACATTATGAAATACGCGGCAATCTCTTTATCTATGCTATTGGCTGCCTCCACTGCCGATGCCGAACTCGTAAGCTATCCGGCCCCCGCAGAGGCGCGGCTCAATGAATCATTTTCGGTGGCTGTGCGCCAAGACGGCGCAGCATGGACACCTGTACCTGTCTACAACGTGAAAGTCGACAAGGTAAACGGCACAGGCCATAAAGTGGTCGATACGTCGATGGCCTATTTCGATATGGACGGGATGACCGAAGTGCGCGTCGTCAGCCACAACAAGCGTGTGGAGAATGCACGCGTGCGTCCCGGCTCACGAGGTATCTCATGTACCCTGTCGGGCGACACGATAACATTCTCAATCGACCGGCCCGAGCTGCTTTCCGTGGAAGTCAATGGCGACATATTCGACAATCTGCAACTGTTTGCCAATCCAATCGACCGGACAGCACCCACACCGAAACAACTCAAGAAACTCCGTAAAAACAAAAACTATATCTATTTCGGCCCGGGCTACCACAAGATTGACACACTAAAGGTAAGCTCGGGACAAGAAGTCTACATAGCCGGAGGCGCGTTGGTCGACGGAGTGATAGAAGTGGAAGATGCCGACGGCGCACGCGTGCATGGACGCGGCATGGTCTATCCCCACCGCAAGATGGGACTGGCCGTGCGCAACAGCCGCAACGTAGAGGTAGAAGGCCTGTTTTCCACGCAATGTGCCGTGGGAGGCAGCGACAGCGTGAAGATAGAGAATGTGAAAGTGATGAGCTACTACGGCTGGGGCGACGGCTTCAACGTGTTTGCAAGCAACAATGTGCACTATGACCACATATTCGCACGCACATCCGACGACTGTACTACAATCTACGCCACCCGCAAGGGATTCACCGGGGGATGCCGCAACATCGTCACCGAGAACTCCGTGCTATGGGCCGACGTGGCCCATCCCTTCATGATCGGGCTACATGGCAACGTAGAACATCCCGACGTAATCGAGGATTGCATATACCGCAACATCGACGTGCTCGACATGCAGGAAAAACAGATAGACTATCAAGGAGTGTTCGCAATCGTGGCCGGAGACAACAATACGGTGCGTCGCATCACATTCGAGGACATTCGCGTCGACAATTTCCGGCAAGGCAAGCTTTTTGACATCCGTATCGCCTGGAACAAGAAATACTGCGGTGCTCCAGGCATGGCTATCGAGGACATCACATTCAACGACATAATCTACAACGGCGACCGTTCCGAACTCTCACTGATAATCGGATACGATGACACTCGCATGGTGCGAGGCGTCCACTTCAACAATCTCGTGATCAACGGCGAGAAAATCCACGACAAGATGCCGGGCAAGCCAGGATGGTACAAGACCGCCGACATGGGCCGCATTTTCATAGGTGAACACACCGCCGACATCACTTTCTCTGAGTGACATTCTAGACGCTCCAAGTGAGCGGCATACCGTAACCCACACCGTATTCCTCCGTAAACTGTCTACAAGCACAGGCTACGGAGGAATATCTATATCATAAAATCTCGAACGGACAAATAACATATGGCTTTTAGGCATAGTCCCATACAATAATGACTGCCAAGGCGGCGTTATCTATCAATAGATGCAAACACGTCGTCACATATTATATATAATAGGCATAGCTCTCATTGCGGCGATGAGTATTCCCGCAACAGCACAGCGCAATGACAAGGTGCTCAACAGGCCTTACTCAGATTTGAGGCGCTGGCATATGGGATTCTCTGTCGGACTGTTCGCGCCCTCCCTGGCATTCACCCACAACGGATTTGTAAGCGAAGCGGGTGAGACATGGTTCGTGGAGCAGCCGTCGTATTCCCCGGGATTCTGCGTCAACGGGCTTTTCGACTTTCGGCTAAACGATTATTTCAGCCTGCGGTTCACTCCGGGCATGTATTTCGGCAACCGCACAGTTAAGATGCGCGACAGCAATAGCGGTGCCATAGAGCAGCAGGACATAAAGTCGACCTATATAGTAATGCCTCTCGACATAAAGTACAACGCCCTGCGCCTCCACAACGTGCGCCCATACATGCTCGCGGGAGTGATGCCGACATTCGACGTGGCCAAGCGCCGCAACCGCGATCTGTTGCAACTTAAGCCTTCCGACTTCATGCTGTCGATAGGATTCGGATGCGACCTCTATCTCCCCTACTTCAAGTTCGTACCGGAGATAAAGTTCTGTTTCGGGCTCACTGACCAACTCAAGCGCGACCGTCCCGACCTCGATGACGACCCTGACCGCCTCAAATTTACTCAGTCGCTCTCAAAAGTGAGGCAACAGATGGTAGTGCTCACGTTTTATTTCGAATAGGCCTCAATGATTCGAAAGCTTATCATCATGATGTCAAGAAGATGCGTGGCAGCGCTGATGCTGTTGGCCATGCTCACTGTTGATGCCTCGGCGCAGGTCGATGCCGGTTTCACCCAGTACTTCGAAGTGCCATCCTACTACAATCCGGCTGCCATAGGACTTACCGACTATCTGCGGATACGCGGAGGCTCGCGCCTGCAATGGATGGGAATTCCAAAAGCTCCAAAGACATTTCTTGCCAATGCCGACATGCCCGTGAAGCTGTTCGGCAAAAGAATCGGGGTTGGCATGGTCATGCAGCAGGAGAGCATGGGGCTCTACAACAATCTCACCCTTGGAGTGATGGGCGCCTATAAATTCAAACTGCTGAAAGGAGAGATGTCGGTCGGACTCCGCGTGGGTCTCTTCGACGAATCATTCAAAGGCTCGGAAGTGGTGCTTCCCGACGACAATGACTACCATCAGGGAGCAGACGATGCCATACCCACCACCGACGTCCACGGAACGGCTTTCGACATAAGCCTCGGGGCATATTACCGCCACAGGTTGTTCTGGGCAGGCGTTTCCGCAACCCACATCAACCAGCCCACGGTGAAGATGTCGACCGACGGAACGGAAGCCAAGCAGTATGAGTTCAAGGCCGGATGCGGATTCTATTTCATGGCAGGTGGCAATATTCCGATAAAAAACACGTTATTTGAAGTGCAGCCATCGATGCTGGTAAAGACCGACTTTACCTTCACCACGGCGGAAATAACCGCCAGGTTGCTCTATAACCGGTTCATCTACGGAGGACTTGCCTACCGCTACAACGATGCCGTATCGCTCCTGCTTGGAGCCTACTACAAGAACTTCTTCGTAGGCTACAGCTACGACTATCCCACGACAGACATAGCAAAAGCAAGCAGCGGCAGCCACGAGATATGGCTCGGCTATAGCCTAAAACTCGACCTCGGAGAGAAGAACAAGCATAGGCACAAAAGCATACGAATAATGTAACTTCATGTTTATGAACAAAATACAGAATCATCTATTAACCGCTATAATCACCCTTCCGATAGTCACCTCATGCGCCTTGGGCAGCCATAGCAGCATGGGAGGCGAAGTCACGGGCGTGAGCGCCACATCATGGGCTGAGCCTACTCCCTACGGCATGGTGCTCGTAGACCGGGGTTCCATGAAAGTAGGACCCGCCAAGGCAGACAGCGCGTGGAACCTCCGGGCCGATGCACGCGGCATAAGTGTCGACGGGTTCTGGATGGACGAGACCGAGGTCACCAACGGCAAATACAAACAGTTTGTACACTGGGTGCGCGACTCCATCATCCGCGAACGCCTCGCCGACCCTGCTTACGGCGGTAACGAGGAATTCAAGATCGAGGAGGACAAGGAAGGCAACCCCGTGAAGCCTTACCTCAATTGGAGCAAGGCCATTCCATGGCGCAATCCTTCTGAGGACGAGGCTCGTGCCATTGAAAGCCTATACCGCGTCAATCCCATCACAGGCGTGAAAGAACTTGATCCGGAGCAGCTCAATTACCGCTACGAGACCTACAACCATACCGAGGCAGCCAAGCGCAAGAATAGGCTCAACCCGGCACGCCGCGACTACAACACCGACCGTCCTGTCGACACCACTCTTCCCGTCATCTCTAAAGACACCGCCTATATCAACGATGAGGGTGACATTGTGCGTCAGACGATTTCACGCGCGCTGTCGGGCGATTACGACTTCGTCAACACCTACATAGTCAACATCTATCCTGACACGACGGCATGGATCAACGACTTCGAGAACGCCTACAACGAGCCTTACGTGCGCCTCTATTTCTCCCATGGCGGCTACAACGACTACCCCGTAGTCGGAGTCAGCTGGGAGCAGGCCAACGCGTTCAGCCACTGGCGCACTGAGTTTCTCCGCCGCTCTCTGGGCAAAGACGGCATCTATATAGAACCTTACCGGCTGCCCACAGAGGCCGAATGGGAATATGCCGCCCGTGCCGGCAACAACGATAATATGTATCCATGGGACGGAGAACTCCCGCTGACCGAGGACAAGGGATGCTTCTATGCCAACTTCAAGCCAGACGAGGGCAACTACTCCCGCGACGGCCACATCATCACATCTCGCGTGGGCACATACTCCCCCAACGACTTCGGGCTATACGACATGGCAGGGAACGTCAGCGAATGGACTTCCACGGCCTATACCGAGAGCGTCGGTAAGCTCACTTCGGATCTCAATCCGGAGTACCGCTATGACGCAGCCGTCGAGGATCCCTACAAGATGAAGCGCAAGATCGTGCGCGGAGGTTCATGGAAGGATGTGGCCCACAACGTGCGCTCCGACCTGCGCATGTGGGAATACCAGAACGAGCAACGCTCCTACATAGGATTCCGCAACGTACGCTCTCGCATAGGATTCGCAAAAGGACAAGGCCAGAAACAGAAATAACCCACTCCTCACTCTCACAGCAACCAACGTCATCATCACCATCCAACACAATGGGAAAGATAAAGAAATACAAGAACAGCATCGAACGTTTCCTTTCAGGAGAAAAGGGACAGCGCTTCTTCAACTTCGCCTACTCGATCGGAGCGGCAATCGTGATCTGGGGCGCACTGTTCAAGATACTCCACCTCCCCGGTGGAAGCACCCTGCTATCAATAGGCATGGGCACCGAGGTACTTATGTTCATCCTCACGGCCTTTGACCGTCCACCGCGTGAATACCATTGGGAGGAGGTGTTCCCCGTCCTCAGCACCAAAAGTCCCGAGGATCGGCCCGATTTCCAGGGAGGAGGCAACATAATCGTAGGCTCAGGAACGACATCCGCCCCCTATGTTTCGCCCTCCGGAGCCAAAGGTGTCAATGTCCCGGCCGGAGGAGCAGTCATCCCTCCAGACGCCACACCCACCGACGAGTATGTAGCGCAAATCGCCGCACTCTCACAGCAGATGGATCAGCTGCGCCATACCACCGAATCGCTGAACAATGTAAGCGAAGTCCTGCTCCAGTCATACAGGGCCATCACTGAGAATTCCGAAAACATCACCCGAAGCTCCACAGGCTACGTCGAGGAGATGCAGGCGCTGAACCGCAACATCGCCGGATTGAACACCATCTACGAAATACAGCTCAAGAGCGTAAGCTCACAGCTCGACTCCATCGACCGTGTGAACCGTGGCATAAAGGACATACGCGACATGTACGAGAAGTCGTCGGCCATGAGCGAACGCTATTGCGAGGAAACAGAGAAGATGGCGCGGTACATGCAACAACTCAACCAGGTATATGAGAAGATGCTCCATGCCATGACCATCAATATGTACAACCCGATGGGAGCGCCGGCCCCCCAGACACCGGCAGGCGACACGTCTATCCGTTAAAACCTCCAACACTTACCACACCCCACCTTATGGGAAGCAACAATACACGTTCACTTTCGTCACGTCAGAAGATGATAAATCTGATGTACATCGTGCTGACGGCAATGTTGGCGCTGAATGTATCATCAGACGTGCTCGAAGGGTTCGGCCAGGTCGAAGAGGGACTTGCACGCAGCAACGCCACCGTAGACCAACGCAATGAGGCCGTCTACCGGCGCCTCGTGGCATTTGCCGAACAGAATCCGGAGAAAGGCGCCCCATGGCGCGACAAGGCTGCCGAAGTGCGCTCCACCACGGCACGTGTCTACAGCCTCATCGACACACTTAAAATGGCGATTGCTGTCGAAGCCGACGGACAGAATGCCAACCTCGACGAGATTATCAACCAGGATAACCTCGACGCGGCATCCATAGTGATGCTGTCGCCAGGGAATCCGAAAGGCAAACACCTGCGCAGCACCATTGATTACTATCGCAATTACATCGCCTCTCTAATGGCCGACTCGGTGAAGCGCGACAACGTAATGCGCTCTCTTTCGACCGACCGTATCACCCGCCGGGGCACAGTCACCCCCCAGCTTTGGGAGGAGGCGATGTTTGACAACAAACCCGTGATCGCTGCCATCACCCTGCTCACAAAGCTACAGAGCGACGTGCGCTACGCCGAGGGTGAGGCACTCGCCACACTGCTTTCCAATGTCGATGCGGGCGATGTCCGTGTCAACGAGCTTAACGCATTCGTCATACCGCAGTCGCGCAACGTTATGCGCGGCAGCCGCTATTCGGCCAACATCGTACTCGCCGCAGTCGACACTACCCAGCGCCCGGCCATATTCATCAATGGAAAGCAGCTCGACAATGACCACGGCCTTTTCGAAACTCCCGCGACATCCACCGGCAATTTCGACTATTCCGGCTACCTTGAAGTGCCTCACGGCGACGGTACAGTCACACGCCACGAATTCGAGTCGAGCTACACAGTGATTGAGCCTACAGCCACCATCTCCGCCACGATGATGAACGTGCTGTACGCCGGCATTGACAACCCCATGAGCATATCTGTTCCTGGAGTAGCACCATCGGCCATATCAGCATCAATGACCAACGGCACACTCTCCCGCAACGGACAGGGATGGGTGGCACACCCAGGAAAGGTCGGCACGGAAGCTGTGGTGACCGTAACCGCCAACATCGACGGTCGCCCGCAGACGGTTGCTTCCACCTCATTCCGTGTTCGTAAACTCCCCGACCCCGCGCCGTTCATTACTTATACCGACTCAAAGGGAAACCAGGAGCGCTACAAGGGCGGGAAACCGTTTCCCAAGACACTTCTGCTACAGGCCCCGGGCATAGAGGCCGCCATTGATGATGACCTGCTCAACGTCACCTACAAGGTATTGAGCTTCGAGACTGTATTCTTCGATTCTATGGGTAATGCTATCCCCGAGGTGTCGCAGGGCGCGCAGTTCTCCCAGCGTCAGAAAGATTCGTTCCGTCGTCTCCAGCGCGGCAAACGCTTCTACATCTCGCGCGTGAAAGCCATAGGACCCGACGGCATACAACGCGACCTCGCTCCGATGGAAGTAATCGTCAACTAATCCCCATACATCCGACCATATCAACACCCGCATATGAAATCATCATTCCGACATATCCACCTCTTCTTAGGCTCGCTCGCTGTGGCCATCGCCCCTTCGGCCGACTCCGTGGCGCAACAACCGCACGGACAACAGCAGTCTACCTCCTCGGCCATCATAAGGAAAGCCCGCGAGGACGCGCGTGCCGACGCACGACGCAGCGCCACCGGTGTCACCGAGCGCATGCAGCAATTCTATGAGGAGCCATCGCGCAGCGACGCCGACGCACAATGGATGAAGGTAGTCTACCGCCAGGTCGACCTCACAAAGGTGAAAAACGCCCCGCTTTACTATCCGGAAGAAGTTGTCGACGGGCAGGAGAACCTTTTCCGCATCATAATGCGCCTCATCGCCGACGGACAGTTGGAAGGATATGAATACCTCGATGGAAAAGAAATCTTCAATGACCAGTACCGAGTGAAAGTGCGTGACATGCTCGACCGCTTTCACGTGCTATACACAGAGGCCAAAGGCTCTACCGAGAAGAATCCGCGCTTCACCATCGAGGAAAGCGATGTTCCCGCCAATGAAGTGCTGTCATACTACCTGCTTGAGCGATGGGAACTAGACAAACGCACCAACCGCATGCGCACCACTGTCGAGGCCATCTGCCCCGTACTCCACCGCTCGGGAGACTTCGGAGGCGAGGCCGTAAAATATCCAATGTTCTGGATACGCATGGACAAGCTGCGCCCATATCTCGCACAACAGTCTATATTCATAGATGACGATAATAACCTCGCCTCGTACACCTACGATGACTTCTTCACTCTTGGCCTGTACGAAGGTGACATCTACAAGACACGCAACCTGCGCAACCTCTCGATGATGCAGATGTATCCGGATCCAGACGACCTGCGTCGCGCGCAGGACAGCATACAGAACTATCTCGTAAACTACGAGAAGAAGATGTGGGTGCCCTCTCGCGAGGAACTTGCCGCACTTGCCGAAGAACGCGAACGAATCGAAGCCGGCGACACTATCCCATCACGCGACGAGAACGTAGCCGCCGATGCTCCCAAATCATCGCGCCGCGCCGTCACAAGCCGCCGAGGACAGCGCTCTTCCACAGCTTCGGCAAAGGCCAAATCGCAAAAGCCCAAGGCCGTCAAGTCGGCAAAGCCGAAATCGCCCAAGTCATCGGCAGTGCGCTCCGTGCGTCGCCGCAAATAATCTGGTAGCCAGACAAGTCAGACAGTTCGGACCAGTCTGATTTGTCTGAACCGTCCGACCACCTGTCCGACTCCATAATCAATCAACCAGTTATATGAAACGATTTATTCCTGCGGGCGCTATATGCGCCGCTCTTGCCCTCACCATGGCAAGCTGCTCGTCAACAAGGACGATGACACTCGACAAGCCTTTAAAGCTTGCCGACAACCCGTTTATCACCCACATCTACACCGCCGATCCTTCGGCTCACGTATGGGATGACGGGAGGCTCTATGTCTACGCATCCCACGACATCGACCCTCCCGCTGGATGCGACCGCATGGACCGCTATCACGTGTTCTCCACCGACGACATGCTCAATTGGACAGACCACGGCGAAATACTCAACTCAGGCGATGTGGCTTGGGGACGCCCCGAAGGCGGATTCATGTGGGCACCCGACTGCGCATTCAAAGACGGCAAATACTACTTCTACTTTCCCCACCCTTCCGGATCAGACTGGAACAAGACATGGCGTGTGGGCATAGCCGTCAGCGACAAACCGGCATCAGATTTCAAGGTACTCGACTCACCTATGGAGATTAAAGGGATGGAGGATGACGTGTTCGCCATGATCGATCCCTGTGTCTTTGTCGATGACAACGGCAAAGCATACTTCTACTATGGAGGAGGAGGCCGTTGCGTGGGCGCTCCTCTCAAGGACAACATGACCGAGCTTGCAGAACCGCTGCGCAGCATGGAGGGTCTGAAGGACTTCCACGAAGCCACATGGGTGCACAAGCACAATGGACGTTATTACATTACCTATGCCGACAATCATGCCGAAGGCGGACGCGGCGCCAACCGCCTCCATTGGGCATCAAGCAAATCGCCCCTCGGCCCCTGGACCTACGGCGGCATTTATCTCCAACCTACCGACTGCGATACCTCCCACGGCTCCGTAGTAGAGTACAAGGGTCGTTCATATGCATTCTACCACAATCAGGCACTCTCCGGAAAAGGCAACCTGCGCAGCATATGTGTCGATGAACTGTTCTACGGACCGGACGGCGAAATCCTCCCGGTGGCAGCACGCACACCCGTCGTCACCTCCAAGCCCGCTCCTGCCGGACCATACGTAAGCCCCAAGCAAAAATAATCCACAGGATATTAAAATCGCGGCGGTGTGTCGAAATTCGGCATACCGCCGTTTTTGTGTCCGGACGGGAGGGTGCTGTCAGTCATCGCGAAGCGCT
Organism: uncultured Muribaculum sp.; assembly: GCF_910583865.1. Classification (GTDB taxonomy): domain Bacteria; phylum Bacteroidota; class Bacteroidia; order Bacteroidales; family Muribaculaceae; genus Muribaculum. The sequence continues at coordinate 18,568 of NZ_CAJTYX010000033.1, forward strand.
CTGCTTTGCAGAGAATGGCCTCAGATGGTAGGAGCTGAGACTGAGGCTGATGGGAGCGTAGTTCCCTACGTGACCGCTATCGGCTTGCCGCTTTCGTAGCATCGCGGAGAAAGAACCCGAATGTCGATAGCGACGACCTAGATGAGCCATTATGACACACCCTCGCGATCTATTATATCATAATTCAATAAAAGCTTACTCGTCGGCGGTAGTGGAGGAGTAGCGTATATGGTTCAAGGCACGGAGCACGTTGCAGAGCACACGACTCCAATAGGATTCAAAATCTTCCTTTACGGCTATTACCGATGAAAGAATCACCTCCTCAGACATGTCCCGAATGGAATCAAGAAGATTGTACAACACCTGAAATATGTCGGCGAGCCCCTCGGAAACGGAAGCCGCAATTGGCGTGTCGGAATATTTCATATCCTCTTCGAACACTTCGAGGTAAGTGTCGTCCGGGCCAAGAAGGTTTGCCACGCTCATGCGCACCGATTCATAAAAATCCTCATCCAGACGACCTTCCATATAAGCCTCCTCGACGAGAAACTGGTTGAGCTGCAAGTCAGTGGCGGATATGTAGATACGCGGGAGCAGACGCAACATATTCTCCACAAATGGTATGCGTTCGGCCTCGCGGGCATCCTCCAGCGCCTGGCAATATTCATTTGACAATGCAATAAAGGCCAACGTATTATTGTTAAGCAAAGATGACGATTTCATATGTTTCCAGTTGATTTTCATCGTTCAGCCCCATAAAGTCCATGAGCCTGAATATATTGATATACCCCTGAGGGGAGAAAAAAGTTCATGTCGCGCCCTTCGGCTATGGCTCTACGGATAAATGTCGATGATAATTCGACCTGCGGTGCATCAACGCATACAACACCAGCCTCGGAATCACATCCTGCCACAGGATGACCGGGCCTCGGATAAACGACAAGTCCATATTCCGATATTATCTCAGCAGGAGAACGCCAACGTGAGAACGATTCCCAATTGTCGGAACCTATTATAAGAGTGAAGTCATAATCGGGATACATTGCAGACAGATGCCTCAGAGTATCAATCGTATAGCTCGGACGAGGCATCGAAAGTTCAACATCACACGCACGCAGACACGTCGAACCTGCAACTGCGATACGAAGCATGGCAAGCCTGTCGGCATCAGGAGTCAAGGCCATATCTTTCTTGAAAGGGTTCTGAGGGGACAATACCAGCCATACCTCGTCAAGGGCACTCCATTGAGCTATATATGAGGCTACGATCATGTGCCCCGTGTGAACCGGATTGAACGAGCCGCCCATTATACCTATACGCTTGCGTGTAACCGACATATGGCTGCAATATGGTTAAACGATGGGAAAATGAGAAGTCACTCAGCCACCACGAAATCATTTATAAGCCTGTGAGCCTCCTCAACGGCCTGATCAAGATTGTCGTTGACCACAGAACAATCATATTGCGGCGCAAAAGTCAGTTCAAAAGCCGCCTTCCCCACCCTCTCGTCAATTACCTCCGGAGAATCGGTGGCACGTCCCTCAAGACGCCTGCGCAACTCTTCGATAGACGGTGGCATGACGAAGATCGCCAAGGCCCGGTCACCGTAGATACGCTTCACGTTCATCGCCCCTTTGACATCTATGTCGAGCACCACGTTCTTTCCCTCAGCGGTAATACGATCTATCTCGCTTCGCAGTGTCCCATAGAACCGACCTTGATACACCTCCTCATATTCGACAAAATCACCGGCATCGATGCGACGCCGGAATTCATCCGGAGAAAGATAGTAATAGTCCACGCCATGACGCTCCGCCCCACGCGGTGCACGAGAAGTGGCCGATATGGAAAATGCGAGATTCAAATCGCCGCGTTCCATCAGCTTGCCGATTATTGTAGACTTGCCGCAACCGGACGGAGCCGAGAATATGATGATCTTTCCGCTCATAGCACGTTGAGTACCTGCTCTTTTATCTGCTCCAACTCATCCTTCATCTTTACGACGATACGCTGCATTTCTGCATTGTTGCTCTTCGATCCGAGCGTGTTGATCTCACGTCCCATCTCCTGACTGATAAAACCGAGTTTCTTGCCTTGTCCTTCGCCATGAGCCATCGTTTCAATGAAGTAATTGAGATGCTGCGCCAGACGCTGCTTCTCCTCGTTTATGTCAAGCTTCTCGATATAGAATATCATCTCCTGCTCCAGACGGTTCTTGTCGAAAGCCACACCGTCAAGTTTGGCAAGATTCTCTTCCAGACGGGCGCGGATCTTCTCGACACGCTCTTTTTCGTAAGGCTCCACCTGCGACAGAAGGGTGCGTATGCGGTCGATACGAACTGTAAAGAATTCCTGGAGCTTCTCCCCCTCCTTACTACGGAACTGCACCAACGCATCAAGCGCCGCTGCCACAGCTTCTTGCAGAGCTTTCACATCATCGTCTGTGAGAGTGTCGGGGAGTTCACTTTTGATAGTCTCAGGGAAGCGCATCAGCACTCCGTACCAATCCTCGGGCCAAGGTATGCCCAAAGCCACCGCCATCTGCTCCACCTGGGCCTTGTAGGCTGCCATGAGCGGAATGTTGAGCGACACCGTAGTCTCAACGCCTATAGGCTCGGAATATATCTGCATATCGACCTTGCCACGCTGGAGGCGAGCCGACACGATATTGCGCAGGTCGAGCTCTTTTTCACGAAAGGCAGTTGAAATGCGTGTGTTTATGTCGAGCTGCTTTGAATTGAGCGACTTAATCTCGACAGTGATTTTTTTTGTTGGGATTGTAACGACAGCTTTGCCGAATCCCGTCATAGATTGAAGCATGGGCACGGTTGTTTTCGGCAAAATTACGAATTCCCCATAAAAAAAGCAAGGGGCACAACGGCAGAATGCCGCCATGCCCATCGCTTATGAAATATTTTAATGAATCAGATGACCGGCATTACATCATGCCGCCCATTCCGCCCATACCACCGGCAGGCATTGCCGGTGCGGGATTATCCTCTTTCTTGTCGGCAATCACGCATTCGGTGGTCAGGAACATGCCGGCGATAGAAGCCGCATTCTCAAGAGCCACACGGGTAACCTTGGCAGGGTCGATCACGCCGGCAGCGAGAAGATTCTCATATTCGCCGGTTCGGGCGTTGTAGCCGAAGTCAGCATTACCGTCCTTGACTTTCTGGATTACAACCGCACCCTCTACGCCGGCGTTGGCCACAATCTGACGAAGCGGCTCCTCGATGGCACGACGGATGATGGCTATGCCTGTCTCCTCGTCGTCATTGTCGCCCTTGACACCATCAAGCGCAGAGATAGCACGGATATAAGCCACGCCTCCGCCAGGCACTATGCCTTCGGCGATTGCTGCGCGGGTAGCACTCAACGCATCGTCCACACGATCTTTCTTTTCCTTCATCTCGACCTCGGAGGGAGCACCGATATGGAGGACTGCCACACCGCCGGCGAGCTTGGCAAGACGCTCATGGAGTTTCTCCTTGTCGTAGTCGCTCGTGGTAGTCTGTATCTGTGCCTTAATCTGAGCCACGCGTGAAGCGATAGCTTCTTTCGAACCTGCACCGTTTACGATCGTGGTGTTTTCTTTGTTGACATTAACCTTTTCGGCCTGTCCGAGCATGTCGAGAGTGACCTTGGCAAGCTCCATGCCCTTCTCCTGGCTTACGACAGTGCCGCCGGTGAGCACAGCGATATCCTCAAGCATCTCCTTGCGGCGGTCGCCGAATCCGGGAGCCTTTACCGCGCAGACTTTCAGAGAGCCGCGCAGACGGTTGACAACGAGTGTCGCAAGAGCCTCCTGGTCGACATCCTCGGCCACGATAAGCAGCGGGCGACCTGTCTGAGCCTCGGCTTCAAGCACGGGAAGAAGCTCCTTGAGATTGGAAATCTTCTTGTCATATATAAGGATGTAGGGGCGATCCATCTCACATTCCATCTTCTCTGTGTTGGTGACGAAGTATGGCGAAATATAGCCTCGGTCAAACTGCATTCCTTCTACGATATCCACCGTAGTCTCGGTGCCCTTGGCCTCGTCAACAGTGATAACGCCTTCCTTCTTCACCTTGCGCATAGCCTCGGCGATTAGCTTGCCGATCTCAGCATCGTTATTGGCCGACACACGGGCAACATCCTCTATCTTTTTAAGGTCATCGCCCACTTCCTCGCTCTGTCCCTTGATGCTATCGACTACGGCGGCAACAGCCTTGTCGATACCACGCTTGAGATCCATAGGATTGGCTCCTGCAGTGACATTTTTGAGACCTACGTTGATGATGGCCTGAGCGAGCACGGTAGCTGTGGTAGTACCGTCACCGGCATCATCGCCCGTCTTTGAAGCGACTTCCTTCACGAGCTGTGCACCCATGTTCTGGAACGGATCCTCAAGTTCAACCTCGCGAGCCACCGACACACCGTCCTTGGTGATATGGGGAGCGCCGAATTTCTTGTCGATGATCACATTGCGGCCTTTAGGACCGAGAGTTACCTTTACGGCATCGGCAAGAGCGTCGACGCCTTTCTTAAGCTCTTCGCGAGCCTGAATATTGAATTTTATATCTTTTGCCATGATAGCGTTATGATTTTTATTTCAGTATTGAATGATGTCATGAAACCGCGCAGGTCCTGACGTTATTCGGCAATCACCGCGAGCACATCGCTCTGGCGCATTATCAGGTACTTTTCTCCATCAAGTTCGATTTCAGTACCGGAATATTTGCCATAAAGGACTTCATCATTTGCCTTAAGCACCATTTCTTCATCCTTGGTACCATTGCCGGCGGCAATGACTGTGCCTCGGAGAGGCTTTTCCTTGGCGGAATCAGGGATTATGATTCCCGACAATGTACGTTCTTCGGCAGGGGTTGGCTTGATAAGCACTCTATCGGCAAGTGGTTTGACATTCATATCAGTAATAAGTTTTAAGTATTAATTAATCTTTATTTATTGGTCATGATAGTGGGCATACCGAAAATGACACTGTCATCCTCCGGCATCGCAATATATAACAACACATACCGTGCCAATGTTGAATCATGACATGCATATGCGCCATTTTGGCAGTAAGAGGCCCGCCACCACGGTTAAAATGCCGTTGTCGCGGGCCGTTTAATGAATGTCGAGTGTCAGCCGTCATGCTGCAACGTTACTGGGCAGGAGTCGGCTCGACTTCAGGGGCGATGAGCTTGTAGCCCTTGCCGTGGATGTTGATAATCTCGATTGCCGGGTCATCCTTAAGATGCTTGCGCAACTTGGTGATGTAAACATCCATCGAACGGGCGTTGAAATAGTTATCGTCGATCCAGATGGTCTTGAGAGCGAAGTTGCGCTCAAGGATTTCGTTTACATGGGCACAGAGCAGACTGAGAAGCTCCGACTCCTTGGTGGTAAGCTTCGTCACCTTGTCGTCGATCATAAGTACCTGTTTCTGGGTGTCGAAAGTGAAGCGGCCGATCTTGTACATCGTAATCTCCTTCCCTTTCTTCCCTTTGACACGGCGCAGTATGGCCTCGATACGGAACACAAGCTCTTCCATCGAAAAAGGCTTTGTGATGTAGTCATCAGCACCGATCTTGAATCCTTCGAGTATATCTTCTTTCAGAGATTTGGCCGTAAGGAAAATGATAGGTATTTCAGAGTTGACGGTACGGATCTCCTGCGCAAGCGCGAATCCGTCCTTCTTAGGCATCATCACGTCAAGCACGGCAAGGTCGTACTTACCCTTGAGGAAGGCCTTGTAGCCGGCTTCCCCATCAGGGTAAAGGTCGGCATTGAAGCCTTTTGCTTGCAGATATTCCCGCAGCAACATGCCAAGATTCTCGTCATCTTCGCATAAGAGGATACGCAAACGTTCTTCCATAGTCGTTGTCAGTTAGTAAGTGGTAATATAATTATAAATGTTGTTCCTTGTCCGAATTCGCTCTCAACGCGTATCTCACCGTGAAGCTCGCCCACCATCTTGTGCACATAGGCCAGACCGAGACCGAAACCCTTCACATCGTGGCGGTTGCCGGTAGGCACGCGGTAGAACTTCTCGAATATCTTTTTAAGCTCGTCACGCCGTATGCCGATACCGTTGTCGCTTATGCGTATCTCCAGCCGTTCCGGCGATATGTCTGCGGTAGTGACACGTAATGTCAACGGCACATCATCGCGGCGATATTTCACGGCATTGTCGAGAAGATTGAATATCACATTGGTGAAATGCATCTCATCAACCTCCACGATGGCGTCCTCGGCGGCAAGATGGCTCTCTATATGTCCGCCGCAGCTCTCGACCTTGAGCTTGAATGTGCTCACGATGTTGGCTATCGTCTTGTTGGCATCAATCTCCTGAAGGCGCAGAGTGGCTTTCTGACGGTCGAACATAGACATTTGCAACACTTTCTCCACCTGAAAGCGTAAGCGCTTTGTCTCATCGTTGATTACGGTGGATATGTGCTGCATCATGGTAGGAGACTTCCGTACACTGTCGTCATTGAGCATCTGGGCCGCCAGCGAAATTGACGATATCGGAGTCTTGAACTCGTGGGTCATGTTATTGATAAAGTCGTTTTTCATCTCGGTAAGCCGCTTCTGCCTGAAAGCCACGATGATAGTATAGAGGAACACAAGCAGCAATATGAACGTGAACACGAACGACGGTATCATGAACTTCACCGACGACATTATATAGTCTTTCTTGGTAGGAAAATGTACCTTTATGTAGTAGACCTTGCTGGCCGGATCGTTGGGGAAAAGCGTCTGCACGAACATGTTGTTGCGCCCTGCATCGGCATTGCTGAATCCGGCACTCTGGTAGATGGGACGGCCGGCACGGTTGACCACAGCGAACTCAAAAGGAAGATTAAGCCCGTTGTTCTCAAACTCTCCGGCAAGATACGAGGCCACAGTCGCCGAATCCGCCCTCTCCTCTATAGGACGGTTGCTCGACTGGCTGAGTATGTTCAGTATGACCTCGTTAAGAAGCCCTTTCTGATAAAGATACTGGCCTTTAATGGTCTCCTGTAGCGAACGATAGCGTCCGGAGGCAGTGGGAGATATCGAAGAACGGGCGCGCAGGTCACCATGTATGGTAAGGTCGCCGTGCAACCCATCCGGAGTCGTAAACGAATATTTCATGCTTCCCACCGATGAATTCTTGGAACCGCCTTCAAGCGAGCCATAGACACTCTGCTCGATCGCGGCCGCATCCTCCTCAAGGAAATGCCTCGTCTCGTCCTGCTCAAGGGTGGAGGTGACGGCATATAGAGAGCGGCGAACACCCTCGGCAAACTGGTCATCGCGCATCCTGATCATGTTTTTCATATACATGATCTGGATATATAGCAACCCACCGAAAGTCAGGGCCATTATTATCGTTAGAATCCAGATAGTTTTCTTCTTCATTTTAAATAATATACACTCCTCTTTGGAGTAATTTATATTATATAACGTTAACAATTAATCCGCTTAAATGTTTGCCCCGCGCAAAAGCCATCCGGCTGTAATAACATCAAAGCGAGATTAATTTAACATCTAAATGCAAAATTAACATTTACTTTTAACATTTACAACTTTTATTCGACAATTCCACGACAATGCCATATAAAGGCACAAATACCACAAGAAACTGGCCGCTGTAATCTTTTACGATTGCAGCGGCCAGTTGTAGAACTAATCGGAATATTGGAATTACTTGTTGACCTGGAAGCGATTGATACCGTCGCGCAGATAAGCCACTACCTGATTGGCGGCGGCGATGCCTGCGTTGATGTTTGCCTCGGAAGTCTGTGCACCCATCTTCTTGGGTGTGAAGAACACACGGTCCCCGAACTTGGACTTAAGCTCGTCGGCATTGTCGGGTTTCACATCGGCCATGTACTTGAGGTCGGTACGTTCTTCGAGCGCTTTTTCAAGGCCGACCTCATCTATTACCTCCTTACGGGCGGTGTTGATAAGGATACCACCCTTAGGCATCTTGGTGATAAGCTGATACCCGATGCTTCCTTTTGTTTCGGGAGTGGCGGGGATGTGTATTGACACCACGTTGTTGCCGGCGTAGAGGGCATCGGTGTCGTGTACGGGATTGACATCCTCGGCCTGCATGGCGCCGTCGGGGCAATAGGGATCAAAAGCGCTCACCTCCATGCCGAAGCCTTTGGCTATGCGGGCCACATTGCGTCCCACCTGCCCATAGGCCTGAAGGCCGAGTTTCTTGCCCTTAAGCTCTATGCCGGAAGTGCCGTTGTAGCCATTGCGTGCAGCCATCACTGCCATGCCGAACACAAGCTCAGCCACAGCGTTTGAATTCTGTCCGGGAGTATTTTCCACAACAACGCCATGGGCGGTTGCCGAAGCAAGATCCACATTGTCATACCCAGCTCCTGCACGCACCACGATCTTGAGATTCGCGGCCGCATCGAGCACTTCGGCATCAACCTTGTCGGAACGTATAATCAGAGCATCGGCATCGGCAACGGCTGCAAGCAGATCTGCACGGTCGGTGTATTTCTCCAAAAGTTCCAACTCATAGCCGGCATCCTCGATTACCCGGCGTATGCCATCGACAGCGACAGCTGCAAACGGCTTTTCTGTTGCTACGAGTACTTTCATATCAGTAGACGTGTGGTATGATTAATGTTTTTTCTCAAACTCATTCATAGCCTCGACGAGAACCTTGACGCTCTCTATGGGCAGAGCGTTGTAGAGCGAAGCGCGGAATCCTCCGACAGAGCGGTGGCCTTTTATTCCGACTATGCCCTTGGTCGATGCGAAATCGATGAACTCCTTCTCCAACTCGGTATATTCAGGCTGCATAACGAAGCATACGTTCATGATGGAACGATCCTCGGGAACGGTGGTGCCTACGAACATCTTGCTCGAATCGATGGCCGAATAAAGCAGTTCGGCCTTGGCAAGGTCGCGGCGCTCCATCTCCTTCACACCACCCAGTTCCTTGTAGTATCTGAGAGTCTGCAATGCCGAGAAGATGGGCAACACAGGGGGGGTGTTGAACATCGAACCCTTCTTGATGTGAGTGCGATAGTCGAGCATGGTGGGGATGGCACGGTCGACATTGCCCATGGCGGAATCCTTGACAATTGCGATGGTGACTCCGGCAGGAGCGAGATTCTTCTGCGCACCGGCGTAGATTATATCATACTTGCTGACATCTACGGGGCGCGAGAAAATGTCGCTTGACATGTCGGCTACCAAGGGCACCTTGACATCGGGATCGAAACGCATCTCAGTGCCGTAGATGGTGTTGTTTGTTGTATAATGGAAATAGTCGGCATCCTCCGGCACTACGAATCCCTTGGGGATATAAGTATAGTTCTTATCCTTGGAGGAAGCCACCACGTCGACTTCACCAAAAAGCTTGGCCTCCTTGATGGCGTTGGAAGCCCATGTGCCTGTATCGAGATAAGCGGCTTTCTTTTTCAGAATGTTGTAAGGCACCATGCAGAACTGCATGGACGCGCCTCCGCCCAGGAAAAGCACCGAATAGCCTTCGGGCACCTCAAGAAGTTCCTTGACAAGAGCCTGTGCCTCTTCTATTACCGCAGTAAATTCCTTGCTGCGGTGCGACACTTCGAGAATCGACAGTCCGGTTCCGGCAAAGTCCTTGATTGCCTCTGCCGTATTCTTGATGGTATATTCACTAAGAATCGACGGACCGGCATAAAAATTATGCTTCTTCATACAGAATACGTATATAATTATGTGTAATTGTTTATAACAACATCAGGTCTACCTATGCAAGAGAGGTTGCATGTGCAAATTTACACAAATTATCATAAGCCTCCCACCATTTGATATGAAAAATGCCCCCATTAACGAAATTTTTCTTTAATGAGAACATTCTTGTAGGATATGACTTGTATCATCGGTTAATTCTTCTTTGCGGGATCGCAAGTAAGCCCCACACCGAGTTTCTTGAAAATCTTATGGTCGACTTCACCGAGCATCACGGTCGAATGCACCTGACATCCGTCAAGATCGGGGAGCATCTCCAACGCACTACGGCATTTGGCGTCGTGTTGACTCAGCACTGACAACGCCACGAGCACCTCGTCGGTATGAAGTCTCGGATTACGGCTTCGCAGATAGTTGATCTTGGTGTGCTGTATCGGCTCGATGAGATCCTGTGGAAGGAGCTTCACGTCGTGGTCGATGCCTGCAAGATGCTTTATGGCATTGAGGATAAGAGCCGCACTCGGTCCGAGAAGCGGGGAAGTCTTGGCCGTGATGATAGTACCGTCCGGCAACTCCATCGCCGAACAAGGAACGCCTGTAGACTTTGCGCGCTCGCGGGCGGCAGCGATTGTCTTGCGGTAGCTGAGATCGATACCTGCCTGATTGAACAACATGGCAATCTTGTTGACCTCGGCGTCATTACTCTCCCCGAGGGCCATGCGGTTGAGAGCCGTAAAATAGCGACGGATTATCTCGTTGCGAGAAGCGTCGCAGCACACGTCATCGTCGCTGATACAGAACCCTACCATGTTGACTCCCATGTCAGTAGGAGATTTGTATGGGTTATCGCCGTATATGCCCCGGAACAGGGCGTCGAGCACCGGGAATATCTCTATGTCGCGGTTATAGTTGACAGCCTTCTCTCCATACGCGTCAAGATGGAACGGGTCAATCATGTTCACGTCGTTGAGGTCTGCTGTAGCGGCTTCATAGGCGATGTTGACAGGATGGCGTAACGAGAGATTCCACACCGGGAATGTCTCAAACTTCGCATACCCGGCCTCAATGCCGCGCTTGTGCTCATTGTATAGCTGGCTGAGGCACACGGCCATCTTGCCGCTGCCCGGGCCGGGAGCCGTGACGATGACAAGCGGCTCGGTAGTCTCGATATAGTCGTTGCGACCGAACCCCTCGTCGGAGGCGATCAGCCCGACATTTGCGGGATAGCCGTCTATGATATAGTGGACGTAGCTACGGATGCCCATGCGCTCCAGCCGCTGACGGAAAGCATCGGCGCTCGCCTGCCCGTTATAGTGGGTGATGACGATTGAATTGACCTTGAATCCTCGGTTCTGAAACTCACTACTGAGACGCAGGGCATCCATGTCGTATGTGATGCCGAGATCCTGTCGCACCTTGTTCTTCTCTATGTCGACCGCACTTATCACAATCACTATCTCGGCATGGTCGGCAAGCTGACTGAGCATACGCAGCTTGCTGTCGGGCTGGAATCCTGGGAGCACACGGCTCGCATGGTGGTCATCAAACAGCTTGCCGCCAAGCTCCAGATACAATTTGTTGCCGAACTTCGCAATCCTATCCTTGATGTGGCTGGATTGGATCTTAACATATTTCTCGTTGTCAAATCCGTGTTTCATAACGGGACACAAATTTACAATAAAATCATGAAATTCATACACTGACAGAATAAAGAAATATTTTCCCGGCACGGCTCTTTCATTTAAGATTGCGTTATGTTCTCAGGGATTGTGTTATTTTA
>NZ_CAJTYX010000034.1 GCF_910583865.1 uncultured Muribaculum sp.
GGAATCGGTCCTATTTTTCAATCGCCCTCTAAAGTTTAGCGGACAGTAATAATTTGAAATTCTACACAGCCAAAATCGTCGGACCGGTCAGACGCACAGGTGTACCAAGAAAAAATTAACAAATGATTATAGCTGCAAGATAACCACTGTTGCTGGTTGCATTTTCCGGTGCGGAGGATTTAAAGACCGCATAAATTCATTAAGTTGTGGCAACTGGCAATTGCCATAATTCTATGCGACCTTCTTACACTCGGGGCAGATTGATATGGCAAATTGCTATTGGATACTGTTGGCTTGCATACAAATTCAATTTGTTAAATTTTTCTTGGGACACGTGTGGGTCGGACTGGTCCGACAGGTCTGACTATAGAATGACGCACGGAGCACACAGCGAAGAGGCGACATCACATGTTTCTATATTTGAGGCAGTATTCACTTTTCCGCTACAGGCCATACGGTTAGTCCGTAGCTGTCATTGGAACCCCAGCATGACCTGCAACTTATCTTGTCGAACTGGGTCGCCGATCTACGATTGTCTATTCCAAATATCAGCAACTGATATCCTGCACTACCTTTAAACAAAGTAGAGCTTGCGATAAAAGTAATCATGGAAAATGCACTCCATGTGGTTCCCTCAAGTTCTTCCGGCAGAAAATGTATGTTCGTGCTGTTGACAATCATATCCCTGAGGCCGGTCGCGTACAAGGTGAGCTGATCTCCGTTTCCATTATTTTGTCCACTAAATGTCCAGCAACGTGAAGTAGGATTCCACTTAATGGGATTGGTGGTATAAGGTGATCCGCTTGATTTAGGTGGCACCATTCCGGAAAACGCGTTGGCATGCGGAACATGAAAACCGGCCGGTGAAGGGTCGTATATAGTCTTGGCAACTTCTATTTCATTTGACAGGGAGACTTTATATTGGCTTCCGGCTTCCAAGGCCTTTGCATTCCAGATGTTGCAGAATAGATTTTCATCATCTATGTAACTTGCCGTATATGGTTCTTTATTGCCGGTGAGGCTATGCCAATGGTTACGTAGGTCGGAGGTATCGCTTCTTCCAAGGTGAAACCAGTTTGGATGTCTTATCGTAGCGCCTATGCTCAATCCGTCATCGTCCGGAGTACGTGTAAACTCATATCCTCCCGGAGAATCAAAAAGTGGTTTATTGAGCATGGTAAACTCTCCATTAGAGTTGCTTGGAGAGGTATAAGTTTTGTCGTTTATTATTATCTGGTGGTTCTGACCCTCATATTTATAGTGATAATAATAATTGTCCGCTTTATCGTATACTCCGGGCTGCATTGGATCCTTACGTCCATACATGTAGTATGTGTTGTCTCCTGCAAGGGAGGCCACAATCTTATCTTGAACGAAACGCATGGTGTTTTCTCCGACCTCGTCGACTGAGAACTTCGATCCGTCGGCCTCATGCAGGTCAAACTCTATCTTCATATATATGGTCCGTGGAGAGACTCCGGTATGGCTCTTGCAGTATCCGAGCGTAGAGGGTGGGAAGCTATATTCCTTGCCGCCCGCACCGGCTTCTCCCTCAACTTTTTCTTTGTCGTTGATCATATCGCCGGCCTTAGCACTGACCGTGGTCAGGGTTTTACTTTTACTCCAGTCGAAGTCGGTGGCCCATATGTGCCAGCTCCATACTATGTCGCCGTTGGAGTCGCGCAACGCTATCACCGAGTTGCCCTGGGCGAGGGTCTCCGGACGCACACGGAAACGTATTGAATCCGGAGCCGCTCCGGCCACGGATATAAGCTCAATCTTGTCGACAAGACCGGGAGAGTCCTGCCACAGCAGGAACGCATCTTTCAGGGTGCAGCCGTAATTTTTTATCTGCTCCCTTATATTATATGTATTTATCGGCTGATTGCGATGATCAGCGAAATATTTAAGTCCTTTTGAATTTCCTGTATACGAAGGTTTGTTATCTGCCCCGTTGCTCCATGCGTTGCCGTAGACAACAGGTAGCTTGTAGTAGCCGGGGCGGTCGATTATGTAGCAGTTGGCGGTCTCGCCCGGTTTGTAGGCCCGCGGATTGTCGGCGCTTGTAAGGTCGAGCGGCGCGCCACGCGTGCCCCTTTTCGTGGAGGTGTCGGACAGGCGCATCACGTTGGCAAATACGTCTTGAGCGCCAAGCACGATATATCCCTCTTCCGGTTGCGTGGGATCGCCATCATTGGTCTGAGGCACATCCGACACCCATTTGCCTGTGTTTGTCATTGCGTCGGGCGAGGTGCCCCATTTTATCGTGTGAGGGATATCGATCACCTTCTTTTCTTCCTCCGAGCTGTAGACGGTGACATACGCCTTGTATTTCAGATTGCTGATCACGCCGGTGTAAGGTATAGTTGCATCTGTGGCCGGCAGGCCTTCTATTTCCACCACGGGGGCTACCACCACGCCGGTCGACGACAGCGAATAGGAGTACATATTGCCTGACTCCCATTTTTTATCGTTTCCGCCTATCGAAGCGGTCAATGAGTGTGTCAACCCGCTCAATTGGTCGGTGAACGTTATGGATAGCGACGCTTCGTCGCCAAGTGTCTGCGGAATCATGAACAGCGTAAGGCCGTCGCCGTTGCCACCCGCTATGTTGGTGCCGTTTTCTGTATACGCAGGGCGTGTCTCATCTTCCTTTCCCGGAAGATTCACTCCCTGATCGGATCCGGAGGGTTTCTTCGGAAGATCCACCGTCACTTCGTCATCTTCCGAAAATTGTACTGGAGTCCATACTCCGGTGTCGAGCGACAATCGTCCGGCAAGGGCTACTCCCGAGAGGGTCACTGATGTCACATTGCCCGCCAGCATGGCGGAGCCGGTCTTTATCGTCACTGCTGCCAGTGCATGCTCGAACCCCATCTTCACTGACGGCGTCCCGGTACCTGCACAGTCGGCCCTCGCACGCAGCAGGTCGACTTGCTTAGATGCCACGGGATTTACCGTGAAGTCGATCCACGGGGCGCCGGTCTCTCCTGGAGAGGAGTGGATTATGCCGTTGTCGCCGGTGGCATACGGGGCGTAGCCCATGAAGCGTAGCCTTCCGCTTCCGACCCAGTCAAGTTGCTCCACCGGACTCCATTCTCCCGCCGCGCCTCCGCCGGGCTTTACCATGACGTTGTTGGCAAAATTAGCCGTCATGTCCGAAAGGTCGGTATCTGTATCTCCCGAAGGATAGCATATGGCCGAAAGTCCGAATGATTCCGGCATGTTTGTGCCCGAATATGAAGTGCCACGCGATATTATCGGCTTGGATACGGCTGACGAGTCGTTTATGGCAAGTCGCTCTGTGACGAGATATAAGGGCTTGCCGTCTTTATCAGTCTGTCCGATACGCTCAATGTCGATGTCCGGCTCCGAGCTGCGTTTTGGAATCATACCATTTTTCCAGCCTGAAAGAATCTCCACGTCGAAAACCGGGTGGGTCGAGACATGTTGTCTCGATCCGGGTAGCGGAGTGTCGTCGCAAGAAGTGGTCACGGCGATGGTGGCTGCAATCGCGATGCCGCGACATACGAGCGTTGAGAGGCTACGATAGCAAAATGGTTTCATACCGGTGATGAAAAGATATGGATTGAGTATAATGATTATTAAAAATGGAGGGGATGTTGCCGCCAATCGGCTGATAACGGCAACATCCCCTCCCGCAATATCGGAATGTCATTCCGGGAACGTAACCGTCCGGAATCAGTTCATGTTAATGTCCCCGTTGGTCCATCCGTCATTGGATGCATCTGTCCAATCCTCAACAGTGACAGTGAAACGTATTGGATTGTCGAGCACGGGGTCGCCAACTTCTTTTTTGACACCGGCAACTGGTTCGGGAATAGCGGTTATATAATCAGCATTGCCTGTGAGTGTTGCATTTATTTCCTCGACTCTTGCGGTAGGGGGGTATACGCCTGCGCCACTGTCGTAACCACAGAAGGTAAGCGTGTAGACATATTTCTTGCCCGGTTCCCAGTTGGTATTGACGGGCACGCAAGCGAAACCATATTGGGTCTCTTTGTATTCCCCTGTATAAGGGAAGAGCTGATGGTAGTGGTTGGGGTCGCTGTCATTACCAGGTTTTACGCCGTCGTTGCTGCCATCATGTGTGGCGCCTGGATGCTTTGTCTCTACACGACAGAGCACAAGTATATAACCTCCCCTTTTGCTGTTTTGAGTCTTGTCTTTGTTGTCATTGAGATTCCAGGTGTCAAGCTGCTGGGGCACAAGAAGCATATGTGTGTTGCCGTTTTCCTTGGCAAGGAGATTGGTGGTTTCATGATTAAGTTCCTTGGCATTATCAAATTCAATGCCATAGTAAGTCTTGTCCCCTTCGGCTGCCCAGGACATATGGCGTGTATTGTCGTCACCTATTGCGTCCACGAATGTCAGATTGCCTTGAGGACGGGCATTGACTACCCATGCACCCTTGATTTTCACAGTCTGAGATTTATCACCGTTTGCACCACGAGTGGCCTTTACCACAATCTGTGAAAGAGCGTGGTTGAATTTCAGAGGGATACTGGTTCCTGCCGAACGTGGCTGCGATATATATGCGGCTACCATATCTTTCTGCGTGGTGATGTCTTTATCGGGTACAAAGTTTTTTATTACGGGTTTATCTGAGGTAAAATCAATCTGATAATCAGAAGCAGCCGGATCACCTTCTGCGGTACGATATGGCCATACAGCCCATACGTCCAGGGAATTAACGCCCGAAGGCCAGAAAACGGAGTGTTCGAAAGTATAATAATCATGTTCTGAATGCTTTGTTGCAACCAACCCGTCGATAAATAGATTGTCCGGGAATCCGGAAGCATGTGCCCATACCTTGAATGAAGCCAACTGCTGCCCGGCTTCGTTGCTTACATCCACGGCACGGCTTACGCGCGTGTTGAAGGTGATTTCGTCACCATTGGTGTTGATCAACTGCGTTTCGTCGTTGGAGCAGGATGCTGCAAAAAGCAACGCAGTCAGCCCGAAGGCAGAAATTCTGATGTTCATGTTGCGTTTTGTTAATTAAGTATTAAAAAAATGATTGGATTAAATCTCTATAACCAGCCTTGTATGTGTCAGTTCATGTTGATGTCGGTATCGATGATGTCGGTCCAGTCGTTTATGTCGGGAATCATTCCGCCACCGGTGTCAACCTCCGGAAGCTTCACCCCCTCTATCTCGATGGTGACCTCATGAGGGTTCTGTGCATCATGAATCTGATCTGTAACGTCGTAATTGTAATAGTATTTGTTGGACGTATATAGTGAAAGGACATGCAGTTTGCCCTCAGTACCGTCGTGGCAGTGTCCGAAAAGGTCCACATCCCCCTTAAGAGTCGAAGCATCGGCAATTCTCAATGCGATAGGGACCGTGACATGCCGTCCTACAGGGTGGGCGGATGCGGGGGAGTATCCCTCGGATAGCGTTGAAAGCGCAGCGCTCACTCCGGGTGCGCGCCCTATGCCATCCTCGAGTCTGATTACCACATGATAGCGTACCGTTGCTTCATTCGGCGTAAATCTTATTTTCTGTCCCCGGACTCCGGGAGCTACATAGACATTTTCCGAGCGTGCGGACCACACTTTGTCAGGTGCTTTTCTCACAGGTTGGTCGCGCGTAAGCTCGAGGCGGGGAGCCTCCTCGATGCCACGTCCCAGAGGAGCGAGCAGCTCTTCGTCGTCGGTGGTCAGCATGAAAGAGTCGAATGTGTCTCCGGTCTCCAAAATGGTTTCCGTCTCGCCGTTGAAAGCCACGGCATTGTATGCGCCTGCGGGCGCCCGGACTATGCCTCCGTTGATATTTCCGAATTCATAGCATCGGGGGATACCTCCGTCGACGGGAAACAGGTATGTTACCATCGAATGCGGGTCTGCGTCCGGGCAATCGCTCCAGTCAAATTCGATATGTAGGTCGACCCAATGTGAATGGTCGTAGCATAGCTCGCGATGCTCGCATCCCGTCAATACGGCGAGTAGGTACAGTATGGCCATAGTTTCGGCAGCCGCTGAGGCAATGCGTCTCGTGATGTTCATCTGTGTCCTCCTTTCCCTCCGTTGATATTGTCAGGTCCTATCAGCCATGAAAGGCCCACTTCCACCCGTGTAGGCCCGAACCATGAGCGCTTATGTACCGACATAAGCACGTCGTGCTCATCCATCAGATGCTGCTTCATGTATCGTCCCCACATATACCCTATGCCTATCCCGAAATCGAGATTGAGCCTACGGGCTATCGGAAGCGAGTATCCGTAACTTACGCCTACTGCATAATTGTATTTGTCGGCAATCACTCCGGTATGACTGCGACCGAACTGGAAGTCGTAGGTCACCATCGAACCATACAGGCCCAGATAGTGTCCGGAAAAAGGATTATCGCCACGTCCATGCCCGAGCTGCATGCGCAGTTCCACATCGCCCCCGTAGATACGCCAATACCGACGCGCTCCGCGATTGCTCCACCACGCATGCATCCAGTCGGCATATATGGTGAACTTGTCGTGGAAACATACACCTACACCAATGTTTGGCGTAATGGCAAGATCATAAAGGAGATTGGTGCCGAGGATTATTTTCGGGAATCGAAAGCCGTTGGCTGCATGCCGGTTTTCACTTAGCCTGAAATCTTCCTCTATTGGTGTGTTGACGTCTGCAACGGTGTTGTCGATAGGCTTCGTGTCATTGGTGCTATGGGGAACTGAAGTTGTTAAAGGTGAAAGCGTATCACTGCTATCGGACCGACATATTTCATCAAGCTTATTCCCGTAATTTGGCTCTGCCTTATAGCAGATGTTTACAGATGCATTACGTAGCCGGGACCATGATTCGGAAGAACCCTCGTCGGGAAGCCCGACATATATGTGCGGGTTCACCGGCAGAGTACCCAAAGCGTCTGCTACGGCTTCTGCCCGTTTATGAGCGATATCAAGATTATATTCTACCGTTCCTTCCGGAGAGGCCGATCCGCATATCTCGATGCTAACCACCCGATCGCGCAACTTTCCTGAAAGAGCTGAAGCAATGCTGTCGAGATGCGATCTGTTGTCGGAATAATCCTTGTCAAGAAGTGATGATGATTTTTGGAAATATACCTTGCAGGAAAATATACTGTCAATATTCCTTTCCTGCGCAATGGCAGAATTGATGCACAAAATCATTGTGGAGACCATCATGACCACCACATAATGAACAAGTGAGCAGTTTTTGTGTGCTAATCTTTTGATGCACAACCGATTATATATCGGGGGGGGGGTAAGAAAGCCCATATCATACACCAATTCTACTACACTAAAATTTAATTAGTCCTAAAATAAATCGGAAAAGCCTCAATAAAAAATGACTTTCCATATTTTGCGCTTGCAAAATTACACAAATATATCTTATCTTGCTTAAAAAATATTTAGTTTAACTTTGTTAAAAATATCTAACAATGATATTGATATATCCGGGCTGCGGTGTATTAATAATAATTAACATAATTATTCCGTTTTAGGCTAAGTAGTCTACCTTGCATTGTTTAATATATTATAGGCACTCATCATCAAGGAGTAGTCATTTTATTGACACAGGAGTAAGCCATGCAAGACACTTTCAAGAAAATATTCAAGAGATATTATCCTGTAGCCCGACGCTTCGCTTTGATGTTCGTGAAGCGGGAGGAAGATGCCGAGGACATAGCCCAGGAGGTATTCGCCGCGCTATGGCCGAAGGTAGACATATGGCAGGACAATCCGCAGATCGACCGGTATATATGCCGGATGACGCGCAACATATGTCTCAACCATCTGAAACGGAAATACGTCGATCCTGTGGCCATGGGCAAGCCCGTCGATGACATCCTTGCGAAGGAGATCATAGGCGACACGCTCAATCCCGCCGAAGAGATGTATCTTGAGGAATTGCGGCTGCTCATACATATGGCAATCGAAAGCATGCCTTCGAGGCGTCGGCAGATTTTCGCCATGAGCCGCTTCGAAGGGATGAGCAACAAGGACATAGCCGAGATGCTCGGTCTGTCGGTTCGTACGGTAGAAAGCCATATTTTTTCGGCTCTCAACGACCTGCGGATGCAAATAAAAGCAATAGTGGCCATAATGGTTGCTGTTAACTATTTTTAACCATCGACGACTCAGTACTTTCCTCTTCTTAAGTTAGAATATAATAGAATGTCACCGATACCCAACACAAAGAAAGATTACATCAACCGGGTCATACGCACTTTTGCCCGACGCGACTGCTCCCCGGCAGTCGAGAAGGAGGTGCATGCATGGCTTGCCGATGATGCCGACCGCTCCGTCAAGGACGAGGCTATGGATGCTTTGTGGAGCGATGCCGCTGCACATCCCTCCCTGTCGCGTCGCCGCACCGACACGGCATGGCATCGCTTCGCGTCGGCCAACGGTCTCTTTTTAGCCCCGTCCTCCGTAACTCTCCGGCGTCTCCGTGTATGGCAGGCCGCCGCTGCGGTCATGGCACTTGTCACGGTAGGCGCGTTTCTGTTCAACCGCACCCACGAGCCGGCCGACATCATACAGCAGCATACGGCCACCGCTACGGTCAATACCTTCCTGTTGCCTGACGGCACGGAGGTGCTGCTCAATTCCGGCAGCACGCTCATATACCCCGACCGCTTCGAAGGCGAAGAAAGATGCGTCTATCTTATAGGGCAAGGGTCGTTCAACGTGAGCCACGACAAGCGCCATCCGTTCATAGTGAAGAGCGACAATTTCCAGGTGACGGCTCTCGGAACAGAGTTTGACATAAATGCCTATCCTGACGATGACGAAGTGACGGCCACGCTCATCGAAGGGAGCGTAAAGGTAGAGTACTCCGACCTCACCGAAAAAGCCATCCTGCATCCCGGACAGCAGCTCGTGTTCAACAAGCGCACATCGCAGGCATCTTTGCGGCATGCCGACATCGACGACATAACGGCCTGGCAGCATGGCGAAATGGTTTTCACCGACCTTACAGTGCCCGACATACTGCGCACAATAGAGCGCAAATTCGACTATAGGTTCTCCTACTCTCCGGCAGCCTTTGCCGACGACCGCTATACGTTCCGCTTCCCTCAGAATGCCCCGCTTCCGGAGGTGATGGGCATAATATCCGACGTGTCGGGAGGGAGGGTGCGCTACAGCATCACGGGAAAGGACTGCCACGTGACCTATCAATGACCTCAACAGTCTAATCCACAAGTACATCAACATTCGGTATCATGGTAAAAAGTGTTCCACTACAGAGCGGGACATGAAATTGCACACCCCTCTTGAATCCCTCTCCCCGCATCTTGACAAGAATTTAATATCTTAAAAATCAACACATTTCATCATTTTCAAGCTAATGGTAAGACATGTAACGAAGAAGCCGTCGCGGCTCAATCGCACAGTCATCGCCCTGTTGCTGGCGACAATGATTCCGGCCTCGCCGCTTATGGCACAGGATCCGGATGCGCGCATCAGCATCGCAGGCAAGAACATCGGCGTGGCCGAGGCGCTAAAAGAAGTGCAGAAACAGTCGGGATTCTCGATCGGCTTCAACCAGTCGCAGCTCGACAGCAAAGCCCCGGTGACCCTCAACCTCAAGAATGCCGAACTTTCGACCACACTCAGCACCATCCTCAAAGGCACGGGCTACACCTACGAGATTTCCGGCAAATACATCAAGATCATCCCGGTATCCTCCGTCAACAAAAAGGCCACAGCCGACGCCACCGGCGAGATGCAGACCATCACCGGCCATGTGCTCGATGCCGAAGGTGAGCCTATGATCGGTGTAAGCGTGCTCGTAAAGGGCACTCAGACAGGCGTGTCCACCGGACTCGACGGCGAATACTCAATCCGCGCCCCCAAAGGCTCGGTCATCACATTCTCCTATCTCGGATGCGCACCCAAGGAGGTGAAGGTCGGAGATGCCACCGACATCAACATAGAGATGCAGGAGAACGCCACAGCCCTCGACGAGGTCGTGGTCACCGCCCTCGGCATCAAGCGCGAGCAGAAGTCGCTCAGCTACAACGTTCAGAAAATCAACGGCGACCTCCTCACCGAGAACAAGGACGCCAACTTCGTCAACTCACTCGCCGGAAAAGTGGCTGGCGTAAACATCAACGCATCATCCTCCGGTGTCGGCGGCATCTCGAAAGTGGTGATGCGCGGTACCAAGTCGATCATGCAGTCGTCCAACGCGCTCTATGTGATTGACGGGATGCCGATGCGTTCAGGCAACTCCGGCGGGGCAACCGAATTCGGCTCGCAGGGCACCTCCGAGCCTATCGCCGACATCAACCCCGACGACATTGAGTCAATGTCGGTGCTTACCGGAGCAGCCGCTGCCGCCCTCTACGGTAGCGACGCGGCCAACGGCGCCATCGTCATCACCACCAAGAAAGGCGAGAAAGGCAAGACCAAGGTAACCGTCAACAGCAGCATGGACTTCACACGCGCATTCGTGCTCCCCAAGTTCCAGAACCGCTACGGCACCGGACTCGGCGGCGCATACGTGCCCGGATCGTCCTACAGCTGGGGCGCCCCGCTGACGGCGGCCAACTCCTACGGCTACGACATCGCAAGCGACTACCTCAAGACCGGGTTCGTGAGCACGCAGTCGGCCACGTTCTCCACCGGCAACGACAAGAACCAGACCTATGCCTCCGCAGCCGCCCTCAACTCCAAAGGCATAGTCCCCAACAACGGCTACAACCGCTACAACTTCACCATACGCAACACCACCTCCTTTCTCCAGGACCGCATGACGCTCGACCTCAACGCCAGCTTCATCCATCAGACCGACCGCAACATGGTCAACCAGGGTGAGTACGCCAATCCTATCGTCGGCGCATACCTCTTTCCGCGCGGAAATGACTGGGAGGACATACGAATGTATGAGCGTTACGATCCGGCCCGCAAGATCAGTACCCAGTACTGGCCGTTGAGCGACGCCTTCACCATGCAGAACCCCTACTGGGTCAATTACCGCAACCTACGCGAGACCTCCAAGGACCGTTACATGCTCGGAGCCAACCTCAGCTACAAGATTTTCGATTTCCTCACGCTCTCAGGACGCGTGCGCATCGACAACTCCAACGCCGACCTCTCCACCAAATACTACGCCACGACCAACAACCAGCTCACCGGGCTATCCGAACGTGGCTTCTACGGCATGAACCGCTACAAGGACAAGCAGGTGTTCGCCGACTTCCTCCTCAGCTTCAACAAGAACTTCGGGGCCGACTGGTCGGTGCAGGCCAACTTCGGCGGCTCTATCTCCGACATGCGCTATGACGAGCTGAGCATCGAAGGCCCTATCGCCGACGGATCCGACACGTTCAAAGGCGAACCCGTAGGGCTTCCCAACTTCTTTGCCGTGCAAAACCTCTCGGTCAACCATCTCAACCCCATGCAGACCGGATGGCGCGAACAGACACAGTCGCTCTACGCATCCGCCGATATAGGCTACCGGTCGACATACTACCTTACCCTCACCGGACGTAACGACTGGCCTTCGCAGCTTGCCGGACCCAACTCGAAGAATTCATCATTCTTCTACCCGTCGGTCGGCCTGTCGGTGCTCATGACCGAGCTTCTCCCCGGCGTGAATCCCGAAATCCTTTCCTTTTGGAAGATACGCGGATCGTGGGCATCGGTGGGCACACCATTCAACCGATACCTCGCCAACCCGCGCTACCAGTGGGACAAGGGCACAGGCTCATGGAGCATCCTCACCCAGTATCCTATGTATAATCTCAAGCCCGAGCGCACCAACTCCTGGGAAGTCGGCATGAACTTCCGTTTCCTCAACGACTTCACTTTCGACGCAACCTATTACTACGCCGAGACTAAAAACCAGACGTTCGATCCAAAGCTCCCTGTCAACAAGTACGACAAGATATACATACAGACCGGCTCCGTGCGCAACCAGGGCATCGAACTCGCCCTGAACTACAGCCACACTTGGGGCGATTTCTCGTGGAGCACCGGCCTGACCTATTCGATGAACCGCAACAAGATCATCGAACTGGCCGACAACGCCATCAACCCTGAGACAGGCGAGGTGTTCTCCGCCGACATGCTCGACATGGGAGGCTACGGCAACGCCCACTTCATCCTGCGCCAGGGCGGCAGCATGGGCGACCTCTACTCTACCGTGGGTCTGCTGCGCGACTCCAACGGCGCAATCTACGTCGATGAGAGCAACCGCGTGCAGACGAGCGCCATCAACGACAAGAACCAGTACATCAAGCTCGGCAGCGTGCTCCCCAAGGGCAACATGGCCTGGAGCAATACCTTCCGTTGGAAAAACCTCTCTGCAAGCGCCATGGTCACCGCACGCTTCGGCGGTATCGTCTACTCGCGCACCCAGGCAATCCTCGACCGCTACGGTGTGTCGGAAGCTTCCGCCGATATCCGTGACCACGGATTCGTCAGTGTCAACGGCGGCGACCGAGTGGCTCCCGAAAACTGGTACGAGACTATCCTCAACGTGCCGCAGTACAACACATATTCAGCCACAAACGTCCGCCTCCAGGAAGCGTCGGTCACCTACGCCATCCCGCGCAAATGGCTCGCCGACATATGCGACATAAAGGTGTCGCTGGTAGGGCGCAACCTGTGGATGATCTACAACAAAGCCCCGTTCGATCCCGAATCGGTGGCATCCACCGACAATTTCTACCAGGGCATCGACAACTTCATCATGCCCTCGCAGCGTTCACTCGGCTTCAACGTCAATTTCACCTTCTAAAGAATGCCCAAGATGAAAATACTACTATATAAATCCTTAATGTCCGCAGCCGCGCTGTCAATGGCGGCATGCACAGGCGCATACGAGGACATAAATTCCGAGCCGTACACCCCCGGTGACCTTACCGCCGACGACTATGCCCTCGGATCGGCGCTCAACAACATCGCCGGATCGGTCGTGTCGGCCGATGTCAACAAGGCGCAGTTTACCGACTGCCTCCTCGGCGGACCGCTCGGCGGCTACTTCTCGCCCGCCAAGCAGGGATGGAACAACTCCATACAGACCTACGACCCTACCGACGACTGGACAAAGGTGTTCATGATCGACGTGCCCCCGACGCTCTACTCCAACCTCACCATGATAAAGAACTTCTGCGAGGTCAACGGCACCCCCGTGCCCGAGGCGATCGCCACGGTGGTGAAAGTAGCGTCGATGCACCGTGTCACCGACACATACGGCCCTATCCCTTACAGCGCCATCGAAAACGGCGGCAACCTCAACACCTACTATGACTCCGTCGAGAAGATCTACGACCTTTTCTTCAAGGACCTCACCGATGCCGTCAAGGTGCTTAACGACAATCGTGGCTACGCGCTCTCGGCAAGCGCCGACTTCGTCTACCACGGTGACGTCAGCAAATGGATACGCTTCGCCAACTCCCTCAAGCTCCGTCTGGCCATACGCATTGCCTACGCCGCTCCCGAAAAGGCGCGCGCCATGGCGCAGGAGGCTGTCGACCCCGCCAACGGAGGCGTGATCGAGTCGAACGCCGACAATGCCGCATGGAACTATTTCGCCACCTCCGAGAGCCCGCTCTACACCGCCGTCAACTACAATGCCAACGGCAGCTCGACCGGCGGCGACACCCATGCCGCAGCCGACATTATCTGCTATATGAACGGCTACAAGGATCCGCGCCGTGCCGCTTACTTCTCCGAATCGCTCTGGAAGGATGCCGACAACAAGCCCATCCCATTCATCGGACAGCGCAGGGGGATCCGCAACCCCACCTACAACACCGAATGGGGATTCAACTTCTCCGGAGTTAAGATTTCGGCCAACGACCCCATCAAATGGTTCAACGCGGCAGAGACTGCATTCCTTCGCGCCGAGGGCACGGCCATATTCGGCTTCGATCTCGGCGGGACTGCCGAACAGTTCTACAACGACGGCATACGCCTCTCCTTCGAGCAGTACGGCGCATCCGGCGCCGAGGAATATCTCGCCGACAACACCTCGCGCCCCGAGGCCTACGTGGATCCCTCCGGCATGAACCCCTGGAACGGCTCGCTGTCGACCATCACCATCAAATGGGATGACAACGCCACCAAGGAGGAGAAACAGGAACGCATCATCACCCAGAAGTGGATCGCCAACTGGATGATAGGCAACGAGGCATGGGCCGACCTGCGCCGCACCGGCTACCCCAAGCTCCTCCCCGTGGCCTACAACGGAAGCGGAGGCATCCTCGCCGATGACCAGACCCCCGCGCGCATGAAATATCCCGAGCAGGAGTACACCAACAACGCGGCCAACATCAACTATGCCGTGGCCAACTATCTCAACGGACCCGACAACATGGCCACACGCATATGGTGGGACTGCAAGAACAAATGAGATACATATCTATTCTTTAATCAATTTTAGGAATCATACTACATGAACAAACTACTGAAATACGGAATTCCGGCCATCCTTTCGGCTGCGGCGCTCACCGCCTGCGACGACTGGACCGACACCGAGAGCGTAGACCTCAACTACCCTACCGTAGAAGAGACCTCTCCGGAACTCTATGCACGCTACCTTGAAAACCTGCGTGCCTACAAGGGGCGCAGCCACAAGCAAGTCTATGCGTGGTTCCGCAACAACGCCACCCCCGACAACCGCTCCACCCATGTCACCGTGCTCCCCGACAGCATCGATGCCGTGGTGGTGCTCAACCCTCAGAGCGTGGCCGACTTCGTCTATGCCGACATGGCCGAGACGCGCGAGAAGAAAGCCACGAAGTTCCTCTATACTGTCGATTTCGACGCTATAAAGAATGCATACAACGCCAAGGTCGAGGCCGCTCCCGCCGAAGAACCTGTCACGACCGCCTTCCGCGACTTCCTCGTCGACTCAATGGCGGTGGCGCTGTCATATTCGAAGCATTACGACGGCCTCTGCATAGCCTATACCGGCAAGCCCAAGAGCGGAATGAAGCCGGCCGAACTCACCGACTACGAGGCCAACGAGCGTCTGTTCACCGGTGTGCTTGCCGACTGGCACCGCCGCAACCCGGCCAAGCGTATCGACTTCACCGGCAAGCCCCAGAACCTTGCTGACAAGACCCTGCTCGAAGAGTGCAACATGATATTCCTCTCCACATCGCTCGATGTCACCGAGGAGTATGCATTCAATACTGTGCTTGCCGACGCCCGGGCTGAAGGTGTGCCCCTCGATCGTCTCGGCATGATGGGCGCCACCGCGTCGCTCGACAAGGAGGACACCAAGACCGGAATACTCAACGACGGCACACCCTCGCTCACGGCGCTTGCAGCCTGGGCACCGTATGCCGAGGTAGGCGGAGTAGGTGTGTACAATGTTGAGCGCGACTACTTCAATCCTTCCTTCGTGTTCCCGCGCACACGCGCACTGATCCATTCAGTCAACCCCAACGTAAAATAACCACGCTAATTCCGACATGAAAAAAACAGCATATATCGCGACTCTCCTTCTCGCCGCCGGCGCGCTTACGGCCTGCCAGGAGGATATGGAGAATTACGACAACAAGGTGTTTGACTCCGCCTCACCTTCGGAAAAGGTCAACACCATGTTCATAAAGGCCGATACCCCCGACCAGATAAAGACCCTGACGGCATCGGTGGCACAGCCGCTCAACCATGACCTGACCGTCATTTACCGCGCGGCTCCCGAACTCGTGTCGCACTACAACTCGCTCTACGGAGAGAGTGCCGAAGCCCTTCCCGCCGAGAACTATGCGATCGAGAATCCCGAGGCCGTCATCGTTCACGGCGCGGTGGTATCGTCGCCCGTAGAGGTCAAATTCCTCAACTTCGCCAATCTCGATGTGGAGAAGGTCTATGTGCTCCCCGTCACCATCGCTTCGAGCGAGATTCCGGTGCTTGAGAGCAACCGCACCTCCTACTTCGTCATCAAGGGCGCGGCTCTCATCAATGTTGTCGCAGACATGGCGCACAACTACACGCAGCTCTCCGGACCGGGCAACTGCCCCGGACTGAAGGGTATAGAGCAGCTCACGGTGGAGATGCTCGTGTATCCGCGCAGCTTCGAGCGTGACGGTATGGAAGCTGGCATATCCACACTGCTCGGCATCGAGGGCAAGTTCCTACTCCGCACCGGCGACGGCAATCCCAACAACCAGATTCAGCTCGCCACCTCAAGCGGCAACATCACCGACTCCGAATGGCAGCTTGAGACCAATAAGTGGACTTTCATAACACTGACCTTTGACAAATCGAGCAAGACCGTGGAGGTTTACTTCAACGGTGAAAAGAAGGGAGAGACCCACACCACGAAGTATAGCAAGGCTGTCGATTGGGACAGTTCCGAATTCTACATCGGCTATTCTTATTCAGAGAAGCGCTGGTTTGACGGTGACTTCTCGGAGGTGCGCGTATGGAACCGCATACTTACCCGTGAGGAGATGCTCGCGAAGAACCACTTCTATTCTGTAAGTCCGCAGTCGGAAGGACTCGTGTCCTACTGGAAATTCAACGAAGGCGCCGGACGCATCGTAAAGGACTATGCCAACGGCTACGACATGGTGGCAAACGCTGACATAAAGTGGGACAATGTGGAACTCCCCGCCAAGAACTAATCACATAAACAATACCATCAGAAAATGAAATTAAGCAACATATTCAGCACACTCCTCTGCCCCGCCGCCGTGGCTTTTGCCGCGATAGCAGCCACCGGATGCTCCGAGGAGATTACTGTGAGCGCTCCCGACACCGGCAACTATGAGGTGCCTTCCGAGAACAAGGAGGTAATCTATATCGCCGACAAGGATGGCAAGCGTGAATTCTCCAACGTGGAGTTCCGCAGTAACGGGTCGACCTCCCTGCGCCTGTTCACTCCCGGCAATGTAAGCGCCGACTGTCAGGTTAAGTTCACCTACGATCCCACAGCCCTTGAAGAGTACAATGCCGCCAACGGCAGCGACTACAAGATCTATCCCGAGGAGCTTGTCACCATCGGCGACAACGACGGTGTGGTGACCATACCCGCAGGCACAAGCCGTTCGTCGGAGATAGCCGTAACCATCGTGTCAAACGGCGAGATGGACCATGAGACTTCCTATGTGATTCCACTCCGCGCCTCTGTGATCAGTGCCGGCGACTACGTGCTCGGAAGCCTTGACAACACGCGCCTGATTTTCGTGAAGGACCGCACTGCCGCTCCCGATGCGACAAAGCTCGGGCCTGACGGACTTCCCGGTGTGCGCATGGTCAGCATCATCGAGTCGAACGATACCAACCCGCTCAACCATCTGTCGTTCACTCTCGGCGATACCGGCATACCCTTCTTCGACGTGGTTGTGCTCTTCTCCGGCAATATCCGCTTCAACCGTGAGACGCAGAAGATTTACGTCCACCTCAACGAGAACCTTACCCCGCAGCTCAACAATGCCGAGAAATATATCCGTCCCCTCCAGAACAAGGGTATAAAAGTGGTGCTCAGTATCCTCGGCGACCATGACGGCTCGGGTCTCGCTAACCTCACCGAGCAGGGTGCAAAGCAGTTCGCTCAGGCTCTGCGCGAGACCTGCGACCGCTACGGACTCGACGGCGTGATGTTCGACGACGAATATTCGGAGTACACCAAGTATAGGCTTCAAGACGATTACCCTGATATTTTCTGCGAAGAGTCAAGCTTGGCCGGCGCGCGTCTATGCTATTACACAAAGAAAGCCATGCCCGACAAGCTCATGACGCTCTATCGCCTTGGCAATCTAAATAGATTCGATAAGGAGGATCTGATGATTGACGGTACTAAGGTGCTCCCCGGTGAATATCTCGACATGGTGTTTGAGGACTATGGACGCGGACTCCGTCAGGAATATTTCGAGGGTGTATCCAAGGCTGATTGGGCTATTTACTCTCAAGAGTTCGCGCAAGGACGCTATGCCTCGGCTTCCGACCTTGATGAAATGGTGAAGAACGGACATAAACTCCACATGGTGTTCGCACTCGACCCTCACCGCGACACATTCAAAGGCAATCTGACGGCTCTTGGCCGATGTGCCTCATCATTCTACAACAGCACATGCAACTACAGTGGTGTTGTCTATGACAAGGACTGGAAATAATCATCATTAACCACAGGAACAACGATGAAAAACAAATATAAACTACTACCACTGCTGCTATGCGGAGTGATGGCGCTCGGCGCCATCACCGCCTGCAGCGATGACAAGGATGAAATCATCATCAACGAAGAACCGCAATATCCGGCACTCTCCATCGACACCGAATCCATGCGTGTGAAGGTTGGCGCCGACAGCCGAGTGGCCGTCCCTATAAGCGACGGCGCGGGCGAATATGCCGCATTCTCTCTCAATCCGGAAGTTGCCGACGTGACCGACGAGGCCGGCACATTAATGGTCGAGGGCTTCCGCAACGGCACCACGGAGATTATCATCTCCGACAAGGGAGGCTCTCTGAAGAAACTCCCCGTGTCGGTCTACACTACCGACGTGCTGACCGTCGAGACCACCGACTTCACACTTGAGACTCCACTCGGCCACAGCGCCACGGCCACTACCCGTGTGCTACTCGGTAATGACGGTTACAGCGCCGTCTCCGACAACGATGCCGTGACGGCCACCGTCGATGAAGCCGGTGTGATTTCCATCACAGCCACTTCAAAACGCCAGGAGTTCACGGCCAAGGTCACCGTTTCCGATATGTCGGGCCTTACGGCAGACATCAACGTGACTGTCAAGTTCACCCTTGAGGCCTTTACCGCAGCCGACATCGCCGCGCTGTGCGCCCAGACAGAGGAGAGCATGGCCGATTTCAACGGCACGAAGCCGTACCGGTTTGATTCTTATCGCGAGTATTTCGAGACCGAGGTCAAGGATGGTGTCGAGACATTCGGCTGGATACGCCGCTCGGGACGCTATGAACTGTTCGTGACATATCCCGAAGGCACGGCGCTCAACACTCCGGTAGAAGGCAAGGTGACATTTACCGACAATTACGACGAGAAGGCCAAGGACCAGCCCGTGACCGTGACCATTGTGAAGAACGATGAGGTCAGCAAGGTGGCCATATTCTCGTATATCGATGAGAAAGAGGATAAGCTCTATCGCGGCTATCTCGTCCATGTGCTCGCCGATACCGGTTGGTAATTTAATGAATATAAGATTGGTAAATTAATAGATTTTTGGTAACGAAGAGAATCGTATAGGTTACGATTCATGATTGCCTGATACTATGATTGACCGCATGAGTTAGGTACAGTTTCCCTTCCAAGAAGGAGCGGGGCACGCGGCATTTCCCATAAACCGTGTTGTCCCGCTCCTTCCTGCTGTGTGCGTTATTCCGTGCGATAAATTCGGATGCTTCCCGGAAGCATCCCTACGTTCGTATGCCATGGGCTGCACTTCGTCGAACATAGGCCTGCCTCCCGATTTTTATATTAAGTTCGCAGAATAATAGCGAAAGATGTGTTATAAGAGTTGCTATTTATTTGAAAATGCAGTAATCTTGTCCTCGGGAGCATAGCGATAAGAGTATTTGTTTGAATTTAGCATCTTAAATTTAATACTTTTATCGCTAATCACCAATTTTTCAACTACTTAATTTTCATCGAACTCACGTTAAATACATTCTCTCAATATCATCATGCCGGTTGCCAATTCATAACAGTGGATGCCTTGAATAAGAAACGCACAATCAGGTTCTACCAATCTAATGGTTTTTCTTTCCAGACCAACCGCGACATGTATTCGCCCACGAGGCGTATGTATCGGATTATAGAGCCGTAAGGATCAGTAGTAGGATTTGTCGATGCGGAACACGAAGGAGCGGCGGCAAATGAACACCACGACGGTGAAGGCCACGAGCAGGATGGAGTTGAGGATGAACGGGAAGCGGTTGGCCATGTGGTGCGGGTCGAATATCATCCTGAAGAAGTCGACCACGAATGGCGTTGCGCTGATGGACACGTAATTGGCGGCAAGTACGAAGGCAAGCGCCAAAGTGGCTTTTGACGGAGATGTTATGACCTGTGTGGCTTTGTCGTATATCAGCGGCTGGAACACACCGTAGCCGAACCCTATCAATGTTGAAGCCAGGCACATTATGCCGAAATGGCTACCTATAATCATGAGAATGACCCCGACGCTCATTACGAGTGACGACACTATCAGCGTCGACTGCTTGAAGAGCCTGACGACATACGGAAGGATGAAACCCGGGAGGAATATGGCGAGGAAGAAGATTGAAGTCACGGTGCCGACTTCCGAATCGCTCATCCCTTCGCTCTGCATGAGGAACGGCGAGTAATAACTTACAATCACCGTGGCGTAGCATACGAAGAAATACACACCCATGAGTGCCCATAGCCTCGATATAATGAACCCGTCCTTGACCTTGCCGATAGTCCCGTAGCTGTCTGACAGCGGTGTCGGTGGTACAGCGTGTATGGCCTTTGCCGGCGTGCCCGCGACGGTAGCCGCCGTGGCCACCTTGACGGACGCCTTAATCTGCGGCGAAGGTGTGACTGCGGGAGGATTGATGTCGGCCGCCGGTATCCCCCGCAGGAACACCGACAGGGCGAGCGGTATGGCCGGGATGAGGTAGACGAGGAACGGCAGATGCCAGTTGCCACGGTTGAGCCACCCGACGATGAACGTCGCTATGACAAGCGCCATGTTGGATATGCCCGACTTGATGCCGAGCTGTTGCATGCGGTACTTGCCCACGAAAGTGTCGGCGATGAGGCCTGCCGCAAGAGGTATCAGCAGCCCACACCCCATGCCGAGTATGCAGCTTATAACAATCAGTTCGACCATGCTGTCGGCAAACAGATAGAGGATTCCCCCCGCCAGATATATGGCGAGGGCAATCACTACTATACTTATCTTGCTTTTCGACAGCGACAGTTTCCCGGAAAGGAGCACGAACGGAATGATGAAAAGGTTGGGCAATACCGTGAGGAGCTGTATCTCCAGTTCCGAGGTATGCGGAAATATCTTGTCGAGGTTGCCGAGCATAGGCGTGATGGCAAGCCCCGGCAGATTGACTGTCAGCGAGATCGACCATATGGCGATCAAGGTCATCAGGGAGATGTACCCTTTTCCGGTATTGATTTTCATATATTCCGATTATAGTCGTTGATCATTCGAAATATGCTGACACGTGTTGTCAGTTCTGTTCCTCCTGTTGGAACGCCTTGTCGACCTCGGCCTGTGTGGGCACGTAGCCTTCCGGCCATTTCGACACCTGGTCGGGCTTGCGCCCCTCTATCATCCAGTTGAAGGGGTAGAAATCGGCCTTGGGATCGTGCCAGGAACTTTTACGCTTGGCATAGACGATAAACGGGATTGACACGATGATTATCGAGCCGATGAGCAGTATGGCGATGTATACGACAGGGCTGCCCGTGTTGATCTGGCCCGGAGGGAGGAAGCTGAGCACAAGCGCTGCAACAGCACCACCGATACCGACTATGGTCACGAGCCACTTGCCGAAGTTGCCGCCCGGCACCCGGTAGCCACGCTTCACGAGGCTCTCGGTGTGGCGCAGACGGAAGAACGCGCAGTAGATCATGATTACGAGCACGAGATAGATCACGGTGGCCATCTGGCTCATTACCTGATAGGCGCTCTGCACTGAGGGGAGCACGATCAGGACGAGGGCGAGAATCGTGACGATGATGCCCTGTATCCACAGGATGTTGACCTGTACGCCATTCTTGTTGACTTTCTGGAGCGAGCGCGGCAGATAGCCCGCCTTGCCCACAGCGAGAATACCGGTCGATGGACCTGCGATTATGACGCTTACCTGGCCGATCACGCCGAAGGTGACGAAGAGCGCCAGCACATTGCCGAGCCACGGACATCCGAGGTGCGCCCAAAGGCTGTTGTAGGCCACAAGCAGGCTCTGAAGAAGGTTTATCTCCTTCTCCGGCATCACGAAGCCGATGGCGAGAGTGCCGAGGATGAACACCACGAGAATCACCAGCACTGCGATAAGAGCCGCACGCGGGAAGTCGCGCTGCGGGTTCTGCATCGAGTTGACATGCACGGCCTGCATCTCCATTCCACCGTAGAAGAGGAATATGGATGCGGCGAGCACGATGGTGCTATACTTGGTGAAGTCGGGCCAGAACGAACGGTCGGTAGGGATGAAATTCTCGCCACCGGTACATATGTAGACTATGCCGAGTATGATTAGGATGGCTCCCGGGATTATCGTTCCGAACAGACCTCCGAGGGTAGAAAGTTTATTGGCGTTCTTCATGCCACGGAAGCAGTTGAATGTGCTGAGCCAGTAGACACCGAGCACGATGACGAGGGTGTATAGCGTGTTGGATGCCAGATGTGTGTCGAATGTCTCGGGCCAGAACACGTAGGCGAGCGATACGGCTCCGAACATCAGCACAGAGGGGAACCATATCACCACTGTCATCCATTCAAGATACATCGCCGCCCATCCCCAACGGGCACCGAATGCCTCTGCCACCCAGCGGAAAAGTCCGCCGCTGCGGGTGTAGGTCGATGCAAGCTCGGCGCAGACGAGGGAGAACGGGATCAAGAACAATATTGCCGACAGGACATACCAGAAAATGGAGGTATATCCATATTCCGCCTGCGAGGCAAGCCCCCTGAGGCTCAGGATCGTGGTGACAATCATGATTGCCATGCCGACCATTGTCACCGTGGCCTTTTTCGCTCCGCCCGACATTTTGCCGGCGTCCGGCGATTTGGCAGCCGGCGAGGCAGTGGTGGCGGAGGTTTTATCAGTTGTTGCCATAATTGAAATTTTATGTGTGGAGTAAATAGCACATCTATGAAAGATGCCGCAGGAAGGGATTACGACCCATCTCTGCGGCATCATAATTCGTCCGGTCAATTTTCACGCCTTGCGGCGCTGATTCCTTTGACGATTAGAATTTCTTATACGGATCAATTACAGGATATGCCTGTGCGATGCGTGTGCCTACCTTGTAGTGGACGCCCGGCTGAGCGGTGAAGGAAACATTGCTCTTCTCCTGGAAGGCCATGCAGCAGTCGGAGCCGCCGAACTGGAAGTAGCTGATCTCCTCGCCCTTGTATAGGGTGCGGCCTACTTCTGCGGTAGGAATTATGGATGAAACCTGTCCCATGCCGATAGGACAGACGGCTACGAGACCGATCGGGCTGTCGATGATGAACACGCCACGGGTCTGCATGAACTCATAGCCTGCCGAGTCGGGAGCGTCGATCTTGAAGGCCTTGTTGGAGGCATCGGGATTGACCGCCACGGTGTTGCCGACGACGGTCTGGAGGTCCTTCTGGCCTTCGACAGGTTTCAGGGTCATCTGTACGTAGACTGCGCCCTGGATCACTCTTGCCTCGACCACTGTGCCTGCTACAGGAGTGTGCTGGCGGTGGTAGTCGTAGGTGTTGAGGAACGAGTGGGTCCACTGTCCACCCTTGAAGCAGTCCTTGTACTGGCTTCCTTCGAGAAGTTCCTGGATCTGCCAATAAAGTCCCTTGATGTTGACGGCGGTGTTGGAGTTTACCTCCCATTGTCCGGCGAAAGTGCTTTCTGCCGGCGAGACGATCACGCGCGAATCCTCGATGGCTGCGATAGGACGGTAGCCCGGTTTGGTGCGGCGTGCGAATAGCTGGTTGACGGTTTTCCATCCGCCACGCGGACGTACATACTCACCCATGTTGTATGGGCCGGCTTCCATGAATGACTTCTCGACTTCGGGAGTGAACTGGGCGGGATCGTCCATCCACTGGCCGAGTGCAATCTGATATTCACGCATCCATTCCGACAGCGGGGTAAGGGCCGGATCGGTGGGGCGGGGGACTACCGGATTCTGGTACTGTCCGACGGGAGCCACGTCGAGAAGATAGTACATGGTCTTGAACTTCTCAAGGGTGGCCGTGCCGTAACGGTTCTCAAGCCAGGGTGTGGTGAGGTTCTTGTCGTTCCATTCGATGTAGTCGTCGAGGTTACGGAACTGCTGGTACTCCACGACGTTTTTCTGGTGGACTATCTCCAGCGCTTTTTCAAGTGCTGCACGCATCTTGCCTCCGTCGGCGTTGATAAGTTCGACGAATTTCTGCATGATGGGCTGTAATTTCGTTGTATCCATGATTGTTTTTTTATTTCTTTGTTAGATGTGTCAGAGAATATAGCCTTACGGTTTATTTACGCCCGATCACGGGATTGGCGATGGCAAGACGTGTACCTACCTTGTAGTGCACGCCGGGCTGGGCGGTGAAGGAGACATTGCTCTTTTCCTGGAATACCATCACGATGTCGGAGCCGCCGAACTGGAAGTAGCTGATCTCCTCTCCCTTGTGGAGGGTGCGGCCCACTTCTGCGGTAGGAACGATCGACGACACCTGTGCCATTCCCATAGGAAGGACTGCGACGAGTCCGATGGGGCTGTCGATCACGAAAAGACCGCGTGTCTGCATGAACTCGTAGCCCGGATCGTCGGGAGCGCCGAAAACACGCTTGCCTACGAGCTGGGTCTTGCCGTCGGGGTCGCCTGGGATAGGCTCGGCTGTAACCTGCAGGTAGACTGTGCCCTGGATTACGCGGGCCTCAAGTATCGTGCCGGCGACAGGCATGTGCTGGCGGTGGTAGTCGGTGGTGTTGAGGAACGAGTGTGTCCACTGGCCTCCCTTGAACGCCGAGGCGTAGGGGCTGTCCTGAAGAAGTTCTTCGATGTTCCAATAGATACCCTTTATATCCACACCGGTGTTTGAGTTCACTTCCCATTGGCCGTCGAATGTGGCATCGGCAGGTGCGGTGATAACGCGCGAGTCGCCGATAGCGGCTATAGGACGGTAGCCGGGCTTGGTGTAGCGGGCGAAGAACTGGTTGTAGCTCTTCCAACCTCCGTGAGGACGCTCGTATTCATCCATGTTGTAGGGCGCCGACTTGTAGAATGTCTCCTCCGATTCGGGGGTGAGGGTAAGAGGATTGTCCATCCATTCGCCGAGGGCGTTGATGAACTTGCGCATCCAGGCCGACAGCGGGGTGGGAGGCTGCATGCGGTCGTGGGGCATGACGGCGTTCTGCAGCTCCTTGACCGGGCTTTGGTCGAGTATGAAGTAGAACTTGCATACATGCTTGAAAACTTCCTTGCCGTAGCGGTCCTCTACAGGTACCCATTTAAGCTGGGCGTCGACCCACTTGAAATAATCATCGAGAGTCTTTACGTCCTCGAAGCCTATGACGTTGTAGGACTGGGCTTTTTTAAGAGCTTCCTCAAATTTGCTCTGCCAACCGTTCTGTGCGATCATATCGATCAACTCCTGCACGATTGGATGATACTGCGTGGTAGCCATTGAAAAATGAATTAAAAGTAAATGTATATATTTATGTAGGTTTGTTCGTCGAGAATCAGGAATCGCTTTCTTTTCCGCGTCTCTTATGATAAAACACCACGATTGAGATATAGTTAGTGGTTGAAATGTTAATGCCACTGTTAAAAATTTGGTGGGTAAGCTTATGCGGCTGTTGTCGAGGATTTACTTTTTTTACCATGCGTTTTTTCCATCATAATTTCTTGGAATATTCAACAAGATGACCTATCTTTGCGTTATAGAATCAGGAATAGAGATTCCGACGGGCGTAACCCGCATAGGTATTAAGCCATCGGCGAGGCTATGCTCCGGTAATGATAACACCACATCAAAGTAGATTGGGAAACTCATCAATTAATAGTGAAATACCGAGACAAGCTTAGCTGTCTGATGGCGGGCCCCATCCCTCTTTTCGGAGAGTGGAGGTGTCTACGACACCAAGGCGGATTACAAAGGATGGCGAGCGCTCAAATCCTGTCATTCGGAGTTTCATCGCATTCCTTTGATGTGGCATTTTAAAAGAACGGGTAGGCCTGCGAGGCTTGCCCGTCCTTTTTTCGCTATATCTCTCCTTTATCAATATACTCGGATCAACCATATATGTGCTATACATTCTTCAGAAGATACGGCAGAGTGGCTGTGATGGCCGCAGTGATGGCCGTCTGCGCGTCTGTCGGAACGGCCGCGCCTCAGAATAAACAAAATAAACAGGTGGAGGATAGGCTGCCACATCTCGCACGGCCTCTTGACATACCGCTGCTTCTAAGCGGAAATTTCGGTGAGCTGCGGCGAAACCATTTCCACTCGGGACTCGACTTCAAGACGCAGGGACGCACCGGACTGCCCGTGCGCAGCGCCGACGATGGCTGGGTAAGCCGTATCGTGGTGTCGCCGTGGGGATTCGGTCGTGCCGTGTATGTGATGCATCCGTCGACCGGCCTTACCACCGTCTACGGGCATCTTGAGGCATTTTCCCCGACAATCGACAAGCGTGTGCGTGACGAGCAATATGCACGCGAATCATTTTCTGTCGATATGGAGTTCATGCCGGGAGAAATTCCGGTGAAACGGGGCGAGACAATCGGCCGCAGCGGCAATGCCGGTTCGTCGGGAGGCCCTCACCTGCATATGGACGTGCGCGACACCCGCACGGGCGACGCGCTCGACCCGATGCCGTACTATCGCGGCGACATAAAAGACGATACGGCGCCTGAGGTGCGCGCGATTGCTCTATATGCAGAGGAAGGGGAGGGGACTGTGGCCGGTCCTGCGGTACTCGTCCCTGCAAAAGCGGCGCAAGGCTTCACGGCATGGGGGGCGGTGATACCCGGCATAAAGGCATATGACCGCATGACCGGTACCACAAATATATACGGCGTGAAGCATCTGGCGCTGGAGGTCGACGGCAATGAGGTGTACCGGCGTACCATTGACCGCTTCTCTTTCGGTGACACAAAGGCCGTCAACACTCTTACGGATTATGCAGGTGTGGTCAACAACGGTTCATGGATGATGTGGACACGCATTCCCGGGTCGGAACCTCTTGGCGATATGATACGTACGGTCGATCGTGGCATGATAGTGGTCGACGAGGAGCGTGACTATAAGTGCCGGTGGATTCTGGAGGATGAACATGGCAACCGTCGGGTGCAGCCGTTCACGATACATGGGCGTAAGGCCGTTATACCGGCGGCACGACGAAACGGCAATCTTATAGACCGCAGAGGCCGCAATACTTTCAATGTAGATGGTGCGACTGTGATCTTTCCAAAAGGGACGTTCTATGATGATTGCTACGTGGCCATCTCCGCGTCTCCCTCTGACAAGTATGTCACGCCGGTCTATTCCGTAGGCGATGCCGGTGTGCCTGTTAGTGGGGAGTTCTCGTTGGATATCGATGTCCCGGCGGCGGCTCTGCCTGATTCCTCGAAACTATGCATGGTGAGGATCAGCCCTAAAGGGAGGGCGACGCGCGTGGATGCTTCCTACGCTGAGGGCAGGATGTGTGGGCGTCCGTCGGCATTGGGGCGCTTCGCCGTAGCCATCGACACGGTGGCGCCCAAGGTGCGTCCGGTGAAGCCGGAGACATGGGGGCGCATCGGCAAGGTAAAATACGTGATTTCCGACAACCTCAGCGGTGTAAAAACATATCGCGGCACTATCGACGGGAAATTCGCGCTTTTCGAGCTTGACGGCAAGACCGCCACGGCTACATTCGTGATGGATTCGTCACGTTTTTCCAAAGGTAGGAAGCATGAGGCGGTCATGACAGTCACTGATGCCTGCGGGAATACGACCGTTGGACGTCACTCGTTCACATGGTAAGCTTTTATAGGCCGTTTTAAACAGCCGATTATTCCAATATCCCGAGGGCGTTGGCTACACGGCACGCCTCTACGGAGTTTCTTACCTGTAGTTTTGCAAGGATTTCCTGGCGGTGGCGGCTGACGGTATGCGGGCTTATGGACAGCGCCTCGGAAATCTCCCGGCTCGAGCGTCCGGTGGCAATCAGGCCGAGCACCTGTTTTTCGCGTGGAGTGAGTATGCCGGCATCGGTGTCTGACGACAATGGATGCAATTTGCCGGTGACGGAATTTACCGCGACGCTTCTGCCGGGGAAATCAAACACCAAAGGGCCGTAAAGGCACAGTGCGTGGCTCACCGCATCATTACATTGGTCATGTATATAGTACATGCGATGAAGCACTTCCCTTACCATATGGCGAGAGTCGGTGAAGTGTAGTTTTGTGGCAAGAAAATAATGTGTGCGGCGCCCCCGTGGCACATGCCGGAGGAAATTGTAGAACCGCAGTTCCGCAAGGTACTTTTCGTCACGGTCGGCAGACGGGATGAGGGCAAGAATCTCCTTTTCCCAAATGGAATTTTCCTCGGAATAATGCTCTATTCCGAGCAGGCTTCCGAAAGCACCGCTGAATATGCGGCTTTTGCCCGACCTCAGGTCGCTAAGCACGGCCACGACATTTTCAGTCAAGGCAATGGCCTCGGCATAACGTTGGAGGGTGTTGCTCGCATTATCGCCCGGTGATGCCGTGGACTGTCGTTTGAGTATGGAATCGAGTTTTCGGAAGCTATCCATTGGCATAAATGGTTATTTATAGCCATTGACGGTTATGGCGCAGAATGTTAACTTTGCAAAGTTAATAAATTCAAATGGTTGTCAATCTCAAATAATATGTTTAAAACGTAAAACGTGATTGATACAACATATTAAAGTCAAAATCTACCGATATGAATGTCAAAACGATTCTTTTCACGGCGCTCGCCGCAATGTCAGCATCATT
The DNA here is from genome assembly GCF_910583865.1 of uncultured Muribaculum sp. Lineage (GTDB taxonomy): Bacteria > Bacteroidota > Bacteroidia > Bacteroidales > Muribaculaceae > Muribaculum. The sequence continues at coordinate 28,608 of NZ_CAJTYX010000034.1, forward strand.
ATCTTCCGCACAGACGCTCGAGAAGATGAACTGGTTTAACGAACCGGAACAATGGAATATAAATGCCGGAGAACTCACCATGAGGGTGACGCCTAAAAGCGATTACTGGCGCATATCGCACTATGGATTCACAGTCGATGACGCCCCGTTCTATTATGCGGAATATGGCGGTGAATTTGAGGCTAAAGTGAAGATAAGCGGCGACTATCGGACGCGCTTCGACCAGGCGGGCATGATGATACGTATCGATCACGAAAATTACATCAAGACGGGTATAGAATTTGTCGACGGGAAATACAATCTAAGCACCGTAGTCACCCACAGGACATCGGACTGGAGCGTGATTGCTCTCCCTCGTCCGGTCGACTGCATATGGATAAAGGCGGTTCGCCGTCTTGATGCCGTTGAGATATTTTACTCTTTCGACGACAAGGAGTATGTCATGATGCGCAACGCATGGCTTGAGGCGAACCATCCGGTGAAAATCGGCATGTTTGCCGCATCGCCCGACGGCGAGGGTTTCAATGCCAAGTTCTCCGGCTTCTCGGTAAAGCATCTGCCGGACGCGGTCAGAACCAAATGGCTCAAGCAGAACTCTGCTCAATAATCAGTTTTTCGGAAAGATAAAGCACTATCTCTCATGATGATATGATAGTATGGCGGTGTGCCGCAATCAGTCGGCACGCCGCCGTCTGTAACGAGGACGCAGGAATTCTGCGGACGAATCGGCATGGCTGTTGCAAGCTACATCCCGGAGAATGTTCATGAGGGTGTGTCATAATGGTTCATCTGGGTCGTCGCTATCGACATTCGGGTTCTTTCTCCGCGATGCTACGAAAGCGGCAAGCCGATAGCGGTCACGTAGGGAACTACGCTCCCATCAGCCTCAGTCTCAGCTCCTACCATCTGAGGCCATTCTCTGCAAAGCAGAGCGCTTCGCGATGACTGACAGCACCCTCCCATCCAGACATAAAAACGGCGGTATGCCGAATTTCGATACACCGCTGCCTTTCATTTCATTGATATCCTTGATTATCAGTATGTTGCTTCGAGGATGAGTGCTCTATGCATAAAAAACGTGTAATTTTCTAAAAAATACGCGGGAAAATATTTGGTCAATTGGAAAAACATCCATAACTTTGCAATCGCAAAACGGAAATCATTGCTCATCGACGGAGGTTGAATTAAAGCATGATTCTCAATAAGAAACGTGATTAAACAATTTTCTTATTGTCCACCTTTTGCAAAGAACATAAATATTGCCTTGTGGTGTAATGGTAGCACGTCGGATTCTGGTTCCGCCTGTGAGGGTT
>NZ_CAJTYX010000035.1 GCF_910583865.1 uncultured Muribaculum sp.
TCTGCCTTTCAAGATGTTGGACTCTCTGATTTATGGTTTAGCGGACAGTAATAAACTGAAAACAAATCAATTCACATACAAAATCCTCATGTCAAAGACAATCAAATCAGCAGCCGCGATTCTCGCCTGCGCATCAATGGCTATCTCCGGATGTTCCGACAAGGCACGATTCACGGATTCATGGACAAGTATCTCCCCTGTCAACCTATCCGCAAGCGTTTCCGACGCCACAAGAGCGACCGCCGGGATATCAATCGACTTCCTGGAGAACGAGAATAAGGACGGAGGACCCGTGACCATCGCCGCCGATATCGACGTGATAAAGACCGTCAATACCGACTCCACTGCCTACGAGCTGGCCATACCGGCCTCAGCCTCCGTAAACGGGACCTGGACCTACGACATCGACGACAGCGATGACCTGCTGCTCAACCTCGACCTGCCATCAATGAAAGTGACAGTCGCCCCCGACGCCATCACCATAACAGGCAACCTTCCCTCCGGAGCTGACGACAAGTCTGTAAAGGCAGAAGCGGCATCCGTATGTGAGCGACAGCTCACGCATGCCCTTTTCCCCTACTTCTCACGCTTCGCCGTAATCGACGACATAAAAGTAGACGACAAGGGCACGAAGATGAGCTTCGAGCTTAAAGCCCCCAAAGAAAAGCTCACATTCATCAACACTGACGAAAAGCACTAATCCAAGAGGTCACCTAAAAGCGGTTACCAGACAAACACGTTCGGCGCGTAGGAATTCCTACGCGCCGAACGTGTTTGTCTGGTAGAACGGAGAGGTCACGCCCCCTTGCCGGCGAGCATACCGCAGGCGGCGGCGATGTCCTCGCCGCGCGAGGTGCGTATGGTGGCCGTGATGCCGAGCTGGTTGAGGCGGTCGCGGAATGCAGTCATGGTGTCGGTGTCCGACGTGCGCAGGTCGCAGTCGGGTATTGCATGGAAGCGGATGAGGTTGACGCGCACATCCAGTCCGTGAAGCATCCGGGCCAGAGCCTGCGCATGGCGCAGATTGTCGTTGAGGCCTCCCCACATTATATACTCCACCGACAGGCGCCTCTGATGGGCGAAGTCGTAGCCGCGCAGCAGGGCGAGCACATCCTTCAGCGGGTAGGCGCGCTCCACCGGCATCAACGACGCGCGCTCGTCGCTGAACGGGGAATGCACGCTGATGGCCACGTGTACCTTGGTGGCGTCGAGCAGCGTGCGCAGGTTGTCGAGCTTGCCGATGGAGCTTACCGTGATGCGCTTCGGACTCCATGCCAGCCCCCATGGGGCGGTCAGTATCTCTATGGCGGCGAGCACGGCGGGAAGGTTGTCCGTAGGCTCTCCCATACCCATGAACACGATATTGGTCAGGCTCTCCGACTCGGGGATCGACAACACCTGGTTGATGATCTGGCCGGCGGTGAGATTGCCGTGGAATCCCTGCCGCCCCGTCATGCAGAACCGGCATTCCATACGGCAGCCGGCCTGGGAACTTACGCACAGCGTGGCCCTGTCACGGTCGGGGATATACACGGCCTCTATGTCCCGCCCTCCCGCGCCGTCAAACAGATATTTCACCGTGCCGTCGACACTGCGCGCCTCGGCCTTGGGCGCAGTGCGTCCGATCGTGTAGCGCTCGGCGAGGCGCGCACGGGCGGTTTTCGACAGATTGGTCATGGCGTCGATGCTGTCGGCGCGCTTCTCGTAGAGCCACTGTGCCATCTGCTTGGCGGCAAACGCGGGCATACCGCACTCGGCGGCCACGGCGCGCAGCCCGTCGAGGGTCATCCCTATCAGAGGGACAAGAGTGGATTGTTGGGATTGTGTCGCTTCCATGAGTGCAAATTTAGCATATCTGCCCGACATAGGCGCGCACCCCCCGCAGGATACCCGCAGAAAAAGCGCTGCCACCCCCATCACGAGGCGGCAGCGCGCATGTTCAACAACATTGTGTGTTCTCCGTACAAATAAGAATAAATTTTATGTTTTAATTCGTTTGATGTGGCAATATGATCTCCTTTTGGTTCGCTAAAGGTAGATAAAAAAACGGGAGGTTAAAAATACCCCCCCCCGTTTTAATATTTATTAACTATTTTTAGTTTATTCATCGGCCTCGGGCTACTGAAGCCACAGATGCACGGTGTCTACATCGCCACGTAGGGCTGTACCCAAGGTGCAGCCGCCCCCGGATGCGCCTCGGACAAGCCACCGGACAATCATCCTACAGGTCGATCTTCTTAACACGGTTGCGCTGCGTGAAACGCTTGCGCAGGATGATCATGCGCCTGTAGAACGAGGCGATGCGCACCCACAGCGACGAAGGAGTGGCCGTGAAGTCGGAAGCGAGCGGGTCGATGGCCGAAGGCACGTTCTCCCGTGCGCCAAACTGCTCGGGATAGATGACCACGAGATTGTTGCGCGAGAAATATTTCTGGAGGAACATCGGCAGCTCGTCCATCGACGAGCTGAACGACACCGACGAGCGCCGGGCGTTGACCACCACGAAAAGGTCGTCGTCGAGGATATGGTTGGCAAGGAGCACGAAGTCGTCCCACCCTTCCACGTCGCGATACTCCGAACGGATCTCGAAGCGGTCGCGCATAAGCACACCGCGCACACACCGGCGCGTGTCAGCGTTGCAGCAGAAGATTATGCGGCATCCAATCTGGCGCGTGAGCCGTCCGAGCGAATTGACCCAACGTGCGAAGCCGGTCTCATACTCCGCCTTCGGGGGCACCACCACCACTATGCGCGTCACGGCGTTGACAGGTATGAAGCAGCGGGCGATGAGCACCATCTTGCTTGTCGACTTGATGAGCTGCTCGATCTTGGAGCCGAAAAACGAGTCGATCACGGTGGCCTTGCGGTGCATGCCGATGATCACCTCCGAGACATCGCGCTCCTTAATGGTGTTGACCAGGCCTGCGGTGACGTTGAGGTCGAAGCGCTCTATCGGCTCGATACGGAGGTCCATCGCCGCCGCAGCCTGCTGCGCCTGCTCCAGGCATGTGCGGCCTATGGCGCGGTGGCCAGGGGTGTCGTCGGTGATGATGTTGAGGGCATATAGGCGCGACTCACGCGAGGGGTTGTACATGAGCACGGCGAAGTCCACGAGCGACGAGGCCGTCACGGGATTGCTCACGGAGATAAGCATGTTGGACGGCCCGCGGCGCGTGGCGGCATCAGGAGCGCCGGTGTCGTCGCTGAGCATCGCCACACGCATGCGCGTGGCGGCGCGCTCGGTGATGATGGAGGAGATGGCGCAGGTGACGAGGATCATCACGATGGTGCCGTTGAGCACGTCCTCGTTGAAGATGCCCATGCGAAAGCCGATCATCACGGCGGCGAGCGTGGCTGCGGCCTGGGCGTTGCTCAGGCCGAATATCATGCTCCGGTCGAGGCTCGACATGCGGTAGGTGAGCTGCGTGAGCCATGCTGCGAGCCATTTGCACAGGGTGGCCACGACCGACATGACGGCGGCCACGTAGAGCGTCTGCCACGATGACACCACCACGTTGACGTTGATGAGCATGCCCACGCCGATCAGGAAGTAGGGTATGAAGATGGCGTTGCCGACAAACTCGATGCGGTTCATCAGCGGCGACATGTTGGGTATGTAGCGGTTGAGCACGAGGCCGGCATAGAACGCGCCGAGCACGCTCTCAAGCCCGATGGCCTTGGCGGAATAACTGGCGAGGAACACCATCGCCAGCACATAGATAAACTGCGTTACAGGCTCGGAATAGCGCTTGAAGAACCACCGGGTGAGCCTCGGGAAGAGGTAGACTATCACGAGGCAGTAGGCCACGAGCCTGCCCAGGAGCGCCAACAGCCCCAGGGCGCTGAACTCGCCGTCCTCCCATATGCCCACGATGGCGGCGAGCACTATGAGAGCGCCGAGCACAGTGACAATCGTGCCGGCTATGGTGATGATCACCGCAGGCGACTTGTTAAGCCCCAGACGGCTCACTATGGGATAGGCTATGAGCGTGTGGGAGGCATACATCGACGCGAGCAATATGGCCGTGAGCCAGCTGTAGCCGAGCATCCACACCGACGTGAGGGTGCCGAGCACCATCGGCACGATGAATGTGTACAGTCCGAAAGTCAGACCCTTCGACATGTTCTTCTTAAGATGGTACATGTCGATCTCGATGCCCGCGAGGAACATCAGGTAGAGTATGCCCACCTGCCCGAATATCTCGAAACTGGCGTCGCGGCTCAGAAGGCCTATCCCGTAGGGACCGATGGCCACCCCCGCCACGATCATGCCGATGATGTGGGGTATTTTGAGCCGGTTGAGCAGGATGGGCGCAAGCAGGATGATGACCAGCACGATGAAGAATATCATCACGGGGTCGGTCACCAGTGGAGTTATAGTGGCTATCATGCTCATGGTCGGAATGGAAACATTGTTATAGATGGTTATATAACGCAAATTTACGAAAAAAGGATGTATCTACACAGATGATGAATGGCGTCACAGTCCAGTCCGGGCACAAAAAAACGGCGGTATGCCGAATTTTTCGACACACCGCCGCGATGGCTTTGTCGGGAAGAGGCCGGCTTACTTGCGGATGCCAAGCTCCTTCTGCGCGATGATGGCGCGGTAGCGGGTGATGTCCTTCTTGATCAGGTAGTCAAGGAGACGACGACGCTTACCTACGAGGGCCTTCAGGGCGCGTGCTGTAGTATAATCTTTGTGATTTGACTTGAGGTGTTCAGTCAAATGAGCTATACGGACTGAGAATAATGCTATCTGTGCTTCAGGTGAGCCAGTATCAGTCTTGCCCTTACCGTATTTCTCAAAGATGTTAACTTTTTCTTCAGAATTTAAGTGCATTCTTTCGAGAGTTAAGTATGTGAATAAATTGATTATGAATAATTTGCGCCGAAATCGGATTTCGGGCGCACAAAGTTAGCGAAATTTTTCCGGCCGGCGAAATTTCAGTCGAGATTTTTGTCGGTGGCGGGGTTGCGCCAGAAAATCTTGTCCTCAAGATATTCCTGCGTGGCGATTAGCGTGGGCTTGGGGAGCTTCTCGTAGTAGCGCGAGATCTCGATCTGCTCGCGGTTCTCTGAAACCTCCTCCAGGTTGTCGTTGAGCGACGCGAACTCCTGGAGCTTCTTCTCGAGGTCGTGCTTCATCTCGCCGGCGATCTGGTTGGAGCGCTTGGCGATGATGCACACTGTTTCGTAGATGTTGCCGGTAGGCTCGGCCATCTTCACAAGGTCGCGGGTGGTGGTGTTGAGAGGAGCGTTTGTTTTCTTGTAGTCCATTATGATGAATTAAGAAATTATTCTTTTGGCAATAAGGAGATTATCAAGGCTATTCGTTCACATACTTGCGGGCGATCTTGAGGATGTTGTCGGCCTCGCGCCGGTAGTGGCTGTCGGGCCAGTTGTTGGTGAAGGAGTAATACTCGTCGACCACGTCGCGGAAGCGGTCGGCCTTCTTCTCCTCGACGCTCTGGTCGGCCTCCTGGTAGCGCGATTTCAGGATGAGCATTTCAAGATCTTCCTTGTATTTCGAATAGGGATAGTTCTTTATGGCGTTGCGGGCCACGATGATGGCCGACTCGTAGTTGTTGCCCATGTATGTGCCGAGGTTGTAGTAGAGCTGGGCGTTCTGCAGCTCCTTTAGGGTGAGCTTGTCCTGAAGCTCGAATATGGCCTGCTGCGCCACGGGCACCTTGTCGCTCTTGGGAAAATAGTCGAGGAATGCCTGTAGCTCCTCGATGGCTTTGATGGTCCCCGACTGGTCGAGCTGGGGCTCCGGCGAGTCGAGATAGTAGCCGTAGCCGGAATAAAAACGGGCCATCTCGGCGTATTTCCCTTTGGGATAGCGCGAATAGTAGGTCTTGAAGTACGCGCCGGAGGTCTCGTAGTCCTTGTTCTCGTAGTGGGAGAGGGCGAGGAGGTAGAGCGACTCCTCGGCCTTGGCGGTCCCCTTGAAGGAGGTCACTATGTCGGTCAGCACCGTGGCGGCCTGGGTGTATTTCTTCTGCTCGAAGGCACGGCGGGCGAAGTCGAGGCGGGCGTCGGCATCGGCCGATTTCAGCATGCGCTGGTATTCGCCGCATGAGGTGGCCATCACGGCGATCAGCGCCGAGACGAGTATGGTGAGTAGTCTTGACATAAGTTGCATTGATTCAAGCTGCAAAGTTAGTGAATCTTTGCCGGATTACCCACCCCCGCCCCTCAGCCGTTAATATTTTTTAACTACACATCCCCTCCATCCCCCCAAATAGCCGTCCTCCCCGCCCGGCGCCCACCCCCTCATGTCTCCGACATGCAACGGCAGCCCGGCGCCCCGATGCAGCCAATACGAATTCGTCAACCCGTAGGGATGTACCCCCGGTGCATCCGCCCCCCAATCCCCCCGGCTATCAATTGCTTTGAGGATGCCCCGGGGGTACATCCCTCCGGTTTCACGGCAACCCGCCACCGGGGAATTCAAAAAATTAGCTGTTATTAATTCAATTCCATGTATTTTTTCAATTCCATTTTATCTTATTGGAAGAGGCGCGGACGGAAGCCCTGCAAACAGGGATATGCGTGACGGGGCATTCTGCCGCAGCCTCCTTTCATTGTCATTAAATGTGTGAGTCAAGGGAGCGGAATTACTTCACTACCTTCACAGCCTTCACGCTACCGTCGGCCATGGTCATCTTCTTGATCATGATGCCCTTTGCCTCGCCTGCCACCTTGCGGCCCTGCAGGTCGAAGTACTCGGAAGCCACAGCCTCGCCGTCAGCGACAATGTCGCCGATACCCGAGAACTCATATGAAGGAATATTTATGGTAAGAGTCTGATTATAGTTGTGTAATTTAATCCAAGAGCCAGTAGGCACATCATCCATCACATAAACGTTAATTCTACGCTCTACAGAGGGGAATGTAACGCTTTGCCCAGGTACAGTATAATCATCCGCAGCACGAACATTCAAAGAGATCTTCTCCTTAAGATCTTCTGATGAATACTCCACAGAGTTTAAGAGATCTTCGGCACTCATATCGGAATAAGCTACTACCACGCCCATCGGATAATAATCCTCGCCCATACTGAATATTTCAGCATCAACTGAATTATTTTCAGCAGGAATCATATTATAAGTGTTTGACGAAGTAAATACGCCCATCGGGGTAATATAAGGATATGAAATCGCCAATTCGATTGGGAGCGCCGGATAATACTTCCTTTGAGGAGAGGTTTCACTAACCCTCCAGTTGAAATCTACCGGCACAGGAGCAAATCCGTCATCAAGAAGATACATGGCAAATACACCGTTACGATTCTGCATGTCTGCAGTTGCAATCGTATGTATGTCTGTTGCATCAAAAGAGAATTGGGGCGTACTGGGAACAAATGCATCCAGTCCGGCAATATCAGAATACAGGACAAGATAAAGAGAATTCGGCTCCAATATGATATATTCCTCCTCAGTTTCTTCGTCAAACAAATCCAATGTGACAAATGTCAAATCACTAGAAGTTACATCTTGATCTACAGTATAGATTCCGCTTGCAATCTCTATATATTTATCAACTGCGGAATCCCCCTCTCCTTCAGACTCTATCTTATAAAGCGTAACTGTAATTTCAGAACCGGCTTTAGCCTTGACACTCGTAGGCATTGCAATCTGCGAAAGAACACCTCCTTGGGAAGATGATCTAAAAGTCTGGGCATAGCCATAGAATGCACTCGCATCAATACCATACGCTTCCAAGTCATCTGCCAACATCCTATTTCGAAGATCATTACAGGAGACACCACTATAAAAGCCATTAGCATCCACACCTGCACCGATAACATTGCTATAGCCCAAGACTTCATCTGCATTACTGTAATTGGTAATCCATGAACGATACGCTCCATTGGTAAGTCTGTACCGGGTTGCATTAATACTCTCATCACCGGGGTTCAGTCCACCATTGCCACCTGGGTTTATCGATAACGGATAAAATTCGCCCTGTTCCGTAGTTCCAAGAGCAAATTCCTGATCTCCAACAGCCAAAATAGGAGCATCAACTCCATAATTCATAATCGGCATAGGTGCTAAAGAAGCCGAAAGATCGGCATCCGTAGACGTAGCCAATGCAGTATTATATTGCGAATGGAAGATTCCTGTTTCATACTGCCACTCCCAAGAGGCATCTTGGACAAAGTCGCCCTCACTGTTATAAGTAAAGTTAGGGAATGTAACTTCATGCCCGGCTGGAACTAACATATTGCCAAGCCCAAAATATACCGGCCCCACAATTTTCTCCTCGCCATTCTGTCCCTGATTCTGATATACCCACCAGATTGGGAAAAGTGCTCCGGAAGGATAACGATAATTAGGGAAAATAGTTGCCTCTGAATTAGTTTCCACCCGACTAACATTATTCTTAATCGGTGAGGCAGCATTCTTTTCCAAATTAGAGATAGAAAAGCCTGTAGTTGTAGTTTCAGCATTGATTCTTGCAGACATTTGAGTCTTAGCGTCTTTCAAGATATCATGCTGCGGCAACTTAACAACATTGACGACTTTAGGAGAGGCGGCATGGAGAAATAAAATACTTCCAACCGCCAAGGTTACTAATGTAAACTTTTTCATAAGCGTAAATATAATAAGAAATATTTCAATACACAAGTAATGAAAACTTTAAAGAAACATGGTGACAGTCATTCAAATTTCCCGCCGACCATGTCCCTTTAAAATCGTTATCGTAAATTTACTATAAATTGTTCGGAAGAATCATTAACGTTGGTAAAGTATAACCGTTCCGGAGCCATTGGAGAATTAGTGGTAACCTTCCAGGTCACGGAAGAGATATGTGCGAGTAATTGCTGCATGGCAGGTACACGGCTGGTACGTGTAACACCATTATTGTCACCCTCATGACCGGAGAAAGACATCTTTATTGTACCATCTTCACCATATGTGTAATCCCCGTACAGAGAGCCAAGGGATGATACGCGCTTCACTCTCATAGTAAGAGCGTAACGCTTAGCCATCGCATTGTAATTGAAATACAAGTACTGGAGTCCTTGATAGGAATTATTAGCGGTAAATCCTGCTACAGTCTCATCAATCAAGGTTTTCATAGCACCTGTCGCGCTCTCAAAATCAATGTTCCAAGAGAACGTAGACATGCCGAAGATTTCGGGGTATGAACTGTTGAGGGCAAACTCGACGGGGCGGTCTGTGCAGGAGAGGGTGCCGTCATCGTTGAAGGTGAAGTTCTGGATGGCGAGATCGGCGAGACGGTCCTCGAAGCCTTTGTAGGGTTCGCGCAGGCGGATTCCGTCAGGAGTGTAGAGGAACGGGATCTTTACGGTCTCCATCACGGGATCATCGTCATCAGCAACAATGTGCATAACCCCTTTGGAAAGATTCGAGAGATGCAGTTCGTGGCCGTCCACCACCATCTTGAGGTCGCCGAAACGGTTGGAGAACGTGTTGGCGGCGCGGTTGTTGGCCTGTGCGAAGTATTGGTCCCAGTCAGTGTCGGGAGCAAGACGGCGCATGCGCATGTTGACACGTGTCTTTTTACCTCTCAGGATAATCTCGTCGGCTGATTTCGACATGATCACGAACTCATAATCGCCGTTATGACCATACCCGTTCTCGTTTACATCGTCGCCGCTATCATCAAGCGGGCCTTCGGGGAATGGTACATTGTCGATATTGTACTTCGAGGAAGGCAGATTGTAGGGCGACGAAAAGATGTGGAGCATCTTGTTGAACGTGTCGAACGTGAGCACAGGGCCGTCGTCAGAGATCATTTTGTAGAGCGACGTCTCACGCTGCACTGCATAGCGATCCGTTGACATGAAAGCATTGGCCACCCATGCGTTTGAACCGGCCATCTCGACAGACTCGTCATTGTTGAATTTCATGAGAATGACGTAGCCCGACTCCCAGTCGTTGTCGGCAAAATAGGACAATTCCCATCCGGCAGGAGCGTGCTCCTTAACGAGGAGAGCCTTTGTTTCGGCCTTGGCAGCATCCATGCGCACGGCAGCGCTTTGGTCGAAGATGTCGTCCTCCTTGTTGGAACAGGAGACGGCAGCAGCGGCGAGAAGCAGCATGGCAGATACGGTAAGGAATCCGTTATATAGTTTCATCGTAGTTGATTCAAAAATCTGTTAATAACAAAGTTGCGAATTATACGCGTTATTTATTCTTCCCGGTAGCGGGATTGTCGATAGGGGCGAGGAGTTTCGTTATGTCGATTTTGCTCTGACGGCTTTGGACTGTATCACGAAGTTCGTCGAGATCAATATTCCATGCGGACGCAAACCATTCCCGCACAATGGACACTTTCTTCTCAAGGTTGGCCGCACCGTCCTGCCCGTCGGTATCCTCCACGGGGAACACTTCTATTCCACGATCGGTATAGTTCTTTTTAAGCCACTTTTCGAAGTCGGCGCCGGTCTTGAATTTCTCCTTGCCACCTTTGAAGTTGTAGAACTCGAAGTAATTCTTTCCGTCCTGGGTGTAAGTACGGTGGGCGGAATTATCCTTATCGACGGTAAGCTCCATGTCGGTGAGATAGTAGACCTGGTCTTTCTCGACAAACTGGCCGATATAAGTCCTGAAACCCTTGTCCTTCTCCTCGTTATTACGGTTATACCAATAGCAAAAAGTGTACTTGTCCATCAACGCGTCGTAATTTGCCGCATCGTTGAACATACCCATCAGATCCCATGTGACATAGATATCATCGATTTCCTTCCAACCTTTACCGGCACACCACATAGTGAAATCCCACTCATCTTTGGTTCGGGTGATATAGTTGGCGCAAGTCTCGGCGAAATCCTCGCGTGCCTGACCGGAGGCATAGGGAGAGGAGAATCCGAGCGAACATGTAGTGCCACCGATACGCTCCTGCCACGTATTAGGCTCATAGTGGGCGGCATTTATGCGGTCAAATTCCTGCGGATATGTCTTGGTCTGATGGAGAATATGGGAGAACTCATGATGCATGGTCTTGAAGTACATTGCATTGAGTTGTTCCGCATTCTCAGGGTCGAGCTTATTCACTACGAAGAGCGACACTTTCAGACCACCCTCGGCAAGACCGAGGATTTCAGTTCCGGTGGAGGGATTTACGGCAGCAGAACCGATGATATGCAACATTTTCGGGCCGTATTTACCGAGGAATATGCTATCGCCCGTAATCACGTCGTACACGTCATACCAGAGATATTTTGTGAGTACGGCAAGTTCCTTGGCTTTGTCGAGAGATGCCGGCACGAGGTTGTAGTCCGGATCGGTGGCAAGCGACTTCATGCGATAGGTGAAAGTCATATTATAGCGGTCGCGATAGTTCCTTGTCACCCATTTGTCGAAATTATATGTAGGCGAAGTGGGATCGAGCACTTCAGGATCTACCTGGAAAATCGATGTGGAATCGAGCTCGTCATCCTTGCTACAGGAAACGAACGTTCCTGCGATTGCGAGGCATAGCGCCGAACCTAATATATATTTTTTCATCATAATGAAAATCTACAGTATTTAATATTACGGACGTGGAGTCAATGGCTTGATATAGCTTTCGGAGGAGAGAATGGCGCTACCTGCTTCGCCACCTGAGGGGAGACGGTCGTTGGAGGGGAAACCGGCGGAAAGCACGTCTGCCGGAATCTGGAACGCACGGCGAGGATCGCCGAGGGCGAGGGTCTCTACGCGCGAACGACCGATTTTGTGGGTGATGACAATACCGTTGCGGCGGATGTCAAACCAGCGGTCGCCCATATCGATACGTTCGAGACGGCGGAAGTGGAGCACACACTGCACCAAATTCTCGATGTCGGAGCCGAAAGCCCACGCGGCATTGGCGGGAGGACATACCTCATCTATATGGATAGGGCTTACTATGCCGTTCTTCACCAATCCGTACGCCTGATCTGCATCGGTATAGAAATTATTTATCACCTCAAGAGTAAGATCGGCAGAAGGTTTGTCGTTGACAGGAAGATTTGTCCAACGGTTGCGATCCCAGTAGCGGAGATCGGAAACAGCCTCATTGATCTTGCGCATGTAGATGCGAGCCTCCGCACGGGTCAGCAGCACCTCTTCGGCGGTAAACTCGGGACGGATATGATGGACAAATCCGATACCGGCAATCTTGTCGGTGTATTCGAAGAATTCCATCATAGGCCCGAATATAGAGCCGTACTCGCTCTGACCGCGATAATAGAGTTTGTTCTGCATGCAAGGGTGGAAATTGTAGCCGGTCCACGTCGGGCCGGGCGAATGGGTGGTGGCATTCTTTGCCTCACGGTTGTGGGCATACTTCCCTGCACATACTCGATAATATATCGAAGAAGTCGGGATGAGCATCAGCACGCCGGGATCGCCATCACTTACCCACGCATTGGTAAGCGATTCGCTCGTGGAATAAGTGCTTCTCCAGAAAGTACGCAAAGAAGGCTCCGCATTGTCTCCACCGAGGGCAACAGAGGCGTATTTCTCCGCGAGGTCATACTTACGGGCAAAAAGGAAGAAGCGCGCTGCAAAGGCGTTGGCCGACCTGCGCATGAAATGGTACTTCGAGGCCTGAGGATGGAGATTGTCGGCGACAAGAGGGAGGCCGGCAAGAAGGTCTTTCTCGATTTTGTCGTAAACGTCGGCGAGGTTGCCACGGTCATACTGAGGCTTTACCTCAGTCTCTATACCGGTCATGTAGGGGATGCCCGGTATGGTCTTTGATGCATCCGGTCCGGCATAAGGCAGACAGAAGAGGTTGGCCAGCAAGAAGTGGTGGTAAGCACGACTTACGAGTGCCTCGCCTTTCTGACCTGCAACCTCGTCGCCACGCCCCTCGGTCTCAAGCTTTTCTATGGCCTGAAGGGCATAATTGCAGACGGCAATCGCATGATAGGCGTTGCTCCATACGTGGGAGGGGGAATCCTGCTGGATACCGCTCTTTATATCCTCCCATGCGAAAGCCTCGTCGTCGGCGGGCGTAAAATTTTCATAGCCAGCGAGATTATAGCGCACACCGTTCTCGTCGGGTGAAGTGTTGTCGACGATATTGTCTGATGACAGTTCGCAGATAGTGGCATGGTTGCCGTCGGAGTAGGCATTGACCAAAAGCTGGGTCACCTGCGTGGGTGTGGATATGGTCACACGGTTGTCGGGCGTATGGTCGAGGAAGTCGTCGCATCCTATAAGAGCGACAACCATCCCCGCCATGGGTATATATTTGAGATTCTTCAGTTTCATTGTACTAAGAATTATGGGAGATTAGAAGCCGAGACGTACGGTGAATGTGAACTGCTTCGGAGTCGGGGTGGCGACACCTCCGGAGTTGAAGAACTCGGGGTCTTGTCCGTTGAGCTTCTTGTCGGAGTAGATAAGGAAGAGGTTGGTGGCAGCGAGCTTGAACGATGCGGAACGCATGCGCAGCTTCTGCATGAACGATGCAGGCACGTCGTAGGTGACGGAGATGTCCTTCATGCGGATGAAGTCGCCCTTGGCTATGCGCGCCGTAGAGTAGTTGTAGGCATTGTAGGCATAGCTTAGGTAGGAATCGTTGTGCGTCTGTACCTTCGAGGCGATAACCGGAATGTCGGTGTACTTCTCGTCACCGGGGTTTATCCAACGGTTCTTGAACTCACGAGGCATGGCGGTAAGGTCGTCGTAGGACTTCGCAAACACGGGGTCAAGACGAATCTTGTTGCCGAACGAGTAGGTGATGAACACGTTGGCATGCCAGTTGCGCCAGCGGAACACGTTGCCGAAACCGCCGGTAATCGTCGGGTCGGAAGGTCCCTCATAGACAAGGTTGTCAAGATGCTCGAACTCCTGGAAGTTGAGGTCGGATGTTGTCAGCTTGCCCTCCTGATTTATGAAAGTAGGCAGACCTTCGTCGTTCAGCCCCATGAATGGGATGGAGAAGATGGCGCGCACGGGATAGCCCTGAAGGGGATAGCCGCTACCGGTGACAAGATCAATCACACGCGACTGTGCGTCAAGGTTGGTAATCTTGTTCTTGGCGTAGGCAAACGTAAGGTCGGTCGACCATGAGAAGTCACGGCCCTGGAAATTACGTGTCGAGAGGGTAAACTCAACGCCATGCGAAGCCATTTCAGCCACGTTGGCATATTTCTGGTTTTCACCGCCGACACCCTGGGTGAACACCGTGCCGATAAGGTCGTAGTTGTTACGCTTGTACCAGTCGAACACGAGGTTGATGCGGTTGTTGAAGAATCCGAGGTCGACACCGAGGTTAAGCTCGTGCTTCTTCTCATAGGTAAGCTCGCCGTTGGCAATCGACTCAAGCTGGATACCGAGTTCCTTAACGGAACTTAGTGGACGCCACGGATTGTAAGGGTTGAATATAGCCGTAGCATTAGACACGTAGTCCGGACCCGAATCGGCTGTCAGTGAATAGGACGCCTTAAGGGTGGCGTGGCTGAAAGTGGGCATCAGACGTTCCCAGAACGACTCTTCGTGGGCGTTCCATGCACCGGACACGTTCCATGTCGGCAGCCAACGCGACTTGCGTGCTTTGCCGAGCTTGTTGGTACCCTCATAGCGAGCCGTACCGGTGATGATGTAGCGTGCGGCATAGGAGTAAGTGGCGGTGCCGAAGAATGCGGCGCTGCGGCGGTAGGTCCACTGGTTGGAGTAATAGGTGGATCCCTCTTCTACCTGCTGCTTGAAGAGATTGTAGTCGATGAAGGGTATGTTGCCGTTCTCGTAGCAGAAACCCCATCCCTGGAACGACACGGCATTGCGGTCGGTCTTGGCGATTTCCGTACCCACCATGGCGTTGATGATGTGGTCGCGGTTGATGGTGGTGTTGTACTGAGCGTTGAAGCGGAAGTCGAGCTGCGAGATAGAGTATGCATTGTTGAAGTAGATACCACCCTGCGGGAGCACCGTTGTCGGGAGGGCATTGGGGTCGTCGGGGTTGGTATAGAGATACTTGTTGGCATCGCGGATGGTGGCATCCTCGGGGATGATACCTGCGCGGTAGGCGTTGGCCTGGTTGGAGTTATCCTTCACAAAGTGCTCGGATGTGGAGCGCTGGTAGCGGTATGAACCGATGGCGTTGAGGTCGAGCCCCTGGAAGGGACGCCAGTTGAGTTCACCCTGGAACTTGAGGTCGGTCACGCCAAGCTCGATGTAGTTGTTCTCCAGCTCGTCCTTGATGTTGAAGCCGGCGTAGTTGCGGGTATAGCGCTCGTCGGCGTCGAGCGTACGCGACGTGTTGAGTGCGTAGCTATAGGGGTTGATGTCGAAGCCGCGCTTCACCTCGCCGGAAACGACGTCGGTCTCCTGCGACAGGGTGCCCGGAGCGTGCTGCTTGCGGTAGCTGTCGGAGGTAAGGAGGGTGACGCGCACTGTCGGTGACACATCATAGGAAGCGTTGCCGTTGAAGGTGTAACGCTGCACTTTCGACGAGATGGTCCATCCCGGATCGTTCATCACCGAGATTGACGAGTAGAAGCGGCCCTTGTCAGTACCGCCAGACATGCTGACGGCATGGTTCTGCATGATGTTGCTGTTGAACAGCTCGTCGAACCAGTCTGTATTGCGGAACTCGGCCTTGCGCAGGTAATCATACTGTGCCTCCTGGGTATTGGCGAGGCCGTACTTACCTGTGGCAGGATCATACGTGTTGATGAGCTGGTACATCTTTCCGAACACGCCGGATTCGGAGGCCTTGGCAAGCGACGAAAGCTCCAGCCAGCCCTTTTCGAGCATCTCCTTGTAGACACCCATCTGCTCCTGCGAGTTCATGATGTTGAAATCGCCGTAGCGGGGCTTCATGCGGTAGGTGAACTCGCCGGTGTAGTTGAGCGTGGTCTTGCCGGCCTGCCCTTTCTTGGTGGTCACGACAATCACGCCGGCCATGGCACGCGCACCATATATAGATGTAGCGGAACCGTCCTTCAGGATCTGGAACGACTCGATATCGTCGGCGTTGAGCCCGGCGATGGCCGAGGAGATAAGCGTGGTGGCATCACCCGACGAGAGGTCGTCGGCGGATACCTCTACGGCATCCTCAAGCACTACGCCGTCGACCACCCACAGGGGCTTCGACGCACCGTAGATCGACGTGGCACCGCGCACACGGATCTTGGGGGCAGTACCGAACGTGCCCGACACGTTCTGCACCGACACGCCGGCAGCGCGGCCTTCAAGGGAGCGCGAGATATCGCTCACGCCCGACAGGCGTGCGTCCTCCGCATCGATTTTGGTGGTGGCTCCGGTGAATAATCGCTTGTCCATCTTCGACATACCTGTAACCACTACCTCGCCCAGCACCTGCGAATTGCTTTCAAGCTTTACGGTGACGGGAGAAGATGATGCCTTTACCTCGGCAGGTTTCATGCCCACGTAGGTAATCACGAGGGTGGAGCCTGACGACGGTACGTTCAGCGAGAATTTGCCGTCGAGGTCGGTAGACGTGGCAATGGCTGCTTTGCCTTTGACCGCCACCGTGGCGCCAATAAGAGGCTCATCATCTTCTGCGGAATAAACAACGCCTGTTACACGGACCTGCGCCCACATCCACAAGGATGCGCACAGCGTCAACAATAACAGCATAATTCTTTTCTCCATAGAATTGAATGTAATAATGATCTTTAGGCGCGACTCTCAATTAATATTAACACTACTCCCGGACGGTCGCACTAAAATATAATCCGGAGAGGTGCGTCGATAGACTTTCTCAATTGCGCCACCGCCATAGCACCACGGTGACGCCGTTTCGTTGTCCTTATCTACCGGAAACCCGCAAGTTTCCGATTGGATTTACAAAGGTATGCCAATTGTTTTAGAAAACAAAACATTACGTGTTAATTTTAAAGTTAAAAAGCCATTATGCTACACGGAGGGGGCTTTGGCTATCATTTTGCAACGCAAACCGTCGACAACGACGTGCACCACAAGGGCGTCGCATCTTCAAATATGAATTCATAATGCAATATATCCCTAATAATCAATATATTAAATGGGGGGGGTAATTCACCTCCATAATGTTCGATTTTATAATTTCCGGCCCGTGATACATGCATCCCGGACAGCAAAATAGCCCCGAAAAAGCCATTACTGACTATTCCAATTAGCATTTAGTAACAATCTGACACTTCGATATGTCAAAATACCTTTCACCGTCCGCATGAAAAAAAGAGGCAATTTGTTAAAATCCTCGGCCCGTCCGACCGGTCTGACTCACCTCCCCGCAAAAAAGTTGGCGTTGTGTCGAAAAATTTCGACACAACGCCAACTTTTTTTGTATTTATCGCGCCGGTCCTGTCAGTCGCGGCTGCTTCCGAAGAAACGGAGCAGATAGAGGAACAGGTTGATGAAGTCGAGATAGAGCGTCAGCGCCCCGATTGTGGCAAGACGTCCGTCGACCATCGCGCCGGCCTCGGCCCACTCCTTCACCTTCTGGGTGTCATAGGCCGTCAGACCGATGAATATCAGCACACCGGCGGCGGAGATGATCCAATCGAGGGTGCTGTTGGCCCAGAAGATGTTGACCACGATGCAGATGATCAGCCCGAACAGGGCCATGTAGAGGAAGGAGCCGATCTTGGTAAGGTCGTTCGACGTGAAATAGCCGTAAACACTCATGGCGCCGAACGTCCCCGCCGTGATGAGGAACGTCTTGAATATCGAGTCGAAGCTGTAGGCGGCGAATATCAGCGAGAATACCACGCCGTTGAGCACCGCATAGAGATAGAAAAGCCCCGTGGCAGTGCCGCTCGACATGCGCTTAACGCCGCCGGCGATCGAGTAGACCATAACAAGCTCGACGATGAGCAGCCCCCAATACACCCACGTATGGGTGGCGAGGAAATATGTCAGGCCCGGTATGGCGCCGACCATAAACGCGGCGGCCGTGGTGACGAGCAGCGCCAGGAACATCTTGAGGTAGACGCGGCGCATCACCTGCGACACGCGCATGTCGAGAGCCTCCTGGCCGCCATAGTTGTTGTAGTTCTGAGGATACATAATAATAATGTGTTGGTTCAGTTTGTTGTGAATGCTCCGGGAGCGTTTGATGCCACGAGGGCTCCTGTGTCCCGATTACTTTACAACGTTTAGACTGAGTTTATTAAGGAAAGATTAATGTTAAATCACGTTAAACCGTTCCGTTACATGCGCTCGGGCACCTCGATTCCGAGGAGCCACATCCCCTTGCGCACCACTTCGGCGGTAAGCGCGCTCAGGGCAAGACGCATGGCGCGGACCGCCGCGTCAGGCTCGTTGAGGATCGTGCAGTCGTGGTAGAACTGGTTGTACTCCTTCACCAGCTCGTAGACGTAGTTGGCCACAAGCGCCGGCGAATAGCTGCGCCCGGCCTCGGCCACCAGTGCAGGGAAGTCGGCAAGGTGCTGTATGAGCGAGGTCTCCTTCTCGTTGGGGGCCACCGTGTCATACCCCTCGATGGCCACGCCGGCCTCGGCGGCCTTGCGGAGCACCGAGCGGATGCGTGCGTAGGTGTATTGTATGAACGGCCCGGTGTTGCCGTTGAAGTCGATCGACTCCTTGGGGTTGAACGTCATGTTCTTGCGCGGGTCCACCTTCAGCAGGAAGTATTTCAGCGCGCCCATCCCCACGATGCGGGCAGTCTCGTCGGCTTCCTCCGGAGTCATGTCGCCGCGCCCGCGCTCGTTGCTCACCTCGCGTGCGCCCTGTATCATCTCGTCCATCAGGTCGTCGGCGTCCACCACCGTGCCCTCGCGGCTCTTCATCTTCCCCTCGGGAAGCTCCACCATGCCGTATGAGAAGTGCACCAGGTCCTTGCCCCACTTGAAGCCCAGACGGTCGAGAAGCAGCGAAAGCACCTGGAAATGGTAGTTCTGCTCGTTGCCGACCACGTAGATCATCTTGTCGATGGGATAGTCCTGGTAACGCAGCTTGGCGGTGCCGATGTCCTGCGTCATGTAGACCGACGTGCCGTCGGAGCGCAACAGCAGTTTGTGGTCGAGTCCCGCGTCGGTAAGGTCGGCCCACACCGAGCCGTCATCCTTGCGGTACATGATACCCTTCTCCAGGCCTTCGAGCACCTTGTCCTTACCTTCGAGATATGTCTCGCTCTCGTAGTATATCTTGTCGAAGTCCACGCCCAGGCGTTTGTAGGTCTCGTCAAACCCGGCATAGACCCAGCTGTTCATCGTGGCCCACAGGCCGCGCACCTCTGGATCTTTCTGTTCCCAGCGGCGCAGCATCTCGCGCGCCTCCTGCATCAGCGGAGCGGCGTTCTTGGCCTCCTCCTCGCCCATGCCTTTATCCATAAGGTCTTTCACCTCGGCCTTGTAGTGCTTGTCGAAGAGCACGTAGAAGTCGCCGATCAGATGGTCGCCCTTCTTGCCGGCCTTCTCGGGAGTCACGCCGTCGCCCCATTTCTGCCAGGCGAGCATCGACTTGCAGATATGGATGCCTCGGTCGTTGACGATGTTGGTCTTTACCACTCGGTTGCCGCACGCTCCCAATATGCGCGACAGGCTGAACCCGAGCAGGTTATTGCGCATATGTCCTAAGTGCAGGGGCTTGTTGGTGTTGGGCGACGAATACTCCACCATCACCAGCGGGCTGTCCTCACCGGCCTTGCGGAATCCGAAATCCTCGTCGCCGGCCATATGGCGGAGCATGGCGGTGAAGTATGTAGGCTCGATCACTATGTTAAGGAACCCCTTCACCACATTGTATCCCCTCACGGCAGGTTCGTTGTCCGTGAGCCAGTCGCCGATCTCCTTGCCGACGGCTTCCGGAGCCTTGCGGGCGGCTTTCACCCACGGGAACACGACTATGGTAAGATTTCCCTCAAACTCCTTGCGTGTCGCCTGAGGCACGATGCTCTTCGCGTCAGTATCTATACCGTAGAGTGCGGCGACGGCCCGCGCCACCGCATCCTGTATGATGCTATCTATCGACATATGCTGTTTCTTTAATCAATTACATCGCAAAGTTACACATTTTCCCCCACAAAAGCCCCATCTCCAAACATTATCCCTATCCCTAATCTCCCTACTGTCTCTATTGTCCTTAATCTCCTTATTGTCCCTATCCTCCCTATCCCCCTACTGTCTTTTCCTCAGCCTCACCCTCTCGGCATCCACGGCCACCTCCACACCGTAAGCCTTCCCCAGGATGGTCATCGCCTCGTCAAGGTTGTTCTTCGGCAGCGCGCCAGTGAATGTCATTCCTGCCATATCTTCCGGAGCCTCGAACCGCTTCGGATAGTAAAGCCCCATCCTCTCCAGCACATCGCGCAACGCCACGTCATAGAAATTCATCACGCTCCCGCCCATGTCGCTGGAAAAATCAGGCATACGCCTCATCGTTATCCTCCCCGTCGTACGGCTTATCGTCGCCAGACATCCGGGAGTCAGCCTGCAACGCTCGCCGCCCTTCATGCTCGAAAGCTCTATCGAGCCGGACTCCAGATACACCTTCGCTTCCGAGGCGCTGCGCCTCACATCCACGGAGAAAACCGTGCCGAGCACGCGCACGTCAAATTCCTCCGCATGCACCGTAAACGGGCTATCCTCGTTGCGAGCCACCTCAAACAGCCCTTCACCATCCCAGTCCACATCGCGCACACGGTCGTTGTAGCTCGAAAGGGAGTAGCGCAACTCCGACTCCGGCGCCATCCTCACCCGCGATCCGTCGGGAAGCACCGTCAACAACTCTTCGCCGACGCCGGTTTTAACAATCTGCTCACGGGCAATGACATTCTCATAGCGGTCCAGTCGCGACACTTTCACCCCCAACACCACCGACACGGCGATGACCACAGGCAACAACGCCGCAGCGGCCATTCCCGCGATAAACCACATGCGGCGACGGCGGCTACTGCGCCCGGCCTCCGCCACAAGCCGCTCGCACAGCGCCTCCGAGCAATCCGGGTCGAAACGCCACGTATCGTCGCCGACGACGGAGGAGAGACACTGATCCACTTCATCGTCGCTCATGCCGTTCACATCCTCGCGCAGCCGCCTCAGCTCGTCAGGCGAAAGCCTGTCGGAATGGAATTTGTCGAAAAGGTCTTTATCGGGAGTCATTGACTATATATTATATATGTGTATTTTGGTTATTTCCACTTACGTCATCCTGATGGCGCTCGTCACCGAGATAAGGACGCAGCCGGCTCTTCAGCAACTTCAGCGCCAGCGACAGCTGATTTCTCACGGTCTTTTCCGCTATCCCCAGCCGCGCAGCCATCTCACCGTTGGTCATCCCCTCGAACTTCGACAGTATGATCAGCGAGCGCATCCTCTCGGGCAACCCCGAAATCACCTTGCGGAACATAAGCATGAACTCCTCATACTCCATAGGAGGAGCGTCATCTCCCGCAATTGTGTTCTGGATCTCCACATAATCCTCATAGACAGGACTGTTCAGAAGGCGGCGGAACGCGTCGATCCTCCGCTTGCGGGCTATGTCATAGAGCAGGGCGCCCACTCCCATCTCAGGATCTATGCTCTCACGGCGGTTCCACAGAGCCATGAACACGTCATGCACCACCTCCTCCGCCTCCTGCCTCACGCGGATAGCCTCGAAGCAATATGCATACAACCTACCCGAGTATCTGCGATACACGGCCTCGAAAGCCTTTACCGAGCCGCCCTTGAGCAGGACGGCCAGTTGTCTTTCGGTTTCAGAAGGTTCGGAGGAATACACTGTTGGCATATAGCGGTTTATGCTATGTAATTATCACCGTGGAGCACAAAGTGCCGCGACAAAGTTAGCGCATTGTCCCACACCCTCAAAGCAAATCATAATAAAAGTAACCATATGTTTAAAAACATAAAAAATACCCGGGACAACTCCCCGCTCCGCCCGAATCCCTATTAAACCCCTCTCTACCCGACCGCCCCTACTACCCCCTAACCCTCCCTAATGCCCCTATCCGCCCCAATCTCTTTAATATACCTATTGTCCCTAATATCCCTAAAAAACCGCAGTGTTGGCGGCGGCAGCCGCCAATCCTCCTCCCCCGATTTTTCTTAACCCTTTAATACCTCAACATGTGTAAGTTCATTAGTAAGAGACTCGTCTCCCTGCTGTTGATGTGCGTAGCCATGGCCGGCATATGCGCCGCAGCCGTCTCCGACCAGCGCGTCACCGTCAACGTCGAGAACTCTACCCTCAAAAAACTCTTCAAGGACATCGAACGG
The DNA here is from genome assembly GCF_910583865.1 of uncultured Muribaculum sp. GTDB lineage: Bacteria > Bacteroidota > Bacteroidia > Bacteroidales > Muribaculaceae > Muribaculum. The sequence continues at coordinate 22,142 of NZ_CAJTYX010000035.1, forward strand.
CAGACCACCTACCGCTTCTCCTATCGCAACGACATCCTCGACAACAACAAGGATGTAACCGTCCGCATGTCCGACGTCCCGGTCAGCAAAGTCCTCGACGCGGCCCTCAAAAGCCGTCCGCTCACCTACGAGATTGTGTCGGCCAAGTCGATAGTCATATCAAGCAAGACGACACCGGCCGGCACCTCCCACCTTAGCACGGTATCCGGCACAGTCCTTGACAACACCGGCGAACCGGCTATCGGAGCCACAGTGATGGTCAAGGGCACCACCAACGGATGCTCCACCGACATCGACGGACACTACACTCTCACCGACGTACCCTCCGACGCCACCATAACGTTCTCCATGATAGGATGCACACCGCGCGAGATTCCCGCCTTCGACACCCACGCCCTCGCCTCGGTAGAGATGAAAGAAAACGCCTCCGTCCTCGATGAGGTCGTGGTCGTCGGCTACGGCACACAGAAGCGAGCCAACCTCACCGGCGCCGTAGCTACCATCTCCGCCGACGACATCAACAACCGCCCCGTATCCTCCGCCGCAGGCGCCCTGCAAGGTGCCGACCCCTCTGTCAACCTCACAATGGCTTCCGGACAGATGGACGCCGGATACTCTGTCAACATCCGAGGCACGACATCCATCAACGGAGGTTCGCCCCTGATCCTGTGCGACGGAATGGAGGTCAGCCTCGGGCAGATCAACCCCAACGACATCGAATCCATCTCGGTACTCAAAGACGCATCAGCCTCGGCAATTTACGGAGCCAACGCATCATCGGGCGTGATCCTGATAACCACAAAGAGCGGCAAAAACTCCGACGGCAAAGTCAACGTAACCTACAACGGACGCTTCGGATGGCGAAAGAACACCACCTCCACCGACTTCATCCACACCGGCTACGACCACGTGACCATGGTCAACCGGTTCTACCGCATAGCCCAGGGCAAGGACATGTGGGGATATGCCGACGAGGACCTCGCGATGCTCGAAGAGCGCCGCTACGATACGACCGAGCACCCCGACCGCCCGTGGACCGTCGAGCGCGACGGAAAGCTGTATTTCTACGGTAACTTCGACTGGTACGACTACTATTTCCGCAAGACACGCCCCGAACAGGAGCACAACGTATCCATCACCGGCGGAAACGCCAAGACAAACTACTATGTCTCGGGGCGATTCCTCCAGCAGGACGGTGTGTTCAACATCTACCACGACAAATACACCAACTACTCCTTCCGCATGAAGTTCAATGCAGAGATATTCCCGTTCCTGCGTTACTCCGGAGGTGCGAACTTCAACTACACCAACTACAAGTACGCCGGCTACTACAACGAGCAGCAGACAATACATGCACTCCAGAGCAACATCAACTCGGCAGTGCTTCCCAAGTCTCCCGACGGACAGACCATACAGTATGTAAACACAATGACAGGAGCAAACTCCCCTCTCGGAGCCGGACACGGGGGCTACCTCACTGACAACCGTTCCCGCAACTCCCGTGGGAACAAGGATATTGTGCTCAACAACCGGTTTGACATCGACATCTTCCGCGACCTCGTGGTGACGGCCTCCTACTCCTACCGCTACCGCAACCGCGAGCTGCGCCGCCGTGGCGTCCCGTTCGAGTATCTCGATAAGAGCGGCACTGTCAAGAAATTCACATCAGGCACCGTCGAGGACTTCTATCAGGAAAACCATTCATCCATCGACCGCCACTCCGTCAACGTATACGCCACCTACAGCCACACATGGGATAAGATGCACAACTTCAAAGCCGTGGCAGGTATGCAATATGAACATCACCGCACCAACGCCGTCAACACGCGCCGCAACGACCTCCTCACCGACGACCTCAGCTCGCTGAGCCTCGCCACAGGAGTGGCCACCGTCACTCAGGAAATCTCCGCCTACAAGACCCTCGGCTACTTCGCACGCGTCAACTACGACTACGACGGAAAGTACCTTCTGGAGGCAAGCGGACGCTACGACGGATCATCTCGGTTCGCACCATCCGACCGCTGGGGTTTCTTCCCATCGGCTTCCGCAGGTTGGCGCATGAGCCAGGAAAATTTCTGGCGCCCGATGCAGGAATGGTGGAACAACTCCAAACTGCGCGTGTCGGTCGGTTCTATCGGCAACCAGCAGGTAAGCAACTATGCTTATTTCGACAAGATCAGCACCGACAACTCCCTCGACTACACATTCGATGGCCTTGAGAAAGGATATTATGCCACCGTATCGGCCCCGATATCTTCAGGACTCACATGGGAGACTGTCACCACCTACAACTTCGGACTCGACCTCGGATTCTTCAACAACCGCCTGACGGCCACCGCCGACTTCTTCATCCGCGACACAAAGGACATGCTCACACATTCGGTGACGCTCCCCTCGGTGTTCGGCGCCACGACGCCAAAAGAGAACTGTGCCGACCTGCGCACCCGGGGATATGAACTGTATGTCAGCTGGAAAGACGATGTGCGACTGTTCGGACACAAGCTCTCCTACGGCATTTCGGCCACCCTTGGCGACTACTCTTCCGAAATCACGAAGTTCAACAATCCCGACAAGCTCATCTCCGACTACTATGTCGGCAAAAAACTCGGCGACATCTGGGGATACCGGGTGGCCGGACTATTCGCATCCGACGAGGAGGCCGCCGAATACCAGGCCCGCATCAACGACAAGGCCGTGAACCAGCGTGTCTACAACGCAAAGACGCAAGGCGACAACATGTTGCGCGCAGGCGACGTGAAATTCATCGACCGCGACGGCAACAACAAGATCGACGAGGGATCAGGCACTGTCGACGACCCGGGCGACAAGGTGATAATAGGCAACGAACTGCCGCGCTACAACTACTCGCTCCGCCTTGATCTCAACTATGTGGGCTTCGACGTGTCGGCATTCTTCCAGGGTGTGGGCAAATGCGACTGGATGCCCATACAGAACTCCTACGACTTCTGGGGTCCCTACGATTTCCCGTCGCTGTCGTTCATCCACAAGGACTTCCCGTCGCTGTGCTGGAGCGAGGACAACCCCGGAGGTTACTTCCCGCGTCAGCGAGGCTACCAGACCTACAGTTCGGGCGCGCTTTCAGTCCCCACCGACCGCTACCTCCAGAATGCCGCATATCTACGCCTGAAGAATCTCACGGTAGGCTATACCATACCTATCCCGAAGAACAGATGGCTACAGTCCGTAAGGGTCTACTTCACGGGTGAGAATCTCGCCTACTGGTCGCCGCTGAAGAAACACACCAAGACCGTCGACCCCGAGATGGCTACCGCCACCGGAACGTACAAATCCGGCTCCGGAACAGGTATAGGCATGTCGAAAAGCTTCTCTGTCGGAATTGATGTCAAATTCTAACCTTAAACTACAATGAAACCGTTTGCAACAAGACATATCCTCCCCTTCTGTGCCGCCGCGCTATTATCTTCCTGCGAGCTTACCCAGGCGCCGGAGGACACGATGGCACCTGAAAACTATTTCAAGAATGCCGCACAGCTCGAACTATGGACACAAGGCTACTACACCATGCTCGACGACGCCGACTCGTTCGTGACCTCCAACGCCGACGACAACATCGACAACTCCCTCGGCGACGTCATGATGGGACAGCGCGACGCCGCATCCACCTCAGGATGGAGCTGGGGCGCACTGCGCCGTATCAACTACTATTTCGAGCACAAGGCCTGCGGTGAGGATGTCAGCGCACATTACGATGCCGAAAGCCACTTCTTCCGTGCATATTTCTATTGGGTGAAGGTGCGCCGGTTCGGCGATGTCCCCTACTACGACAAGGTCCTGAAAGATGACGACACGGAGCTTCTGCGCAAGAAGCGTGACGACCGTGGCTACGTCATGGACCGCATCATGACCGATCTCGATGAAGCCTACCGCCTCGGCAACAAGGCCCGCGACCTGGTGAAGGTCAACAAGTGGACGGCACTCGCCTTGAAAAGCCGTGTGGCTCTCTACGAAGGTACATGGCGCAAATACCGCGGTCTACCGGATGCCGACAAATACCTCGACCTCGCTGCGAAGGCCGCCGAGGAGTTCATCGACAAATCCGGCTATAAGATCCAGCAGACCGGCACCGAGCCGTATCGCGAGCTGTTCAACGCCATCGATGCCAACAACACCGAGTTCGTGCTCGCACGCAAATATGGAACATCCGCCAAGCAGATGCACGGCATACCTTTTGCCATCATAAACAATAAGACCGGCTTCACCCGCCGCTTCATGAACCATTACCTCATGGCCGACGGAGCCTACTTCTCGGCACAGCCGGGATATGAGACCAAAGGGTATGTCGAGGAAACTGCCGGACGCGACCCGCGCATGGCACAGACTGTCCTATGCCCGGGCTACATACAGACAGGCGCCACAAAGGTAACGGCCAACAACCTCAACGCCCTCACCGGCTACCAGGCGATAAAATATGTCAACAAGAAGGACTACGACGGGGCGACCAAGGCATTCACCGACGTACCGCTCTTCCGCGCAGCTGAGGTCTACCTCAACTTCGCCGAGGCAAAGGCCGAACTGGGCACGCTCACTCAGCCCGACCTCGACAAGTCGGTCAACAAGATCCGCGACCGTGTCGGCATGCAGCACCTGTCGATGACCGACGCCAACGCCGATATCGACCCGCTGATGCTCGAATATTATCCCAACGTCACCCGGAGCGCCAATACGGGCGTGATTCTCGAGATTCGCCGCGAGCGCACCGTCGAGCTGTGTCTCGAAGGATTCCGCATGTGGGACATATTCCGTTGGAAAGAGGGCGAACAGCTCACAAAGCCATTCTACGGCATATATTTCCCCGCCGAGGGCGAGTATGACATGGATGGCGACGGCAAGAACGACCTCCTCATCTCTTCCGATGCCAAACCCACCACATGGAAAGGCACTTACAAGAAAATCGGCAAGGACATAGTGCTCACCGAAGGCAGCTCCGGCTATATCCGCGCGCTTCCCAACTTCAGCCTGACCTGGAACGAGGACCGCGACTACCTTTGGCCAATCCCCGCAAGCGAGCGCGTCCTCTCCGGGGGCGCCCTCTCGCAGAACCCCGGCTGGACCGACAGCACCAACTTCTAATGCAATAAATCGCTTTGCAAGACGCTCATCTAATGTAGGGATGCACCCCGGAGCATCCCTACATTAGAGCGTTTCGAAATACCCTCACGCTATATATCAACCTAAAACCAATGAAACCCACCCGCATCCTCCTTCCCGCGCTCATAGCCGTCGCAATAGCGCTTACGGCGGCCGCACCGCACCACGACACCTCTGTCGGCGCCCACGACAACGACTCCACCAACCTCCGCCTGCTCTACTGGAACATACAGAACGCCATGTGGTCGGGCCAGTGCGACGGCTACCGCGACTTCCTCGAATTCGTAAAGGAACAGAACCCCGACATATGCGTCTGGGCCGAGGCATCGACCAACTACCGCACAGCCTCCGCCGAACGCATCACCGATGACGCCGAGCGCCACTTCCCCGCGCATTGGGAAGAGTTCGCCGCACGCTATGGACACCCCTACGTCTACAAAGGCGGCCACCGCGACAACTTCCCCCAAGTAATTACCTCACGCTACCCTATCGAAAACGTCGAACGCATCACTGGCAACGCCGACACCGTCGTGAGCCACGGTGCCGGATGGGCTACCATCTGCAAGAACGGCCACAACGTCAACATCGTCACCCTCCACACATGGCCCCAGCGCTATGCATGGAACGTCGGCAAGGACGCCCGCAAGGCCGACGCGGCAGCCAACGGTGGCGACCGCTACCGCCGAACGGAGATGGAATACATCTGCCGCCACACCATAAGCACCCGTCCCGGTGCAGACACGCAGCTATGGATGATGATGGGTGACTTCAACGCCATATCGCGCCTCGACAACCGATTCTACCGCCTTCCCGCCGACACATCCGCGTTCCTCTGCCACGACTACGTGCTCGAAACCACACCCTATATCGACGTCATCTCCAAGAAATATCCCGACAGCCTCGTCTCTACCATCCACGGCGCGAAGCGCATCGACTACCTCTATTGCACCCCGCCGCTCTACAACTGCATAACCCGTGCCGAAGTAATCCGCGACGACTACACCACACCGCGCCGCGACCCGCAGAAACTCAGCAACTTCTGGCATCCCTCCGACCACTGCCCCATCCTCGTCGACTTCGACCTCTCCCGCCTCGACTGACCAATCCACCCTCCCCCTCCTCAACCCGATTATTTTAGCTTTGCCACCTCGGCGGTGTGTCGAAATTCGGCATACCGCCGTTTTTGTGTCCGGACGGGAGGGTGCTGTCAGTCATCGCGAAGCGCTCTGCTTTGCAGAGAATGGCCTCAGATGGTAGGAGCTGAGACTGAGGCTGATGGGAGCGTAGTTCCCTACGTGACCAAAGCCGAATGTCGATAGCGACGACCCAGATGAGCCATTATGACACACCCTCGCATTTATTTTTATTACTGTCCGCTAAACCATAAATCAGAGAGTCCAACATCTTGAAAGGCA